>VAXU01000007.1 GCA_005885125.1 Actinomycetota bacterium
GCTTCGACGACGTGACCCATCTCGTGCACGAACAACAGGAAGATCAGGCCGATCCCGAACCACCAGCCGCCGAGCCAGACGTAGAACGCGGCAGAGACGAACATCGAGAAGAGGAACTTGAACTTGAGGAGGACAACGCCGAACTTGGCCAGAAAGGCGCCGAGCGCCGCGATGGGCGCCCAGAGCTTGCGCAGCGCGGCGCGCCAGTCGAAGCCCTTCGGCTGGATCGGCTCGTAGTCACGCCATTCCTGGGGGTATTGCTCCATGCCACCCATTGTGCCTAGAGGTATCGGTCGTGGATCGCGGTTTCAGGAGCCGCGCCCGATCCACTCCTCGCCGCCTTCGTAGACCTCTTTCTTCCACAGGGGCACGCGCTCCTTGAGCGTGTCGATCGCGTCCTTGCACGCCGACAGCGCGTCCTGGCGATGGGGGGCCGAGATCGCGATCACAACCGACGGTTCGCCGATTTCGACCCGGCCGGTGCGATGGTGGATCGCGATCGCGCACACTTTGTAGCGCGACTGCAGCTCCTCGGCGATCTCCGCCATGACCTTTTCGGCCATCCCTGCGTACGCCTCGTATTCGAGATGGGTCACCGTGCGGCCGCGTGAGTGGACTCGCGTCGTCCCGGTGAACGTCGCGATTGCGCCCGCTTCGTCGTTTCGGACTTCATCGACGACCGCATCGAGTGACAACGGTTCCTCGGTGAGCCGGAAGTCGCCGCCGCTGACCGGCGGGATCAGCGCCACTTCGTCCCCCTCGCGGAGCTCGCGGTCTCGCTTCGCGTACTCCTTGTTCACCGCGTAGAGCAATCCCTCCGGCTCGGGCCCGAGACCGAGCACCGGCCAGATCTCGTCGACGCGCGTCACGTTTTCGAGCTCCTTCTCGCCCCAGCCTGCGAGCTCTCGCAGCCCGGCGAACAGCTTCACCTTGACGCTCACAGGCGTACTATGGCGACGTTCTCCGACCGCGCGTCTCGCGGCGCGCCGGGAGGTGGTGTGTATGACCGACATCCGCTAGGCCATGATCGCCGTTCGCACCGCCGCGGACCCGGACCGCACGCCGCCGCGGCTCGAGAATCTCCGCCACCACATCGCCAGCGACGACGCGCTCACGTACCTCGTCGCACGGCTGGACGGTGAGCCCGCCGGCTGCGGGTTTGTCCGCCCCTGGCCGTCCGGCAATGCAGATGCACACCTCGTCGTCGTTCCGGATGCGCGGCGGCGCGGCATCGGCTCGGCGTTGCTGGCCGACCTTTCCGCTCACGCTCGGGCGGCCGGAAACGAGACCCTGCAGGGCGAGGCGCGGGAGGATGACGCTGACTCCCGCAACTACCTCGAACGCCGCGGTTACCGCGTCGTCGGCGGCGAGAAGGCCGTCGCGCTCCGTCTCCGCGAGATCGATGCACCGTTGCCCGCGCCGCCGCCCGGCGTTGAGATCGTCTCGCGCGCCCAGCGCCCCGACATCGTCGAAGCCCTGTACCCGATCGGCCTCGAAGCTCTCGAAGACATCCCGGGTGTCGACGACGTTCCGACCTTCGCGCAGTGGCGTGCGATCGACGTCGATCGTCCGACACGCAAGCCGGAGCTGTTCTTCATCGCGCTTGCGGGCGACGAGCCCGTCGGGTACGCGACGATGGACGACTTCGGCCGCGATGCACACCACGGGCTCACGGCGGTGAAGCGGGAGTGGCGACGGCGCGGGGTCGCCACGGCTTTGAAGCACGCACAGATCGCGGCAGCCAAGCAAGCCGGCTTCCACCGGCTCGTAACCGGCAGCGAGGAGCGCAACACCCCGATGCGCAATCTGAACGCGAAGCTCGGCTACCGGCCAGAGCCGAGCCTGTCCGTGGTCGTCCTCCGCGGACCTGCGGACGTACGATTGCCGCATGGCGACGACTGCTGAGGCGCCGCTTGCGGCGCCGTTTCCAGGACGCGCGGGCTGCGCCCGTGCGTCCGTCTGAAATGAACGATCGAGCCGCCGAAGCATCCACCGGAGACGCTCGGACCAGGCGCGAGACCGAGTCCGGGATCGAGATCAAGCCGGTCTACACGGCCGACGACTCGCCGGACGCGCTCGAGCTCCCAGGCGAGTTCCCGTTCACGCGCGGCCCCTATCGGGACATGTACCGCGGGCGGCCGTGGACGATTCGCCAGTACGCGGGTTTCGCGTCCGCGGAGGAGACGAATCAGCGCTTCCGCTATCTGCTGGAGCGCGGCCAGACCGGGCTCTCCGTCGCGTTCGACCTGCCGACACAGCTCGGCTACGACTCGGACGACCCGCGCTCGGTCGGGGAGGTAGGGCGGACCGGAGTCGCGATCGACTCGATCGCCGACATGGAGCTGCTGTTCGACGGGATCCCGCTCGGCGAGGCGTCCACGTCGATGACGATCAACGCTCCCGCTTCGCTGCTGCTGCTCCTCTACGAGCTCGTTGCGGAGGAGCAAGGCGTCAAGGGAGACGCGCTGCGCGGCACCGTGCAGAACGACATCCTCAAGGAGTACGTGGCGCGCGGGAACTACATCTTCCCGCCGCGTCCGTCGATGCGGCTGACAACGGATCTGTTCGCATATTGCGCGGAACGGATCCCGAAGTGGAACACGATCTCGATCTCCGGCTACCACATCCGCGAGGCGGGCTCGACGGCGGTGCAGGAGCTCGCGTTCACACTCGCGAACGGGATCGCGTACTGCCAGGCGGCGGTCGATGCGGGATTGTCACCGGACGAGTTCGGCGCGCGGCTCTCGTTCTTCTTCAACGCGCACAACCACTTCTTCCAGGAGGTGGCGAAGTTCCGCGCGGCGCGGCGGCTCTGGGCGCGGATCATGAAGGAGCGCTTTGGCGCGACGAACCCGAAAGCGTGCGCGCTGCGGTTCCACGCTCAGACCGGTGGCTCGACGCTCACCGCGCAGCAGCCGGAGAACAACGTCGTCCGCGTGGCGATCCAGGCGCTGTCCGCGGTTGCCGGCGGCGCGCAGTCGATCCACACGAACGGCTTTGACGAAGCGCTGGCGCTTCCATCCGAGCGAAGCGCGCACATCGCGCTGCGGACGCAGCAGCTGCTCGCGCACGAGGCGGGGGGTACAGACACGGCCGATCCACTCGGCGGCGCCTATTTCATCGAGGCGCTGACGGAGGAGCTCGAGGCGCGCGCGTGGGAGCTGATCGAGCGCGTGGACGGGCTCGGCGGCGCGGTGGCGGCGATCGAGCAGGGGTTCGTCCAGGACGAGATCGAGCAGGCGGCGTTCGAGTATCAGCGGCAGGTCGAGGCCGGCGAGCGCGTGATCGTCGGCGTCAACCGGTTCGAGGAGGCGCAGAGCGAGCCGATCGAGCTCCATCGCCTCGATCCCGAGGCGGAGCGGCGCCAGCTCGAGCGCACGGCGCGCGTGCGGGCCGAACGGAATCTCGCGGACGTCGAGCAAGCGCTCGCCGACGTGCGAAACATCGCAGGCGGCGAGCAGAACCTCCTCGTCCCCATGCGCGAAGCGCTCCGAGCCCGCTGCACGATCGGCGAGATTTGCAACACGCTGCGCGACGTGTGGGGCATGTACGACGCGCAGCGCTAGGCGGAAGCGCCTGAATAACGGCGCAGACCGAAACGCCAGAACCAGCGCGTGAACGCGAACAGCGCGACGGCGAATGCCACTGCCATAAGCATCGTCTGCCAGTGGAGCCGTGACGTGAGCGCCTGCGCGGGGACGGTAACGGCGAGTCCGACGGGCACGAGGAACGTCACGCTGTAGCGCAACCATCCGGGATACACGCCAATCGGCCAGCGACCCGTCTGGTAGATGCCCTCGAAGAGCTCCAGGACGTGCTCCATGCGCACGATCCAGAACGCGCCGATCGTGACGATCAGCCAGAAGCAGTAGACCTAGGACGCTTGCCACGCGGCCCGGCCCGCTTCAAGCCTGCGTGGGAGCGAAACCTCTCGACTAGATGCCCCGGCGGGACATGGCCGGTCGGGACTGGGCTGTGTAACGATCAGTATTGATGGCGCGCCGCCGACTGAACGTCTCCTTGAAGTCGGGGGCTGCGATGCACGTGAATCGCCTCAGTGTCGGGACCATGAAGCTCGTGTACGTCATCGTCCAGAACAAGCTCATCCATTACCCGTGGGGGAACTCGTACATTGCGTACATAGGCACGACAGAGAAGGGCATCGATCGAATCTCACAGAGCGTCGCCGCCAAGGCTCCGCAGGTCTTGAGAGCACACGGGGTAGACCGATTTGATGTCCGGCTCGTCACCTGTAAAGGACGCCAGCGTGTACGGACTTGGCGAAAGTTAGAACGAGCGATGCTCCTGGCCTTCCGTGAAATGTACGGTGAGCCCCCGAAATACAACGTCCACGGGAAGGCGATGCGAGAGATAGCTGAGTTCGACCTCTTCGCACGCGAACGAATCAAAGAGATTCTTCGCCAAGTTGACAGCGCGGCCCCGTAAAGGCTTACGGCAACGCGTCCTTGCGGCTCAGGACAAGAGCTTGTTCAATTGTTCGGAAAGTAGAGGCTCAAGATGAGAAACCGATACGACCCCAGCGCAGCCCCGTATGCGCACATCTTGTGCAGGGTGATCGGCCACAACTACATGCGCGAGCGGCTGAGCGATGGCCGTTGGCTATCTACGTGTTTGCGGTGCGGGAAGCAAACGAAGAGACGGTTCCGCACGAGCCGGATATGACTTCCGGGGAACGTGAGCTTTTCACGCTCTCGAACGGGGGCAGGCAGGCTCCTGCCGTCGCCTCGGGCGCGTGACGCCTTGCGCGCCCTCCTTTGATGCCCTCCGGTTTACCTTACGATCCCCGCCATGCCGAAGTTGACTTGTCCCGTCTGCGGCCAACGCGGCGAGGTTCGAAGTACCGACTTCTTCGAGGAGCGAGGCCGGATGCCTAATCGTGGGATGCCGGTCAGAAAGTGTCGAAGCTGCGGCAGCGGCCTGATCGTGCGTCCGCGGGTATTCCCGCCGGGGGCGAAGGCCGACGTAATTCCTGCCGGAACGTGGCGCGAGATGGAGACGATCTGGGAGCGAGAGTTCGGCTCGTCCCTCGGAAGGGAAGAAGATGACGAGGAAGAGTTCGACTCATCGCTCGGAACCGAGGACGAGGACAAGGGGAAGCCCACTCCCGAGGAAAACCGAATGCGTCGCTACGACGAGATCGAGCGCAAAGCCTGGCCGCGGTCGTCTGCGAAAAAGCACGCGGACAACGACGAGCACGAGTTCGGAGTCGAGGCCGAAGAAGGTGAGGCGTCGAAACTGCGTA
>VAXU01000008.1 GCA_005885125.1 Actinomycetota bacterium
TGATGCAGCGTTGAGTGGATCGCATGGACGCCGCGTCGCCTAACGCGGGACCGGCTGACCGGGGCGCCCCGATCCGTACACGCGCACACGCCGCAATCGCCCCGCGTGGTGGGCTGGCAGCCAGCGCGAGCCGTTGACATCGCGCGAGACATTCGCCGCGGCGTGTGCATGGGAGGGGGCGCGTGCCGTCGAGGCGAAGGCGAAAGGCTTTCGAGGGACTGCTACTGAGATTTTCGCTGCCAACGCACGAGCTTTTCCGCTGGCACACAGAAAGGCCCCCCACGATCGAGCGGAGTCCCGCGGCTAGGTCAGGGAGATCGCCTACTCGCGAAGGCCGAGGTCTGCGAGCGCGCGCTCGCGGTCCCAATAGATGACGAGCCTCGTCACCTTGCCGTCGCGGATGTGAAGCAGGTTGGCTCCCCCCTTCATTTGGTGGAGCTCCAACCCGCTTGTCTTGCCGCGCCCGCTGTTGTAAAGGAGCACGAGCACGCGTTCGCTGTCTAGCTCGCGGTACTCCTGCGCCAGAACGCGGAGCGCCTCCCAGGAACCCAATAGCTCCCGTCTCCCCTCGGCGACTCACCCGATCTACGCGGCCTGGGAGCTCGCCGCAATAAGGACAGCCCGGACGCTCCCATCGCTCGACATCGCGGGGCCGACGCAGGCTTGGCCGGCGGGCTTTCTTTGTCCAACCCCGCAGCCAGATCGATGTGACGCCGCTCGCTTGAGCGGCTGGCGCCCTGCTCACCCCCGCGAGCGACCGTCGTCAGCCCGGTGGCGAGCCTCGTTCGCGTCCGCTTGGCGGTGGGCTTCGCTGTCAGAAACCAGGCGGCGTGCCTCGTTCGCGGCCGCCTGGCGGCGGGTTTCGGTGTCCGATGCCTGGCGGCGCGCCTCGTTGACGGCCGCCCGGCTGTGCGCCTCGCGTTCCGACACCCTACGCCGCGCCTCATTCTCAGCAGCCTGGCCTGATTCACTACCAGACCGAGCGGCCGCATCCGGGCCCTCGGCCGGCATCCGTGATGCGCGCCTCAGCAGTCTGAAGATATTCGGCATGACCCACCCAGTCTAGAGCGGGTCGGGAGCCGTGGGACGAGGCCATGCGATGGGTGCAATTGGTCGCGGCGAGTCCGATCTAGCTCGCCTCCCCTCTCCGTGTAGCGGCGGCCGCCGTTTGCTTGTGGCTGCGTTTGGAAGCGGGTTCTATGTGCTGACCGGGGAGGTCTGGGCCTCGATCGTCCGCTCCTCGGTGCCTGCGGTGATTGGGACCTTGCGGGGCTTGGCCGCCTCGGCGACCGGGATGCGAAGCGTCAGCACGCCGGTGTCGTAGGTGGCCTGGAGGCGCTCAGCGTCGAGTGTGTCGCCCAGGAACAGCTGGCGGGTAAACGCACCGTGCGGGCGCTCAGCGGCGATCACTTCACCGCCCTCTCGGCGCTCAAAGCGCCGCTCTGACTTGATCGTCAGCACGTTCTGCTCAACGGTGAGGTCGATCGTGCCCGGGTCCATGCCCGGCAGGTCAAAGCAAACCACGAACTCGTCGCCGCGCCGGTAGGCGTCCATCGGAAACGGCCGCGGCGTCCGCGCGCCCGCCGCGAGCTGCTCGGCCAACCGGTCAAACTCGCGGAACGGATCGAACTGCATCAGCATCGCTATGCACCTCCTTGAGCGCCGTTCGGACTACACGACCCTCGTTGAGAATCAGCCCTCTTCAGCGAGGACGAAACCGTCCGTAAGGTCGTCGTGGGCGAGCGGCCGGCGGTGGCCATGCACGGGCAGATTCGCAGAAGCCGCGAGAGGCCTTGTGCCACTCAAATTTACACCCCGCCGGCGGCAATACAAGGCCGCACGTTCTCGAGCCGGGTGAGCCGTGACCCTGGACCGCGGCGTAGTTGATCGCCTCTCAAGGGGACCGACTATGCGCCGCTATCGCGTCCAGGGTGGCGTCTGTGCGCCCCCCGAGACCGCCGCAGGCGAAGCACCACGGCAACCCCGGGACGCAACCGGGCACACCGACGAACATCTGGCTAGAGGCCAACCGAGGCCCACCTCCGTCGCGCCCAATCAAGAGGGCGCGTCGCGCCCGCGACTGATCGTCCCCCGCGCGAGCGCCGACCAGCGCACAACGACTCGATCTCAGGCCGTTAGTACAGGAACCCAACACTGCCGGCGCCGCCGCGGGCCACGGGAACGTCCCGCCCACAAGACCCGATGTCTACACGCTCTCGCGGAGCGCCTGGGCGACGGCCTCGGCGACCGTACGCACGCCGAGCTTGGCCTCCAAGCTCGCGAACCGCTCGCGGACGGCATGAAGGCTGAGGAACAGCTCCCAAGCAATGTTCGCCTCGTCCTCGATCGCGGTGGCCGCACACAACACCTCGGTCTCGCGGGGGGTCAGGCCGAGGCGGTAGAGCGCGTCCGGGCGGAAGCTCGCGACCTCCTCCTCGAGTAGCAGCGCGTGCGGATCGCCTGGCAGCAGGTGGATGGTCAGACGCCGGCCGTCACGCACGCTGACGAGCGCCGGGCGGGGCGGCAACGCCAGCCACCCGGCTACCGCCCCCGGTAGCCAGCCCGGGTGCTCGGCCGCCCCGAAGTGCTCGGCGAGCCAGCGCTCGCCGTCGAGGCTCGAGTGTTCGATCTCGCCGTAGTTGTCGAGCAGCACAATGGCTGTGCCTGACACAGCAGTGGCCACGAGCGCGCGGACGAGGCACCCCTGAGCCTCCGCTGACCGTAGTGCGACCTCGAGACCGGGGCGCACGAGATCGAGGACCTCACGGTCGCGCTCGGAGAACTCGCGCTCGGTCCTGCCCAGCCCGGCGACGACGGCCTCGCCGCGTCCGGTGCGTACGCCGATCGCGATGCCGTACGCGACACCGGACCGGTAAAGCAGATCACCGTACAGCTCGCTGATGGCCAGACGGCGGGCCTCGACGACCTCGGAGAGGCGCAGCGCCGGACGCCGGCGGGCGGCATGCGCGCGCAGGAGCGGGTGGTCAGCCGCGCGCCTCACTATCGCCTCGAACACGCCAATCGGCTCGGCATCGGCGGGGACCACCTCGTGGCAGACAGCGCCCGTCGCGAGCTCGACGCGGTCCCACGTAAGCACGTCTGCGGGGACGAGTTCCGCAAGACCCGACAGCGCGCTGCGGCGCAGATCGGCAACCGTCCGCGCCTCAGCGATCTCCCGCACGAACCCGCGTGCGCTGCCAAGGTCGGTCTCGGCGAGCCAGGGCATGACGCCTCCTCCAAGATACACCTCGCGCTGCGTCCCCAGGCGAATCGCTCGGCACGGTCCAAAACGTCAAGGCGAACCGCACACCCGCGTTCGATTTCGATTCGGCGGGACGGGATGTTCAAGTGGGCCAGCGCGGATCGGTTCAGCCGTGGGTCGTCCGCACATCAATCGCAGCACGCATTGCCAACGCGGCTGGCAACTCCGAACATCGCTCGCACGAGGGGTTCGTCCAGTGCGCCGGGGTAGTCTGACCCTCTTCAAGGTGGTGGGCGCGGACGAAACTCGTCCCGCGCGATGGAGGAGCGGCGGGCGATCAGCCTCGGCTATGCGGCGGATGCTCTTTGCTGCGCTCGACGGAGGCGTGCGTTGGCTCCTTGGTAAATCCGTTCGAGTTCCCTGAATCGAGTTATGGTCGTCGGGCGCAGGCCGTACATCTTTGCCCGGTAGAGGTCATAGCGCTCGCGCGCGTAGCGGGCCTCCACCCGCAGCTCAGCGATTCGCCCTGAATCGCTCATCACATCCTCACCGCCTCGCGTGTCCTTCCGGTCGGGCCTCGACGAAGCGGGCGCCTGCGCCTCCCCGGCTGCTGGCTGGGATAAATCCGGCACCTGCCCGTGGACATGTGTCGTCCCGGGAATGACCCCGGGTACCGGCGAGTCAAGCATCTCGGGGGCAGAATTGCGGAACATGACGACCTCCTTGAGTGCCTCTCCGCCGCCTTGCGGCGCGCGGAAACGCGTCTCATCGAGATGGCTCTCTTCAGCTGAGGACGAAACTGCCCGTGAGGTCGCCGAGGGCGTGTGGCCGGCGACTGCCTGCGCGAAACGAATCGCAAGAGCGGCGAGTGGCCTTTGTGACCTTTGCTACAAGTGTACCATGGTAATGACCTCTGCAAGCATTTTCAGTCCCTATGCGCCGAGAGATTCTCTCTCAGCTCACGCATGGGCATCGCGATGCTTGTTAGGCGGAGCCCAAGTGTGCGCGTAGCGGGGCCGGCACCAGCGCCGCGCCGGCGATCACGAAGCAGAATGCGAGCACGCGGGCGGTGATCCCGAGCGCTCCGGACCCGATCGGCTCGCCGAAGACGAGGATGCCGCCGATAATGGCGGCGAGATTGGCTGCCACAGATGTGATCGCGATCACCTCGATGGCGAGGCCGATCTGCAGGCTGCGGGCGGAGGCATAGAAGGAGATGACAAAAGAGATCAGCGCGGTGAGCGTCCACGGGCTGAGCAATCCGAACAGCGGCCCGTGCGCGTGCGTGAGGTACTTGAGGGCGACGTCGGAGACCCCGAACAGCACGCCAGCGGCCGTCGCGAGCAGGAGCGCTTCGCCGCGCTGTTCGACGCCCCTGCGCGTCGAGATCCTCACGAGCCCGACGCCGAGCAGCAAGATCGCGCTCTCGACGGCGATCAGTGCCGCCAGCGAGGAGCGTTGCGGCCCCTCGGGCGTGGCCGTCAGACCGACGATCACCAATCCCGCGGCGGTGATCGTCACGCCGGCCCATTGGCGTCGTTCGAGGCGAAACCCGAAAAATCGCTCGGCCAACACCGCCAGGAAGACGAGCCCTCCCGACAAGACCGCCTGCACGCTTGACAGGGCGGCGAGCGAGAGCGCTGCGACGTGCAGGACCCAGGCGACGAGCGAGACGATCCATCCCACAAGGAACCATCTCGAGCGAAACAGATCAACGGCGCTGCGAGCCGGATGGCGCAGTCGAATCGGTCGGGCGAGCACCGCGCCGCGCTGCTTTAACAGGAAACCCACGTTCCCGCCCAGCGCCGACCCCAGCGCAAGGACCAGTCCCAAGATCATCGAGGAATCCTGGCCCTCGACGAAAAGAAGATCGGTGAACTTGCGTTTGGACTAATGGACAAACCCGACCAGGAGGTAGGAGACGACGGAGAGGTCACGCGATCGTTTTGATCAGCACGCCCGACGGCCAATCACGGGTCGTCTCGGTCGTCAGCAACGCGCGCGAGCATTTTTGCTTGGGATGCTGGAGCCCGCCCGCCCTCACTAATCGGTGGAACGTCCTCGTGTGGGCACCCGGGCATAGGGTCGGGTGGCCGCTTAGGTGTCCCTCTCACACGCGCTGGCCCCGCAGATGAACTCTGTTCGCCTCTGCTCCACTCCTCGTCCGCGTCAGGGACGCTTTCGGCGGCTTTCGAGCTTCGGCCGGCGTTCTGGTCCGCAGGGCCAGTTCTCCACTGACGATACCACCCTCCAAGAACGGACCCGAACGCGAGAAGTTCTCGATCCCGATGCGTCGTGGGGCCACCGCTCGGCAGTCTCCACCGCCAAGCTCTTTTGCGCGCTCGCCCGAGCGCGAGGCGTACCGTTCGCGGCGTAGATCGCCGCTGCTACCCTCGCAGGAGAGGGTCATGACCACCGCTGAGTTGATCGCCAAACTCAAGAGCGACGACCCGCACGGTGTACGCGAGGTTGTGATCTGGGAGAGCGACGAGGAGCTGACCAGGGGCGTGGAGCGAGTTGCCCTGCGCGACGACCGGGTTGTTGTCATCACCTCGCGCCAACCGCTGACTCTGCCTCGGCGTGAGTTTCGCTAGTTTCGCCAGACCCTCCCTAGTAGCCCGGAATCCGGGTCAACTCCAGCAGCGCTTCGGCTAGCTTCTTTGGCACCCCGGGCTTCGTCCTAACGATGAACTTGATGTGGTCTCGCAGCTCCTCGGGCAGCTCCGCCTGGAACTTCGGATGGATCAGCGCGTCGAGAACCGCTCTCCTGACGAGCGCAGGCATGGCGACAGCGTACTGATCAAACCCAGCCGCCTTGGGCTGGCCGCCATGTGGAGGATCTCAGCCGTCGGGATCGTCCGATCTTTGCCGCTTGCGACCCTTCTTGTCCGTGCGTCCTGTGCCGAGACATTCCCGGCAGATGACCCACCTAGCCTCCTCGGGTGTCTCGGGCGGAGACCACTCAGTCCATCCGGAGCCGCTGAACCGCCCCGGAAATCTTGGAGGCCGTCTCCAGGAAAGCCGGGGCGGTTCAAGTAGCCTCGCGCGAGGCGGAAGTGAGCCTCCGCGCTCGGCGCCTGGCGAGCGGATGGGCTGAGTCTTGTGTCGGCGAGCTGACGACTGCATTCCCACAACAGCGAGCGCGTCAGTCGTCGACTCCGAGACTC
>VAXU01000076.1:0-22191 GCA_005885125.1 Actinomycetota bacterium
AGGGGCAGGTCACGTTCGGGTTCCAGGGCGCGAACATGCCGGATGGGTTGTGCTCCCAGATCCACGCATGCAGCGAGTAGAACGGGGGCAAGCCGTAGCGATTCGGGCTCGGCGTGAAGTTGAACGTCTGCCCGAAGAGGGACGGCGGCGAGCTGTGGTTCGCGTCCCAGTCGGCCTTGAAGACCACGTACTCGACGGCGCCGAGCTTCAGCCGCCCGTCGGCCTGTGGCTCGTACACGAGCGCTTCCGGCGTCGATACGTCGATCGCGCCGTCGCCGACGATTGCACCCTTCACGTAGTGGATCCCCATGCCGCCGATGCCGGGCGCGTCGATGCAGGCGATCCCCAGCGCATCTCTGAGCACGCCGCGACCGTCGGCGACGGCGGCGTCGACGTCGTGGAAGCCGGCGGTCGCCGCTCGCGCCGTGCTCAGCTGGTCGGGATCGCCGGCCGCCGTGCCGACCGCGATCACGGTGCCGACCGCGGCGACGGTGCCGACCGCGGCGAGCGCGAGGGTGATGACTGCCAACAGGTATTTCCGCTTCATTCTGTTCTCCTTTTGTCCATGTAGAAGTACGGATCGAGGACGCGCACCTCCGTGATCCGGTCGACCGGGAGCTCGTTGCTCGCCGCCGTCTTGCGGATCGCCTCCGGCGTCGGCGCGTCGTACACGCAGAACGTGCGCTTCCGGTCGTCGCTCACGTAGGAGTGGACCCACGTGACTCCTTCGTCGGCGTTGCGGTCAACGACGGCGCGACACACTTCAGCTCCCTCGTCACCTGCGGGAATCCGCAAGCCGTCCGGGAACGCGCGCTCCACGACGTATCGCGGCATCTGTTTCCTCCTCTCGCCCGTCAGCGGAGCAATCCAGCCAAGCGCGCCGGGACGAAGGCGATGCGCGCGTGCCGCTTCCTTCGTCGTCCGTCCCCACGAGCGGGCCTTGCGGCTCGCGCATCCGCCGCGAGGCGGCGTTTCAGCGCTTCACGCTCGAGGTCGGCCTGGTGCTCCCTGCCGAGCATGCGGTAGGTCTCGTCCATGCTTCGAAGGTACGAGGCCCCGCACCTGCGTACATCGGGAGACCTCCCTACGTTTGGACCAGGCGTTACCGATCTTGGCCGGCGAATCCGAGCCGCGTGGCTTCGGCGCTCGCCTCGCCGCGCGTATGGACGCCCAGCTTTCGCAGGATCGCCGACACGTGATGGTCGACTGTCTTGGCCGAGAGAAACAGGCGCTCCGCGATCTCCGCGTTGCGGAGCCCTTGCGCAACGAGCGCCAGGACCTCGAGCTCACGCGTGGTCAGATTGGCCGGGTTCTCCCGTGTCGTCGCACGCGGGCCGCGCGGAACCTGTGCCCCACGCTCACGCAAACGGCGCGCGACCTTTGCCGCCACAGGCTCTGCACCGAGGCGCTGGCATTCTCCGAGCGCCCGCCGCAGCGGCTCCTCGTCATCTGCTTCAGAAAGCGCCAGCGCGGCCTCATACGGGCAACCGATCTGCGCCCACAATTCGGCAGCGCGGCGCCAGTCGCCATGGATCAAGAGGCTGAACGGCTCAGCGGTCTGTGGTGGGAGCTCCTCGCGAATGCCGGCGCGCCATCGCCAGCAGGCAAGCTCACCGATCACCCAAGGAGCGCGCCGGCGTAGGGCGAGCTCGAAGGCCGCATCCGTTTCCGTTCCGACATCGTCGATTCTGCCCTCGAGCCAAGCGGCTTCCGCCCGTGCGGCGGCCACGGGCGCAACTCGCTGAAGCTCGTCGGGGGCCGAGGAGGCTAAGGCCAGTGCGTCGTCGAGAGGCTCCCACGCGCCTGGATCACCCCGCCGCGCGCGCACGGTCGCCAGCACACGAAGCACGGTCAGCGTTCTCAAGGTCGAGTCCCGGGTCATGTCGAGGACATGCGCCGCGGTGCTGGCCGCATCAGTCCAGCGGCCCTGGTCCAACTCGGACCAGGCGCGTGTCGCCAGGAGATAACCCGAATACAAGTCGAGCCCGTGCTCGCTGCAGTAGTCGAGCCCTGCACGGACGTACCCATCCGCGCTGCGGTAATTGCGCCGGCAGACGGCAAGCTCCGCAAGATTGCTGAAGGCTCGGCCGGCGTCATCCTCGAAACCGCCCTGCAGAGCGAGCTCCAGGCTTCGCTCAAGCTCGCTCGACGTCTCGGGCCAGCTCCAAGCCGCGAGGGAGCCGATGTTGTTCAATGCGTGGATGAGCGTTTGGCTGTCGCCGATCCGCTCCGCGAACTCGATCGCGCGCCTGCCTGACGTGAGCGTCCGGTCCGCATCGGCCGCGTACATGCCGAGCTGCGAGAGCGTGCTGTAAGCGCGTGCGAGCTCGCGACCGGGACCTCGCCCTTCGAGCACGGCGATAGCCTCCCGCGTTGCCTTCTCAGCCTGCCCGAGCCGTCCGGTCTTCCCGAGCACCTGCGCGAGGGTAGACAGCGCCTCGCCTACTCGCCGTTCGTCGTTCAGCTCTCGGTAGAGGCGGAGGGCTTCCTTGAGGGCATCGATCGCAGCGTCGAACTGATCGGTGATGAAACGCTCGTGAGCGCATCGGACCAGCAGGTCGGCTCTTCCCTCGAGCCCTAGATCGTCGGCGAACCTGAGGGCCCGCGCGTACTGTGCGGCGGCCTCGCGGTGCGCGCCGACCGAGGCCGAACGTTCGGCAGCCGCGGGCGCGAACCGGAGGACCGCCCGTGCGTCTCCGGCAGCCTCTGCGTGATGCGCAAGCCGTGCCAGATCCGGCGAGCCCGTCACCGGTGTGACAAGAGCGGCGAGTGCTCGCCGATGCAGTTCCACCTTCCGGTTGGGCGGAAGCGACTCCTCCACCGAAAGGCGCGCGAGCTCGTGTCGGAACGCAACACGGCCGTCTTCCGGCCTCAGCATTCCGGAGGTCAGACACTCCTCCAGTCGCTCGACTCCGTCGTCGGCGAGCGCTTCAAGAAGCCACATCTCGCTCGCCTGCGGCACGACTGCAAGAGCCTCGATCAGCTTCCGCGCGCCGAGGCTCAACCGCGCGGCGCGGGCGAGGACCGCATCACGGATGGTGTCGGGTATCTCCGTCTCTCCGACGGCGAGCGCCTCCGTCACGAAGAACGGGTTCCCGGCCGTCTTCCGGTAGAGCTCAGCCCCATCGAAACCGCGCGCATTCGCCAGCATCGCAACTGCTGCGGGGGAAAAGGGCTCGACCTTCAGCCGGTGGACAGCTTGGCTCGTTGCAAGCTCCCCGAGCACGACACGCAGCGGATGAATGCGATCGAGCTCGTCGTCGCGGTAGGTCACGAGGATCAAGAGCGGAATCGGCTCGATTCTGAGCGCGAGCAATCTCAACACGTCGAGAGTCGCCTCATCCGCCCTTTGCACATCTTCCAGAACGAGGATCGTCGGCGCAGCTGCGCCAAGTTCTCGCATGAGCGCCTTCGCCACGTCGTAGGGACGTGCGGCGCTGTCGATCAGCGCCTCGAGCTCGTCGCCGAGGGTCTGAGCGACATCGACGAACGGGCCCAGCGGTCGTGGCGTGAACAGCGCATCGCAGGCGCCCCACACGATCCGCGCCAAGTCGCCGTGGCCCTCGCAGAACCGCCGCAGGAGCGCGGTCTTTCCGACTCCGGCTTCACCTCCGATGAGCAAGAGCCGTCCCTGGGACGTCTCGCGGACAACGTCGAGCGACTCTCTCAGCGCCGCGAGCTCGCGGGAGCGCTCCAGCAGAACGCCGGACGTCTCGGCCGTTTCTCGGGCCACAAACCCATGGTGCTACGCATGGGACCCGAGGTTCAAGCCTTCGACTAGTACGGCGCGGTGCGGATCAAGTACCCGAAGTACTTCCCATCGATCGGCCGCAGCGGGTCGCCTGAGAAGCCGTATCCCTGGTGGGCGTGGTTGTAGCGCTCCGCATCGGAGAGCACCGTGCGCATGACGTCTCCGGGCGTCCCTTTGCAGCGGTCGTCGACGATGCAGAGCGCGATCGTGCCAGAGATCAACGGAGCCGCTCCGCTCGTCCCCGACTCGACGGCGAGGTCGCCGTTGAGGACGTAGAGGAGCAGGCAGAGGCCGGGGGCAGCGATCGTATGCGCCTCGTCCGAGGGCAGGGTCGCGAAGTTGCTGAAGAAGGCCGCGGTGTCGTCAGGCTGCTGCGCGCAGTAGGTCGGGCTCGAGAACGGTGACGTGCCAAAACCTCCGGGCTTGCCGTCGTGGTCGCCCATCGCCGTCGCCGTCAGCACCTCGTCGTAGCTCGCAGGGATGATGTTCCTGGACGTCGTTCCCCGCCGCGACGACCCACGTGACTCCCGCGGCCACCGAGTTGCAGATCGCGAGATGCACCGGATCATCGTTCGTGCGCCCGCAGTTACCGTCGTCGGAGCCGAACCCTCGAAAACTTCCGTTCGCGACGACGATGTCGTTCGTGGGATCGGCGTCGGTTCGCGTCGCCGTCACCCAGTCGATGCCGCAGATGATCGAGGACCACTTTCCGGACGCGTGCTTGTCGAACGACTTCGCCTCCCAGAGACGTGCGCCGGGGGCGATGCCGACGAGGCCGAAGCCGTTGTCCTCGGCGGCCAGCATGCCCGAGATCGCCGTGCCGTGGAGGTTGTCGTCCTGATAGCTCTTCTTCGGGTCGATGCAATTCGTTCCGCCAACGACGTTTAGGTCCGGGTTGGAGAGATCGACGCCGGTGTCGACGACGCCGATGTTGACGTCCACAGAACCGGTCCCGTCGCCTGAAACGGTGCTGCTCAGCTCGCCGTCGATCCGGTCGATGTAGTTGGGCACGATCTGCGGGACGATCGTCGTGACGTAACCGGCGACTTCGGCGGTGCCGTCCGACGAGACGAACTGAACCGAGGGATCCGCTTCGACCGAGGCGAGCTGGGAGTCGGACAGGCGAGCCGCGTACCCGTGGAGCGCGACCCCATACTCCGCGAAGACGTCGCCGCCGAGCTTGCGGGCGCGCTGCGCGGCTGCGTGCGAGTTGGCGCCGTCCTTCAGCACGACGATGTATTGACCGGGAACGGTTCCAGCGTGCGAAGGCCCCGCGAGCAGAGCGAACGCAGCCACTACGAGCACGAACGTCTGTTTCATCCCGCTCTCCTCTCGTCGGCTCGAAGATAGGAGCACGCGCGCCGACGCACATCGGGAGAGCTCCCCAGGTTAGGGCGCGGCGCTACCGATCTTGGCCGGCGAGCCCAAGGCGCACGGCCTCGGCGCTCGCTTCGCCTCGTGTACGCACCTCGAGCTTCCTCAGGATCGCCGACACGTGATGATCGACGGTCTTCTCCGAAAGGAACAGGCGCTCGGCGATCTCGCTGTTGCGCAGTCCCTCCGCGACGAGCCCGAGCACCTCGAGCTCTCGCCGCGTGAGATTCGCGGGGTTCTCGCGCGTCGCAGACTGCGGTCCCCGCGGCACGTGCGCGCCGCGCTCGCGCAGGCGGCGCGCGACGATTGCCGCAGCCGGCTGAGCACCCAGATGTTGCAGCTCGTCGTGCGCGCGGCGGAGCGTCTCTTCGTCGTCGCCGTCCGCGAGTGCGAGCGCCGCCTCGTACGGACAGCCGATCTCGGTCCACAGGTCGGCGGCGCCCACCCAGTCACCGGCGATCTGCAGTGCGTACGGGGCGGCCGCGCAGGACGGGACCTCCTCCCGAATGCCCGCCTGCCAGCGCCAGTACGCGAGCTCGCCGGCTACCCACGGGGACTCCCGGCGAACCGCGAGCTCGAAGACGGCCTGTGTCGCCTCGGCGACCGTGTCGGCGCGGCCCTCGAGCCAGGCGGCCTCGGCTCTCGCCGCAACCACCGGCGCGAGGTGCTGGAGGTCGCCCGACGGCTGGCCGAGCGCGAGTGCCTCGTCGAGCGGCGACCAAATGTCCGGGTCTCCGCGCCGTGCGCGAACGAGCGCGAGTACGACGAGCCCGAGAATCCGCAGCATGTACGCGTCGCGACGCTGACGGAGCACGAACGCCGCGGAATCGACGGCTTCGTCCCAGTGGCCTTGGTCGAGCTCCCCCCGGGCGCGGTACGCGAGCATGTAGAGCCACCAAAGGTCGAGACCGCGCTCCCCACAGAACTCGAGCCCGGCGTCCAGGCGGTCCTGAAGCGGATACGTGCGCGTACGGGTCATCGCCCAGCCGAAGTGGATGTACGCCCGGCCGACGTGATCGTCGAGGCCGGCCTCTTCTGCGAGAGCGAGACTGCGCTCGAGCTTCTCCCGGCCTCCCGGCCGACCGGCGAGGACCTCCATCGTCCCGACGTTGTTCAACGAATGGACGAGGATCTCAGTGTCTCCGAGTTGCTCTCCGAGCTCGAGCGCACGCGTACCCCAGGAAAGAGCGCCGTCCACGTCCTCGACGTTCATGCAGAAAGACGCGGCACTGCTATAGGCCATTCCGAGCTCGGGCCCCGGCGGCAGTTGCTCAAGCACCTCGATCGCCCTCTGGACGACGTCTTCGGCTTCGCGGATCCGATCGCCGCACCACATGCGGCGCGAGAGCGCACAGAGCGCAACACCCTCCTTCCTATGGTCGCCGAGCTCGCGGTAGATCTCGAGTGCTCGCTCGAGAGACGCGATCGCCTCGTCTGACTGGTCGGTCAGGTAGCATTCGTAGGATCGGCGCTCGAGGAGCTCGACCTTTGCATGGAGTCCGAGGTCGTCGGCGAACCTGAGCGCCCGTGCGTACTGGGCAGCAGCTTCGCGGTGGGCGCCGAGAGACGCGGCGCGAGCTCCTGCAGCGGCCGCGTACTGCAGCACCGCGTCGGCGTCGCCGGCCGCCTCAGCGTGGTGCGCGAGGCGGGCAAGATCGAGCGTGCCGCTCGGCGGGTCTTCGAGGACGGCAAGGGCCTGCCGATGCAGGGCGAGACGACGATGCGGATTGATCGACTCTTCGACCGCGAGCCGCGCGAGCTCGTGGCGGAACGCGATCGAGTGGTCTTCGTGGCGGAGGATCCCCGAGGCCAGGCACTCGTCTAGCTCCGTGAGGGAGCCGCCGGCAAGGATCTCCAGCAGCGACAACTCGACCCGTTGCGGGACGACAGCGACGGCGTCGAGCAGCGCACGAGCATCCGGCCCGAGACGGGCAGCGCGGGCGAGCACCGCGTCGCGGATCGTGGGCGGAACATCCGTCATCCCCGTCGCCAACGCCTCCGTGACGAAGAACGGGTTGCCCGCCGTCTTGCCGTACAGCTCTTCTGGGTCGACGCCGTGCGGCGCTGCGAGCTCGCTGACGGCGTCGAGGGAGAGCGCGGGGAGCTCGATGCGGCGCATCCCCGCGGTCGTCGCGAGCTCGCCGACAACGATTCGGAGCGGATGCGTCCGGTCGAGCTCGTCGTCCCGATAGGTGGCGATCACCAGTGCCTCGACCGCCTCGATCCGGCGACCGAGCAGCCTCAGGATGTCGAGCGTCGCTTCGTCGGCCCAGTGGACGTCCTCGAGGACAACGATCGTCGGCTTCTTCGCGTTCAGCTCGTCCCGAAGCGCGGCGAACACGGCCTGAGGCTTGTCACCACGGTCGACGATCTCCTCGAGCGGGTCGCCCGTCGCGAGTGCGATGTCGACGAACGGGCCGAGCGGACGCGGCGTGTGCAAACCGTCGCAGGCGCCCCAGAGCAGGCGTGCGTCGTCCGGGTGCTCCGCGCAGAACCGTTGAACAAGGGCCGTCTTCCCGATCCCCGCCTCGCCCGGGACGAGCACGAGCCGGCCCACGCCGGTGCGGACGTCGCCAAACGCCTCCTCGAGCGCCGCAACGAACGGAGCGCGCTCGAGGAGCTCCTGTTCGGCGGTGACTGCCACTGCCGTCCATCGTGCTACGAGCGGCCGCCGAGTTCAAGCCGGGGAATGAGGCGCAAGTTTCGGCTCGGCACCGGGTCTATTTCGCTGGAGCTCGGCGCGATCCGATCTACTGCGGCGCGGATCGCGCCGGCTCCGTCTCTCGCCGGACGAGAGCCGGCCGACGAATATCGCCCTCACGTCGGGTCGCCATCGTGCCCGGTGTTGCCCGGCCCGGCGAGAAGTAATCGGCACACTTCCTTCCCGTGTTCGCGCAGCCGGCAGCCCCGCTGATCTGCCTCGACCCGGGCCACGGGACGCCGCCCGCGATCGGGCGCCAGACCGAACCGATCGGCCCGGGGTCGAGCGTGATGAAGATCAAGGACGGGGGCGGCGCGCCGGGTGAGGCGCCGGTGGCACTCGCGATCGCGATGAAAACGCGCGCGCTGCTGCAGCGCGACGGGTTCCGCGTCGCGATGACGCGCACGGGGCCGACGACCACGCTCGGGAACGTCGCCCGCGCGCATTTCTGCAATGTGCGGCACGCGGCGCTGATGCTTCGCATCCACGCCGACGGGTCGGCGAGCCCGTCGAGCCACGGGGTCAAGACGCTCTATCCCGCCTTTCACCGCGGCTGGACCGACGACATCTACGCCGCGTCCCTACGCGCCGCGACCAGCGTCCAACGGGCGGTCGTCCGGTCGACGGGCGCGTCAGACATCGGCTTGATCCGCCGCGCCGACCTGACGGGATTCAACTGGGCGGACGTTCCCGTCATCCTCGTGGAGACGGGCTTCATGACGAATCCTCGCGAGGGACGGCTTCTGCGAACTGGCGCGTACCAGCTGAAGGTCGCGCGCGGCCTCGTCGCAGGCACGAAGGCGTTCGTCGGCCGGGGTTAGAGGGTTGATGTGAAATTCGGCCGCCGTCGGGGGCGCTCCAGACCAAGCCGGGCAGTGCGGTCGGTCGCGGCGCGTAGCAGCGCTACGTGTCGCGGGCGAACGTGCTGATCCGGCGCCGTGTCTGGGGCGTCATCCGGCCCGGCGGAATTTCACATCAGGCCTCTAGCTCCTACTAGGCGCAGTCAGCGCACGCGCCGGTGAGCACGACCTCGTGCTCGTCGACGGAGTAGCCCGTTCCGTCCGCAACGCGGTCGATCGCCCGCTCGAGCCTGGGATCGGTAAATGCCTCGACCTTGCCGCAGTCGCGACAAACGAGGTGATGGTGGTGGTCACCGTCGGGCGGCGCGGGCTCGTAGCGCGCGATCCCGTCACCCGCGTCGACACGCTTTACCAGGCGCAGCTCGGTCAGAGCCTCGAGTGCGCGGTACACCGACGCAATCCCGACCGGCCGGCGCGCTTTCCTGAGCCCGTCGAAGATCTCCTGTGCGCTGAGGCAACAGTTTTGGCGACCGAGCAGCTCGACGACGGCGCGGCGCGCCCCGCCGCGCCGGTAGCCGGCATCGTCGAGCACGTCGAGCGCGTGGGTTGTCCAGGTCATCGCACGAAGTATAGTGCGATTCACGATTTCAAGAATCGTTCTCATTCTCATGTTGTTCCTGTTGGCCGGTTGCGGCTCGGGTGCGACCGGCAAGAACACGGTCGTCGCCGCCTTCTATCCGCTCGCGTTCGCGGCGGAGCGGATCGCGCCGTCCGTCAAGGTCGAGAACCTCACCCCGCCCGGCGCGGAGCCACATGACCTCGAGCTGACGCCGCAGGCCGTTGCTCGCATCGAGCGCACGAGTGTCGTCCTCTACCTCGGCCACGGGTTCCAGCCGGCCGTCGCCGATGCCGTGAGGAACTCGAGCGGGACCAGAGTCGACGTACTCCAAGGGCTTCCGCTCCACTCCGCCTCCGGGCAGGAGAGCGGTCTCACGGCGGACCCGCACGTCTGGCTCGACCCCGTGTTGTTCGGGCGAATCGTGCGCCGGATCGGTGACGCGTTACCACGACCCGTGCACACGGCGCCGCTGCTCGTCAATCTGCGGACACTCGACCGCGCGTACCGCACGGGCCTCGCCCACTGCACTCGCCGGGACATCGTCACCAGCCACGCCGCGTTCGGCTACCTCGCCCAGCGCTACGGACTGCGGCAGGTGGCGATCACAGGCCTCAGTCCGGAGTCGGAGCCGTCGCCGAGGCAACTCGCGCACGTCGTCCGGCTCGTTCGGCACACGCATGCGAGCACCGTGTTCTTCGAGCGGCTCGTCTCGCGGCGCCTGGCCGACACGGTGGCTCGTGAGGTGGGAGCGCGGACGGCGGTGCTCGATCCGATCGAGGGCTTGACGCCGTCGGAGCAGAGCCGCGGCCAGAACTACCTGACGCTGATGCGGGAGAACCTCTCCGCGCTACGGAAGGCGCTTGCTTGCCGGTAGCGGTCCGTCTCGACCACGTGTCGTTCGCGTACGGGCACGGCCCGCTCGTGCTGCGCGACGTCGAGCTCGAGGTCGAACGAGGCGAGTTCGTCGCGATCGCGGGTCCGAACGGCGGCGGTAAGACGACCTTGCTCCGGCTCGTGCTCGGACTCGAGGAGCCGGCCTCGGGCCAAATCGAGCTCGCCGCAGAACGGCTCGCCTACCTGCCCCAGCGCGCACAGGCGGGTGTCGACGCTCCCGTCACCGTTCGCGAGCTCGTCGCGGCCGGCCGCGCCCCCCGCGCCCGGTTTCTCGGACCGCTCCGGCAGGCAGACCGCGAGGCGGTGCGTGAGGCGATCGAGCGCGTCGGCCTCGAGACGCAGGCCGACCGACGCCTCTCGACACTGTCCGGCGGACAGCAGCAGCGCGCGTTCATCGCGAAAGCGCTCGCGGCGGACCCGGAGCTGCTCGTTCTAGACGAGCCGACGACCGGTGTCGACGTCGAGGCGCAGGAGTCGCTCGCCGCGCTGCTCGAACAACTGCATCGCGAACTGGACGTGACGATCCTGTACGTGTCGCACGAGTTCGGCGCGGTCGAGCGCTTCGTCGAGCGAATAGTGCTCGTCCGCGGGGAGGTCGTCTTCGACGGAGCTCCTGCGGACCTGCCCGGTGTCTGGCACGACCCCTCGCACGCGCATGCTTGACCTCGAGTTCATGCGGCTCGCGTTCGGTGCGGGCATCGTCGTCGGACTGCTCGCGCCGGCGGTCGGCTTCTTCCTCGTGCAGCGGCGTCTGAGTCTGATCGGCGACGGGATCGGCCATGTCGCGTTCGCCGGCGTTGCCCTCGGATACCTGCTGAACCTGCCGCTCGTGCTGACAGCGCTGGCAGTCTCCATCGCCGGAGCGCTCTCGATCGAGACGCTGCGTGCACGGCGCACCGCCGCAGGCGACCAGGCGCTTGCGCTCGTCTTCTACACCGGCATCGCGGGCGGCGTCGTGCTCGTGTCCGCGGCCGGCGCGCTGAACGTGAACCTGTTCCAGTTCCTATTCGGCTCCATCCTGACCGTGACGCGCAGCGATCTCGCAGTCATCGCGGGGCTCGGCGCCGCTGCGCTGCTGCTGATCGCGCTCCTCTACCGCTTGCTCGTCGCGGTCGTCGTCGACGAGGAGGGCGCGCGTGTCGCCGGCCTGCCGGTGTCGCTTCTCAACGCGCTCACCGCCGCACTCGCCGCTGTGACGATCGCACTCTCGATGCGCGTTGTCGGGATCCTCCTGATCGCAGCACTGATGGTCCTCCCCGTGATCGCTGCGGCGCGCATCGCGTGGAGCATGCGCTCGACGATGGTGCTCGCAATGGGAATCGGGCTCGCGTCCGTACTCACCGGGATCACGGTCGCGTACTACGCGGACCTGCCGCCCGGCGGAACGACGGTGCTCGTCGCCGCCGCCGCCGTCCTCGTCGCCGAGCCGATCGGCGCATTGCGCCGCTAGGGCTCTTCCGTCCGAGGATTCACTCGACTAGGATCGAGCGCAGGAAACTCCAATTTTGCGGGAAGTTCGAGGACGGCGGGCGGCTAGGAGGAACACGATGGCGAGCAGCGGCGCGGCTGCGGCGCGCGCGGGCCGTAAGAGCTTCAGGCGCTAGCGCTCGCGCATCCGCTCCGCCGCCGCACGTCCAGCCTCGTGCACGGCGCGCCGCCGCGTCTCCGGATCGTCCGGCGCGTAGGCCTGGTCGACCGTTGTCTCCGCGGCCTCGAACTCCTCGCGCTCCTCGACGATCGCGCGCGACTCGGCGAGCTTGCGGCGCAGCTCGTCCGCACGGGGATCCGGGCTCGTGTCTCCCTCGTGCGCGACGTGCTGCTGTCGCCGCCGCAACAGGCCGGCTGCGGCGAACGCTCCGAGCAGCCAGGCAGCCGGCCGACGCATTCGCGCCGATGCTACAGTGGCGCGACTTCCTGCTTCGTCATCGCGCCGTCCGTTCCCGAACGACGCCAGCCGACGAGGCCGATTCAGACCAGAGGAAGGAGGCTCGGGAGCGTGGTTGCGTACGAAATCTTGCTCATGCTCGATCCCGACCTGGCCGAACAGCGCCAGGAGGAGATCGTCGCGCGCGCTCGCGATCTGATCCAGCGCGGCGGCGGCACGTGGGTCCGGCACGACGCGTGGGGCCAGCGCCGGCTCGCCTACGAGATCAACCACAAGGGCGAGGGCGTCTACCACCTGCTCCAGTTCGATGCGGACGCGGCGACGCTCGAGGAGCTTTCTCGCATCCTGCGGATCACCGACGGCGTGATGCGCCATCTGGCGACTCGCCGCATCGAGGGATCCCAGACGTCCGCTCCGCCCGAGCACGAGTCCGTCCCCGCCCCCGCCTACGCTGAAGCGAACATCAGTTCGCAAGAGGAGGAATAGATGGCCAACATCAACCGCGTCGTCCTCGTGGGCAATCTGACGCGTGATCCCGAGCTGCGCCACACGCCGAGCGGCACGCCTGTCTGCAAGCTCCGGATCGCGGTCAACACGCGACAGAAGGACGCACAGGGAAACTGGGGCGACAAGCCCAACTACTTCGACGTCACCGTCTGGGGCAACCAGGGCGAGAGCTGCGCGCAGTTCCTCTCGAAAGGCCGCCCGGTTGGGGTCGACGGCCGCCTCGACTGGCGCGAGTGGGAAGCCCAGGACGGCACGAAGCGCCAGGCGGTCGAGATCATCGCCGACACGGTCCAGTTCCTCGGTAGCCGCGGCGACAACGAGGGTGGCGCCGGCGAGCGCCAGTTCGTTCCCACTGGAGCGACTGCGAGCACTGCGCCCGACGCCGACTTCGCCGGCGGCGCCGACGACGACATTCCCTTCTGATGCCGCCGCGCGGAGGAGAACGAGACAGGCAGCAGTCGGGGCGCAAGCGTCCCGGCACCGCCGGCCCGATCCGCAAGCGGGGCTGCTGGTTCTGCAAGGAAAAGGTCGAGGAGATCGACTACAAGAACGCACACCAGCTGCGCCGGTACATCTCGGAGAAGGGCAAGATCCGCTCCCGACGCATCACCGGCGCGTGCAGGCGCCATCAGCGGCAGGTAGCGGTCGCGGTCAAACGCGCCCGAGAGATGGCGCTGCTGCCGTACGTCTCCGACTCCCGCTGAAGGAACAAGATGATGCCGACGGGAATCAGCTGGCTCTCTAAGTCAAACTCGGACGCGTAGCGTGGAAGTCATCCTCCTCAAGGACGTCGAGAAGGTCGGCCTGCGCGGGGAGGTCGTGAACGTCGCACGCGGGTACGCGCGGAATTTTCTGTTGCCGCGCAAGCTGGCCCAGGAGGCGACGCCCGCGCGCGTCGCGGAAGTGCGGAAGATCGACGAGAAGCGCGCGAAGAACGAGGCGAAGACGTTCGAGGACGCGCAGCAGCTGTCGGACCGCCTCGGCAACGTCGAGCTCCGGTTCGACGTCAAGGCTGGCCCGACCGGGTCGCTGTTCGGCTCGGTGACGCCGACGGACATCGCCGACCAGCTGTGGGAGAAGCACAAGGTGCGCGTCGACCGGCGCAAGATCGCGGTGGACACGATCAAGCGGATCGGCCGTTACCAGGTGCCGATCGAGCTCTTCCAGGACGTGACGACCGAGGTGCGAACGCTGGTCGTCCCCGAAGGCGGGGAGCTGCCGCCCGAGGAGCAGCTCGAGGCGATGGAGGCGGCGGAGCGCGCCGAGGAGGAGCGCGCGGCCGAGCAGAAGCGCGAGCTCGATCTCGATGCGCTCGACGCGGCCGCCGCGGCGCAGGATCCCCAGGTCAGCGGCGAGGGCGAGATCCAGCCGACGGCCGATGACGTCGCGGGCGAGCTGCCCGCCGATGACTTCGACCGCGCCCTCGACGCGGAGCCCTCAGAGCACGCGGAACAGGCCTAGCCGCCCCTCATCGCGAGGAGCTCGCGCACCAGACGCGCGACTTCGGGCATTCATCCACATCTTCAACCGGCTGTGGAACCCGTCTAGCGGCGATTTCTGTGGACGGCGTGGGGAAAGTGCTCCACACGGTTCTTCACACCGTGTGGAACTCCGCCGGAAGTTCCCGCTCCGAGCGGACGAACCATCCACAGCTCCGTCCGGCGCGCCTGCCACACTAGACTGCTTTCTCCCTGCAAATCATCACTTTCGACATGTCGAAAACTACACCGTCCAGAGGTAGCGGCGCCGCACAAGGGGTGTTTCACTCCGCGCGAATGGCCCCTGTCGCCCAGCTCGCAGAAGCCGCCCCGATCGCGCCACCCCAAAACCTCGAGGCCGAGGAATCCGTCCTCGGGGCCATGATGCTCTCCCCGGGCGCGATCGGGGCGGTGAGCGAGGTGCTCGACGCGTCCGACTTCTACCGCGAGAGCCACGCGAAGATCTATCGCGCCGCGGTCGGTCTGTATGCAAAGGGCGAGCCCGTCGACGCGATCACGCTCGTGGACGAGCTCGAGGAGCGCGGGGAGCTGGAGGACGTCGGCGGCCGCGTGCGCCTGCACGAGCTGGCCGCGCTCGTCCCTGCGACGGCGAATGCCGCGCACTACGCGCGGATCGTCCGCGAGATGGCGACGCTGCGCGGGCTGATCACGGCAGGACAGCACATCGCACATCTCGGCTGGGAGCGGCCGGGCGAGACGCAGGAGCTCGTCGACCGAGCCGAGCAGATCGTGTTCGAGCTCTCGCAGAGCCGCATCACGACGGAGTTCAGCCACATCGAGGACTTGCTCAAGGAGAGCTTCGAGCGCATCACGGCGCTGTACGAAGCCGGCGCCGACGTGACGGGAGCGCCGACCGGCTTCCGTGACCTCGACCGGCTGACGTCCGGGTTCCAGCCCGGCAACCTCATCATCGTCGCCGCGCGCCCGTCGATGGGCAAGTCGGCGCTCGGTCTCTGCGTCGCCGCGAATCTCGCTCTACGGTACGAGACCCCGGTCGCGCTGTTCACGCTCGAGATGTCGAAGTCCGAGGTGACGCAACGATTGCTCTGCAGCGAGGCGAAGGTAGAGTCGCAGCGCCTCCGGAACGGGAAGCTGTCGCAGGACGACTGGCCCCGTCTTGTCGCCGCCGGCGACAAGTTGATGAAGGCGCCCATCTGGGTCGACGACACCGGCTCGATCAACATGATGGAGATCCGCTCGAAGGCGCGGAGACTCAAGTCGAAGGAGCCGAATCTCGGCCTGATCATCGTCGACTACCTGCAGCTGATGACCTCGGGCACGACCGTCGAGAACCGGGTGCAGGAGGTGTCGCAGATCTCGCGGCAGCTGAAGGTGCTTGCTCGCGACCTGGACGTTCCGATCCTTGCGATGTCACAGCTGTCGCGCGCCGTCGAGCAGCGGCACGACAAGCGGCCGATCCTCTCCGACCTGCGCGAGTCCGGCTCGATCGAACAGGACGCCGACCTCGTCATGTTCGTCTACCGCGACGAGTACTACAACGAAGACACGGACCAGCAGGGGCTGGCGGAGATCATTCTCTCGAAGCACCGCAACGGGCCGACCGGCATCGAGAGGCTGTCCTTCCTCAAGCGATATGCGAAGTTCGCGGACCTGGCGGCGGCTTAGGCCTTGGCGTCCTGGACCGTCCTCGAGGAGCAAACCGTGTGGATCTCCCCGCGCGCGGTCTCGTTCACGATCGTCTGCAACGCGTGCGCGCAGGAGGTTGCCTCGGACGGCTACGGCGCGGCGACGGTGCACGGATTCCTCCCACTCGATACGCAACGCGGATCGGTCGAGTGCTCGCGCGGCCACCACCTGCGTGTCGAGCGCGACGGCCGTTAGGCAGACGCGACGACGATCGCGAACGCGGTGTACAGCGCGATGATCAGGGCACCTTCGCGCCTGGTCAGGCCGCCGCCGCTGTAGCCGAGCGCGACTGCGAGCACCGTGATGCCGACCATCGCCGCGGCCGAGAACCGCTCCAGCCCGGACGGCGCACCGATGCCGAGGATCAAAGCCGGGATGCAGAGCCCGACGAGGATGTTCGCATTGTTCGAGTTGAGCGACTCGCTCACACATGCGGCGCCGCGGCCGTGCAATGCGAGCCGGATCGCGGCGAGCACGTTCGGGATTCCCGTGAGCGCTGCGAGCACGAGCGTCCCCACGATCACATCGGAGACGTTCCAACGGTCACCGAACGACTGCGCGGAGTAGACCATGGCCGTCGCGCCGCCGATGACTCCGGCCAGCGCGGGGACGACGACGAAGACGTCGTAAACGCCGCCCGGGCCTGCATAGTCGTCGCGACGGGCGTCCCGCTGTTCCTCCTGCACGGCCTCGCGCAACGGCGCGGGCAGTCGCTCCAGTCGGCGGGTGTGCAACGAGGAGAGCACGACGTATGGCACGACAACGAACAGCACGAGTACGAGCGCCGCCCAGCTCGGCAGCCACCGAACGACGAGGAGTGCTCCGAACACCGCGACGAGGATCGCGACTACCCCGTTCAGCACGAGCCCGTGACGGTGAATCCGGACCCGTCCGGCGATCACGGCCGACAGTCCGAGCAGCGCCGCGATGTTGAAGACGTTCGACCCGACAACCACGCCGACGCCCGTGTCGTTGTGCCCCGACACGATTGCGGCGACCGCCGACGAGATCTCCGGCCCGTCCGCGCCGAGTGCGGTCACGATCCCGAGCAGCGCCTCGGAGAAGCCGAGGCGCTCGCCGATCCGGTCGAGCTCTCGCGCGAGCACGATGCTCGCCGAAACCGTGACGATGAGCCCACCGAAGAAGAGGGACGCGGCGACCGGGATCGACATGCGCGCCAACCCTAAGCCCCACTGCGCGCCGGTGACGTTCCGATCCCGGCGCTAAGGTTCGGCACGTGCCAGCGACTGTCATCGTCGGCGCGCAGTGGGGAGACGAAGGGAAGGGCAAGATCGTCGACCTGCTCGCGCAGGACTCCGATGTCGTCTGCCGCTACCAGGGCGGCCCGAACGCCGGGCACACGATCATCGTCGACGGCGAGACGTTCAAGCTCCGCCAGGTCCCGAGCGGGATCATCTCGGGGAAGACGTGCGTGATCGGTGCCGGCTGCGTCGTCGACCCGGAGGTGCTGCTGTCCGAGCTCGACGAGCTGGAGAAGCGCGGGCTCGACCCGTCGGTCGTCGTCGTCTCCGGGAACGCGCACCTGATCATGCCGTGGCACGTCGCGATCGACCAGGCGTCGGAGCGGCGCCTGGGGAAACTCCAGATCGGCACGACCAGGCGCGGCATCGGCCCCGCGTACGCCGACAAGGCGGCGCGAATCGGAATCCGCGTGCAGGACGTCCTCGACCCCAAGATCCTGCGGCAGAAGATCGAGGTCGCGCTCGCCGAGAAGAACGTCTGGCTCGAGCGCGTGTACGAGGCGGAGCCGTTCGAGCTCGAGGACGTCGCCTCACGCTACGAGGGGTATGCGCGGCGGTTGCGTCCGTACGTCGGCGACACCTCGCTGTTCGTGGACCGGGCGCTGCGCGAGGGGAGAGACGTCCTCTTCGAGGGCGCACAGGCGGTGCTGCTCGACCTCGACCACGGGACGTACCCGTTCGTCACGTCCTCGTCGACGACCGCCGCGAACGCCGCCGCCGGGATCGGCATCGGACCGAATCGGATCGACTATGTGATCGGCGTGGCGAAGGCGTACGTGACGCGGGTCGGCGCGGGACCGTTTCCGACCGAGATCCAGGGAGCCGCGCAGGAGCGCGTGCGCGAGCTCGGAGCCGAGTACGGGACCGTGACCGGCCGGGAGCGACGCTGCGGCTGGCTCGACCTCGTCGCCCTTCGCTACGCCGTGCGCGTGAACGGCATCACGTCCCTCGCGCTGACAAAGCTCGACGTGCTGTCCGCCTTCCCGGAGTTGCCCGTGTGTGTCCGCTATCGGCTGCGCGACGGCAGCGAGACCGAGGATTTCCCCGCGCATCAGAGCGACTTCCACAGTGCCGAGCCGGTGTACGAAACCCTGCCCGGGTGGACGGAGCCGCTCGACGACAGGCTGCCCGAGGGGGCGCGAGGGTACGTGGAGTTCGTGGAGCGCGCGCTCGACGTCGAGGTGTCGCTCGTCGGAACCGGAGCCGAGCGCGAGCGCGTCGTCGCCTTGCGCTAGAGGCGCAGCTCGTAGAGCAGACGCGCTTGGCCCTGGCGCGGAGCATCGCCCGGGACGCGGACGAAGCCGTGCTGCTCGTACAGGTGGCGCGCGGCGGCCATTCGCTCCGTCGTGTCGAGCTTGACCTTTCGGATGCCGTTCGCCCGCGACCAGTCGAGCGCGGTCGCGAGCAGGCGACGACCCACCCCGCGCCCCCGGCAGACGGAACGCAGGTACATCCGCTTCAGCTCGATCGCGCGATCGCCGAGGTCGCGGAGCGCGATCGATCCCACGACATCGCCGCCGCTGAGTGCGACCCACAACGCAGCGTAGTAGGCATTCGGGTCCGCGAGGTCCGGGTCGACGTCGGGATCCGCGCTGAAGCCGAACTCCGCAAGCGTGTCGGCGACGAGGCTGCGGAATCCGTCCGTGTGTTCCGGACGAAAGGGCACAATCGCCAACTGCAACGCATCGAGGCCGGCGACCCTGTCTCCGAGGTCCCTTACCCCCATGGCCCAACCAGCCTAGTCGTTTAGTTCCCAGCCCCCACCCCAAAATGGGTGGGGATCACTCACCCGCCTCCCTCGAGGTCGACGATACCCGAGGAAGTTGCACGCTTCTGTGCCGATTCCGCGCCCATTCTGGGAAGGTGCCTGCGCGGCGGACCCGTTAGGGCATGCGACGCTCTTCGAGCAGGAACTCATGGTGCGGTCGAGTCCAGGCTCCAGCATCCTCCCGATCCTGCGCCGCTTGACGCGCTTTCAGACCCGCCGGCCCCGCTGGTTAGAGTGCGGTCGGTGAAGGTGTTGCTGGTCGGCTCCGGGGGGCGCGAGCACGCGCTCGCCTGGAAGCTGAGCCAGGCGGACGAGTTGACTGAGCTCCACGCGGCGCCCGGGAATCCGGGCATCGCCGGCCTCGGCTCGTGTCACCCGGTCCGAGCGGAGGACGGCGAGGGCCTGCTCGCGCTTGCCCGCGCACTCGACATCGACCTCGTCGTGGTCGGCCCGGAGGCGCCGCTCGTTGCCGGCGTTGCCGACGAGCTGCGCCACGCCGGGATCCCCGTGTTCGGCCCGAGCGCCGCCGCCGCCCGGATCGAAGGATCGAAGCAGTTCGCCAAGGACGTGATGCGGGCAGCCGGCGTCCCGACGGCCGAGACGCTCGCCGTTGCGCGACCGCCCTGCGTCCTCAAGGCGGACGGCCTCGCCGCGGGCAAAGGCGTCTTCGTATGCCGCAACCAGCCCGAACTGGACACCGGTCTCCGCAGTGTCTCTGCGTACGGCAACGCGGTCGTGATCGAAGAGCTCCTGGAGGGCGAGGAAGTCTCGGTGTTCGCACTCTGCGACGGCATGCGTGCGGTCGCGCTTCCGTCCGCGCAGGACTTCAAGCGTGTCGGGGACGGCGACACGGGGCCGAACACGGGCGGGATGGGCTCGTACTCGCCGGTGGCCGTGGATGCCGAGGACATCATCGACGTCGTGCACCGGCCGGTGCTGGCCGAACTGGCCGCTCGCGGCGCGCCGTTCATCGGGACGCTGTACGCGGGCCTGATGCTCACCGACGAGGGTCCGAAGGTGCTCGAATTCAATTGCCGGTTCGGAGATCCGGAGACGCAGTCGATCCTGCCTCGGATCGACGGAGACCTACTCGGCGCGCTTGCCGCTTCGGCGAGCGGCGACCTCGGCGACGCGAACTTGGCGTTTGCGGACGGCGCGGCCGTGACCGTCGTGCTCGCGGCGGGCGAGTATCCCGAACGAGGCGACACCGGCTCGGCGATCGACGGGATCGCGGACGCGGAGGCCGCCGGCGCACTCGTGTTTCATGCCGGCACGGCATTGCACGGCGACCGGCTGGTGACGAACGGCGGACGGATCTTGGACGTCACCGCCCGCGGCGAGCACGTGGCAGACGCGCGCGAGCAGGCGTACCGCGCGTGCGAGTTGATCTCGTTCGAGGGCATGCGTTACCGCCGCGACATCGCACTCGAACGAGGAATCCGTGCCGTCCCCTGACGCGCCGCTCGTCGGCATCGTCGTCGGCTCGGAGTCCGACCGGGAGCGCATGCGACCGGCGGTCGACGAGCTCGAGACCCGAGGGATTCCGCACGAGTTCGAGGTCCGCTCCGCACACCGCCAGCCCGACGCAGTCGCCGAGTACGCGCGGACAGCGCGCGACCGGGGCCTGAAGGTGCTGATCGCCGGCGCAGGCCTGGCCGCCGCACTGCCCGGCGTCGTCGCCGCGCACACCGACCTGCCGGTGATCGGTGTCCCGCTTCGTTCGTCCAAGAGCCTCCTCGACGGGCTCGACGCCTTGCTGTCGATCGTGCAGATGCCCCCGGGGGTGCCGGTGGCGTGCGTCGGCGTCGACAACGCGAAGAACGCCGCCCTCCTGGCGGCTCGAATCCTCGGGCCGACCGCCTGACCGCTCTCTAGAATCGGCTCAGTGATTCCCCGCTACTCCCGCCCGGCCATGGCCAGGATCTGGTCGGAGGAGAGCAAGCTGTCGCGCTGGCTGGACGTCGAATTGGCCGCGCTCGACGCGTGGGCGGAAGTGGGAGCCGTCCCGACCGAGGCGGCTGCCCAGATTCGCGCCGGTGTGCAGATCCCGACGCCGGAGCGCGTCGCCGAGATCGAGCGCGTCACGGATCACGACACGGCCGCGTTCGTCGACGCGGTCACGGAGCAGCTCGGCTCGGAGGGACGGTGGGTGCACTTTGGGCTCACCTCGTCCGACGTCGTCGACACGGCGTTGTCGTTGCAGATCCAGGAGGCCGGGAGGCTGATTCTCGACGGGATCGAACACGCGCTCGCGGTCGTCGTCGCTCGTGCGGAGGAACATCGTCAGACGGTTTGCATCGGCCGGTCCCACGGCATTCATGCGGAACCGACGACATTCGGTTGGAAGCTCGCCGGCTGGGCGTTCGAGTTGGATCGGTCGCGGACCCGCGTGACGGCCGCGCTCGAGGCGAACCGCGTCGGCCAGCTGTCCGGGACCGTCGGCACGTACGCGCAGGTAGAACCGGAGGTCGAGCGCATCGCCTGCGAGCGGCTGGGCCTCGAGCCGGACCCTCTGTCGACGCAGGTGATCGCCCGCGATCGGCACGCCGAGCTCCTGTCCGCCCTCGCCCTCTGCGCGGCGTCGCTGGAACGGTTCGCCACCGAGATCCGACACCTCGCACGGACGGAGGTGCGGGAGGTCGAGGAGCCTTTCGGTAAAGGGATGAAGGGCTCGTCGGCGATGCCGCACAAACGGAATCCGAAGATTGCCGAGCGAATCTGCGGCCTCGCGCGTGTCGTACGCGCATCCGCGCTCGTCGGCTTCGAGAACGTCCCGCTGTGGCACGAGCGTGACATCTCGAACTCCTCGGCAGAGCGCATCGTCGTTCCGGATGCATTCCTCGCGCTCGACTACATGCTCGATCGCTTCACGTGGATCGTCGAAGGCCTCGTCGTTTATCCGGAGCGAATGCGGCGGAACGTCGACGCGAGCCACGGTCTCGTGTTCAGCCACCGTCTCCTCCTCGCCCTCGTCGAGTCCGGGCTGCCGCGCAATGACGCGTACCGGCTCGTCCAGCGACACGCGATGAAGGCGTGGGACGACGAGCAGGACTTCCGGCAGCTCCTCGCTGCCGATCCGGAGATCACATCGCGCGTCGATCTCGGCGCGGTTTTCGATCTCGATGCAACCGTCCGTCACGTCGACACGGTCTTCGAGCGCCTGCGCGCTCTGGCCGGGAAGGAGGAGCCGGTTCATGCCTGAGGCGCCCGCGGTTCACGTCGGGAGTGGGAAGGTTCGCGAACTGTTCGCGCTCGACGACGACCGTTTGCTGCTCGTCGCGAGCGACCGGATCTCGACGTTCGACGTCGTGCTGCCGACGGAGATCCCCGACAAGGGCCGGGTGCTGACCGGCCTGTCCGCGTTCTGGTTCGCTCGGACTGGAGAGATCTGCCCGAACCACCTCGTGGCGCTGCGGGACGACGGGCGCTCGACCGAATGCCGCCGGCTGGAGATGTTGCCGATCGAGTGCGTCGTGCGCGGTTA
>VAXU01000076.1:22200-29789 GCA_005885125.1 Actinomycetota bacterium
GGGCGCCGTCTGCGGTCACCGGCTGCCGGCCGGGCTGGAGGAATCCACGCAGCTGACGGCGCCGATCTTCACGCCGGCAACGAAGGCGACGAGCGGCCACGACGAGAACATCGACCGCGAGCTGGCCCTCGAGCTGATGGATGCGGGCCACTTCGACCAGGCCGAGCGGTATTCGCTCGCGCTCTATCGCTTCGCGTCCGAGTACGCACGCGAACGGGGAATCATCATCGCGGACACGAAGTTCGAGTTCGGGGTCGACGACCAGGGACGGGTGGTGCTCGCCGACGAGGCGCTGACTCCCGACTCGTCTCGCTTCTGGCCGGTCGATGCCTATCGCCCCGGCGGGCCACAGCTGTCCTTCGACAAGCAGTTCGTGCGCGACTACTGCGAGTCCCGCAACTGGGACAAGACGGCGCCCGGTCCCGAGCTGCCTCACGAAGTCGTCGCCGGCACACGCGTGCGGTACGTCGAAGCGTTCGAGCGCCTGACCGGAATCTCGTTCGACGACTACGTCGACGACCCCGGTGCGGTGGTCGCGTGAGGGCCACGGTGCTCGTCCGTCCGAAGCAAGGGATCCTCGACCCGCAGGGTGAGGCGGTCGAGGCGTCCCTCCGTCAGCTCGGATTCGGCGTCGCCCAGGCTCGCATCGGCCGTGTCGTCGATCTCGAGGTCGACGCCGAAGATCCGGCCTCCGCGCGCGCTGAGGTCGAGCGCATGTGCGAGCAACTCCTGGCGAACCCGCTGATCGAGTCGTACGAGATCCTCGTGCGGGAGAACGGCGCGTGAGCTCGCCGCAGCCCCGGATCGGCGTCGTCCAGTTCCCCGGATCGAACGACGACCGGGACGCGTTGTGGGCACCTCCGCTGCGGCGCGATCGCCCGCTTCTCGCCCGCAATGTCGGCGGTCGCGGACTTCGCCGACGCGGGCGGCCTCGTCCTCGGGATCTGCAACGGCTTCCAGATCCTGTGTGAGGCAGGCGTGCTCCCGGGTGTGCTGCGCCCGAACGCATCGCTTTCGTTCGTCTGTCGCGACGTTCGCGTGACCGTCGAGCGCGCGGACACGCCGTTCACCTCGCGCTGCGAGCCAGGCCGGGAGCTCGTCGTACCCGTCAAGCACGGCGAGGGCTGCTGGTTCGCGGATGACGAGCTGTACGAGCAGCTCTTGGCGCGGAACCAGGTCGTCCTTCGCTATGACGAGCCCGTCAACGGCTCTCTCTATGACGTTGCGGGCGTCGTCAACGAGCGCGGGAACGTGATGGGCCTGATGCCGCACCCCGAGCATGCGGTCGACCCGCTGCTCGGCTCCGCGGACGGAGCTCTGATCCTGGCGTCACTCGTCGACGCCGCACGCGATCGAGCCCTGACGACCGTCTAGGCGTCACCTCCGAGAATCGCTTCCGCCAGGCCCGGGTGCTCCGCGAGCGCCGCCCGCAGGCGCTCGAGATCGCGCGCGCGCAGCGTGACCGGCCCGCGCCTCACGCTGCCCCCGGTCGAGTACGCGAACCGCACGAGCCGCTCGCCCCGCTCGGTCTCCAGCAGCTCGACGATCGACGCGAAGCGTTTGTCGCCCACGCGCTGCGGGAGCGTCAGGCCTTCGAGCTTGTGAGCCGCCCCCCACGGTGTCGCCGTCTTCGCTGCCGACTTTGTCGCCATGTATGGCAACGTAGCGGCGCAACTGTGACGTGTCTGTCACGACTTCGTGTCAAGAGAGTGACGGCCGTAAGGCGATCACGCGTGAAACGCGGCGAGCCGCTCCGCCTCGTCGTCCAGCTCGAGTTTCGTTGCGCGCGAGAGCCGCGCGAACGGGTCGATCACGATGCGCTCGCGTTCGTACCGCCACGTCCCCGCGACCGCGCCGTCGACCAGGAACGTCCCGAGGGAATGCGGCGTCTTCGTCGAGAAGATCCGCGGCCGGTATTCCTCCGGAAGGATCCCGGTCCGCCGCGCATGCACGAGCAGCGTCGCATCCCAGGTCGGGAGGAAGCGGACCGGAGCTGGCGTGTCGGCGTCCGGAAGGGGCGCGCGCGGCAGATCCACGAGCTCGCCGCCGTCCTCGTCCCGGAACCGCCGCACGCGCACCTGCTCGAGCGCCGCAGAGACTGTCGAGGCCGGAAGCCCGGCCCAGCTCGCGATGTCCTTCGGCGATGCGGGACCGAACCCGCCCAGGTACCTGCGGACGAGGTGCGCGACGCCGTCGTCCTCTGTCGCCGCCGAATCTCCGAGCCAGTCGTCCGCGGCCGCAAAGACGTCTGCGCGCCGGCGCTCCCAGGTCCCCGACGGCGGCGCACGCACGAGGTCGATCCAGAGACCGACGCCGTTCCAGGTCGCGGTGTCCGCGCGCAGATGCTCGACGAGCTCGTCGCGACGGCGCGGTCCCCCGGCCAGCAGCGGTCGCAGACGACGCGCGGCTCGCTCGACCTCGCGGACGTTCCCGGATCCGCGATGCACCCGGGCCCACCATTCGCGGCGCGCTTCCCGCACGCCGGCGGAAAAGAGCGGGAAGTCGCGCGCGGAAACGAGGTGGATCGTAACGCGCATCAGCGTCCCCTGGACCACGCTCCGCCGTACGAGCGCCCGCGTCAACGCATCGCGCTCGAAGTCTTCGAGTCGGGTCCAAAGACCGATGTAGCCCGAGGGCGCGTACTGCATCTGCAGGCCGCCCATGCGCTCGAGCGCGCGCGCAAGCGGAAGACGGGATCGCTCGAGCAGTAACTGCCGCGCGAGCAGCGCACGGTTTAGCTCACGCTGCGACAGGACGCGCTGGGACACCGTGCGCACGCTACTAGGGAGCCCGATTACCTCGGCGCGGCGATGTCGATCAGGGCGTCGGCGCGATCCCAAAAGGCCGAGCGCGCGCCCGCTGAATCGTCGAGCACCGACAGATGCGAGGCAATGAACGCCCCGTGCGAGTGCACCACCTCGACGCCGACGTTCTGGCGCAGCGACCCCGCGTCGAGATCGCGAACCAACGCCTTCGCACCGAGATCGCCGACGACCTCGTCGCGATCCCCGACGAGAACGAGGACGGGTGTCTGGCTCGAGATCCGCGACAGATCCTCCTCTGGGTCCTCTCCGGACGCGGGAAAGACCGAGAGAAGCGCGCGCGGCGCAAACGCGGTGCCTGACGCACGAGCCGCCCAATCCATGACGAGTCGCCCGCCGCGCGAATAGCCGATCCCGATCACCGGAACCCGTGGGTTTCCCAGTGCCTTCATGCCGGTCCGTACCGCGTTGACGATGTGCGTCACGGTGTCGTGGTCGCCGGGCACGAGCTCGTAGCGGGGATAGAGCACGGCGTCCCCGCGCGCCGCGAGATGGCGGAGCCACGCGCGGTGGTACTTCGGCGTGTCCTCGAGCGGGCCGCCGTGCCCGTGGACGAAGACGACGACGCTTCGCGGCGGACCGTCCGCGGCCCGGAACACCCAGACCTCGTCCGCGCCGCGTCCGTAAGACGTCTCGCCGCGCCGCGACACCGATCGTGACCCGCAGGCCACCGTCGCGAGAGCGAGGAACGCGACGATTGCCGTTCTGCCGAGCCGTGCCATCCTCGACTAGGACGTGTAGTCGACCAGGCTGTTTGGACTCGGGCCGAACGGAATCTTCACACCTCCCGAGTACCTTCTTCCCGGAGGCGACGTGCGGGCACTGCGAGCGACCTGGGTTGTGACGATCGGAGCGGCGCTCGTCGTCGCCGGCGCCGGGTGTGGCGGCGGCGGGGACCATGCCGCCTCCGCCTGCCGGCCCCTCCCGGGAGCCGCGACGGCCGCCCGCAGCGGGCCGCATCCCGCACAGACGATGCTCCTCACGGACGTGAGGATCGGGTCGCACGACTGTGTCGACCGCGTCGAGTTTGCGTTTCGGAAGACCGAGCCCGGCCCGCCCGGCTTTGACGTCGCCTACATGCCTGCCGACCAGGCGCTGGTCGAGGACGGTTCAGGCGCCCCCATCACGGTCGACGGCACCGCGTACCTGGTCGTGCGGTTCGAGCCGGCCGCGACCGCCGATCTCTCCGGCGACCGGCTCGTGCGCACGTACACAGGCCCGCGCAGGCTCCCCGCCGCAGACGCGAAGTTCGTGCGGGAGATCGTCAAGAGCGGCGACTTCGAAGCCGTCCTGACCTGGGTGATCGCCGTCAGCGAGCAACGTCCGTTCAGAACGACCGCGTCCGATTCGGGCCTCGTGGTCGAGATCGGCTAGGCGCCGCCAGCCAGCTAGCGGTTGATCAATTCAATTCGGTAGCCATCGGGATCGCGAACGAAGCAGAGCCGGCTGCCGCCCTCTCGGACCGCGTACGGCGGCCGTTCGGGCTCGATTCCATGCTTCGACTTCAGCCGGTCGAGGGTCCCGTCGAGGTCGTCGACGGTGACGGCGATGTGGCCGTACCCGGTGCCGATCTCGTACGAGTCGACGCCGAAGTTGTAGGTCAGCTCGAGACGGTTTCCGTCGCCCGGAAGACCCATGAAGACATTGATCGCCTCGTCCCTGATCGGAAAGCGGCCGCGTTCTTCGAAGCCGAGCGCCTCGTAGAACCCCACCGACCGGTCGATGTCGGTGATGCGATAGCAGGTGTGAATGAGCTCCATGGGATGGATCCTACGAATCCCTAGGTCGAGGGAGCCGCGCATACGACTTGCGACCGACAAACAGGAGGGCGGCCTGCCGCCGCCGCCAACCCTGGAGGTCAAGGTCTTGTCCCGCGCCCGCCGAATCGTCCTCGTCCTCGTCGCAGCCCTCGCAACCGCCTCGACCGCGTCCGCCGACGGGACGGCGCCCACGGTGACGCTGCTGAGCCCGGCCAACGGCTCGAGCGTCACCCTCGACGGCAAGCACGACACCGCTTTCAACTGGCGCATCGATTTCGCGCAGCCGCCGACGGCCCCGACGTCGATCACATTCATGGTCTCCGCCGACCCGACCTTCCAGGGACCGCACTACACGGAAAGCCGCTCGTGCGACACAGCGAGCCCGGCCTGCTTCACGTCGACGACGCTGCAGGGAACCTCCTGGATCAACGCGGCGACCGGCAGCACGGGACTTCCGAGCCGCGCGCTGACCCTGTACTGGCGCGTGAGCGTGGCGTGGCAGGCGGGGCAGTTGCCGGTGAACAGCGCCAACGGCCTCCTCAACGGCGTGCCGGGAATCGACAAGACGCCTCCTCGCATCCTCGTGAAATCGACGTCGGTGAAGCGCGGCGGGCGAGCGCGCGTCCAGTTCCAGCTCGCGGACGACAGCGGGACGGTGACTGCGAAGGCGCGCCTGCTCTACCACGGCAAGACGCTGCTCTCGTCGTCGAGAACGTTCACGGACGTCGACTGGAGCAACGTGTACGTCTTCTGGTTCGACGTGCCGCGAAGCGGCGTTCCCACCGGTCGCTATTCCGCCTGCGTTCGCGGGACGGACATGCACGGCAACAGCGCCCAGCGTTGCGCCACGGTCACCATCCGCTAGCTACTAGCTAGGGCTCGAACGTCACGACGAGCTTCGCGATCCGGCCCCCGGCCGGCGTGAGCAGCATCCTTCCGGCGACGACGCTCGGCTCTCGACGCCAGCCGTAGTGCGCGACGATCAAGCCCGCCTCCGCGCGGACGTCGAAGGTCAGCACCTCGTCATCGGGAGGGTGGTCGCGATAGGCGGCCTCGACCTCGGCGCCGCCCCGGAACGGCCCGAACGGCACGCCGTCGAATACGAGCTCCGCATCCTCTGCGAACCAGGTGCCGAAATCGTCCCACTCGCCGGTCCGAACCGCCTCGTTGTGCGCCATCACGTGGTCGTGCAAGAGTCGGATCTCTGGTGAAACGTCGAGCTCGTCCGCCACGAGCCCGAACAGGACGCCGTCAGTCCACGCACCGTGCCGCCAGTAGGCGCGGCGCCGGACGCCCTCCCGCACGAAGCCGGCGCGCTCGGCGTGGCGGATCGCGCGCTCGTTGAAGCCGTAGATCTCCAGCTGCAGCCGGTGGTAACCGAGGTCCACGACAAGGTGGCGCTGCAGCGCTCGTGCCGCCTCGTCGGCGATGCGCCGCCCGCGAAACGACGGATGCACTGCGAGCCGCTCGAGGTGCGCGACGCGCGACCGGCGGTTCGCGAGCTCGAATCCCATCGCCCCGGCACGCTCCCCGTCGACCTCGATCACGAACCGGCCAAAATCGTGCGGCTCGCGCTGGGACCGCTCGACCTCTGCCGCGACCGCCTCCCGATCCTTCGCAGAAACCGCACCGAGAAACGGCTCGACGTCCTCGTGCAGCCCGAGCTCGACGAGGAAATCGACGTCGTCGTTCCGGGCGCGACGGATCGACGTGGTCACCGCTAGCTTCCGACCTCAGTCGCCTGGACGCGCGGCCGCAGAGGCTTGACGACACCCGTTCCCAGCGCAACGCCCGCGAGCACCAGCGCCAGTCCGGCAACCGCCGCAATGGTCAGCGGCTCGCCGAGCAGGAGCACGCCGTACGCCAGTGCGATCGCCGGAACGAGGTACGTGATCAGAATCCCGCGCGACGCGCCCGCGCCGCTGAGCAGCGCGTAGTACAGGACGTAGGCGACGCCGGTCCCGCCGATGCTGAGTGCAAGCATCGCGCCCGTCACCTTCCAGCTCGGGAAGTGCGACGGCAGTTGGGCGAGCGCGAACGGGACGAGCGCGAGCGAGGCGGCCGTGAGCGCGCCGAGCGCGCTGACCAGCGGCGGGACATCCGCGAGAGCTCGCGCGCTGTAGATCGCCGCGACCGCGTAGCAGACCGCGGCGAACGTGACGGCGAGTGCGGCAACGACGTCGCCGCGCGGCTGCAGACCGACGAGCAGCGCGACACCGCTGAACCCGACCAGCATCCCGACCAGTCGGGAGCCCGTGACCCGGTCATGCCGCGCGAACCGCAGGGCGAGCACCGCAGTGAACAGAGGCGCCGAGGCCTGGATCACGGCGGTCAGCCCGGAGTCGATCCGTTTCTCCGCCCAGGAGATCGAGACGATCGGGATCGCCGAGTTGACGAGCCCGATCAGGACGAGCGGCCGCCACGCCGCGCGCGACTCGCGCACGACGGTGCGCGCGCCGAGCCGCCAGAACGCCACCGGCGCCAGCGTCAGCGCGCCGATGCCGAGCCGCGCGCAGACGAGCGTCGTCGGCTCGAGCTCGCGGACGCCGATCTTGATGAACATGAAGGAGGCGCCCCAGAGCCCGGAGAGCGCGAGCAGCATCAGCAGGTGGCGCCGGCTCATAGGTCCCCAAACGTATCCGGGGCCCGTCGTCCTTCCCCGATACACTCGGACCCTTGACGCAGGTCGCGCCGGAACCGCCGCTCCACCGTGCGCTGGGGTTGACCGACGGGGAGCTGGATCGAATCGAGGGCCTGCTGGGTCGCCGCCCGAACGACTTCGAGCTGGCCGTCTTCTCTCTCCTCTGGTCGGAGCATTGCGGCTACAAGCACTCGGCCCTCCTGCTGAAACGGCTTCCCTCCCAGGGGAAACGCGTCTTGCAGGGCCCCGGTGAGAACGCCGGGGTGATCGATCTCGGCGAGGGCGAGGCGGTCGCCTTCAAGGTGGAGTCGCACAACCACCCCTCGGCGGTCGAGCCGTTCCAGGGAGCGGCGACCGGTGTCGGCG
>VAXU01000009.1 GCA_005885125.1 Actinomycetota bacterium
CCATCAGCGCCTCGAGATGCTTGACCTGGAGCCCGATCGGGCGGGCAGGCTTGAGCAGGGCGCGGTCACCGCTACCTGCCCCTGACGCCATGGTGTAATCCCGAGACTCCGGAGGTCTATGGGCACAACGCGAAGAAGTCGATCTCGATCATGAAGGCACACGGCTGCACCGGCGGCCCGAGCACGCCCGGCGCCGGCGGCGTCTGGTCGTGCAACGGGACGAAGGCGTCGTTCAAGTTCAAGTGGAAGAGCGGCAACCAGCTCCGCCAGCTGTCCTTCGAGGCGATGCAGGCGCAGCTGAAGGACGTCGGAATCCAGCTCATCGCCGACGACACACCCAATGCCCTGACCCAGGATCTGCCCGGCGGGAACTACGACATCATCCTGTTCGCCTGGGTCGGCTCGCCCGACATCACCGGGAACGACGCGATCTACGGTTGCCGCAGCGGCTCGACGCACGCCCAGGACAACAACCAGGGCTACTGCAACGCGACGGTCGACAAGCTGCTGGTCGCCACGAACCACGAGCTCAACTCCGCGAAGCAGTTCGCATTGACGAACCAGGCGCTCGTGCTGATGGCGAAGGACCTGACGACGATCCCGCTCTTCCAGAAGCCGACGTACCTCGTGTATCGCACGGCCATGAAGGGGCTGAAGGAGAACCCCACCAACGAGGGACCGGTCTGGAACATCAACAAGTGGACGAAGACGTAATGAAGGCGTAGCGGCGACGCGCTGAGCTCGTCGCTACACAGAAGCCCGCCCCCGCCGTGGCCGACGGGGGCGGGCTTTACTCTTCATGTCGAAACGCCGGGCTTGAGTGGCCCGGCCGTCAGCCGCGCCCGATCATGAATGGGCCCAGGTCGTCAGACGAGATGCTCTGGTCGAGGAACTGGAACGTCCCGTGCTCACGAACTTCCTTCGCCGCGCGAAGGAACGTGGCAAGCGCAGCGTTGCTGAATCCCGAGCCGATGCTGATGCGACGCACGCCCGCGGCGGACAGGCTCTCGAAGTCGGGCGCCCCCCGGACGGCGAGGACGTTGACCGGTTTCGAGACCGCCGCGCAGACAGCCCGTATGTCCTCGAGGTCGCGTAAGCCCGGTGCGTAGAGGACGTCCGCCCCCGCCGCCTCATAGGCCTGGAGCCGCGCGATCGTGTCCGCGAGATCCTGCCGGCCGAACAGGTAGTTCTCCGCCCGCGCGGTCAGAACGAACGGGAACGGGAGGGATCGCGCGGCCTCGACCGCGGCTGCCACACGTTCGGCGGCTTGCGGGAGCGGATAGATCGGGTCGTCCGTACGCTGCATCGCGTCCTCGATCGATCCCCCGACGAGCCCGACGGCGCCGGCTTCGCGGATTGTCCGGGCCACGCTGTCGGGATCGTCGCCGAACCCCTCCTGCAGATCCGCGGACACCGGCAGCGGCGTCGCGTCGACGATGGCTTCGGCATGCCGTAGCGTCTCGTCGCGCGTGACGAGCCCTTCGCCGTCGCGTCGGCCCAAAGAGTGGGCCAGGCCAGCGCTGGTCGTGGCGAGCGCCTCGAACCCGAGGCCGGCGAGGATGCGCGCTGTCCCGACGTCCCACGGGTTCGGGATCACGAATGCCTGCGGCCGTGCGTGGAGCTCCTGGAAGGCCGCAGCCCTCTCGGCCACCGTCATGGCGACACCGTACCCGCGGGCCGCGAGCGCGCCACGGGCGCACCTGGAATCGAATGCGACGGCTACTCGGGAAGCCAGCCGTCGCGGTACGCGGTCGGCTCGCGGCTCGGGAACCGGGCGTACGCCTGGCCCCCGTCGTTCGTTTCCTCCTCGACGCTCGCACCGTGGCGCTTCGCGACTTCGTCGACGGTGAAGCCGAGCGAGTCGTGTTCGCGTGCGCCGATTGCGATCACGAGGCACGGACCGGTTCCTGCCCCGACGATGACGTGCTTCGTGTTCGGTGGGCAATGCACGAAGTCCCACGCGCGCAGTTGTCGCTCCTCGCCTTCGATGATCAGAACCGCTTCGCCCGAGACGACGAGGAAGTCTTCCTGATCGGCCTCCCAGTGGTACATGGCCATCGGTTCGCCGGGCCTGAGCACGAACGGATTGACGCCGAGCTGTTCGAATTGCCGCTCACCTTCGAAATCGTCGCCTACGACGCAGACGGCGCCGCGGCCGTCAACGTGACGCCACACGGCGTCGCGCATGTTGAGGACGAACCATCCCTCGCCCTTCGGGATGAGCCCGTGCTCGGTCTTATCCAGTTTCGACTCGGGAACCATGAGTTTCAAATCCTGCAGGACCGCTGGATGCTTCGCAACGCCTGCCGACGCTATGGTGAATCACGTGACGAGTTCGCAGGTTTACGCGCTCGTTGTTGTGGGCGTTGCCACCTGCTGGGGAGTGATAGTGCTCGCCTGGGTCGCGGGGGCGTTGTACAACGCCTCTCGAGGTCCGCGAGCAGAGACCACACGGCAGCTCACGTCGCACGCGGCGACCGGCTTCATCGTCGCGGCACTCGCGTGGTCGATCGTCAGGGTCTTCCCCGGATCAGACTGGCATTCGCTGACGGTCGGCACACCCTGGGTCAGGGTTCTCGGCTTGGCGATTCTGATCGGCTCGACCGCCTTCACGCTCTGGGCCCGCGTCGCGATCGGCACCATGTGGAGCTCTTCGCCCACGGTCAAGGTCCAGCACCAGCTTCGTACCGACGGTCCATATGGTGTCACGCGCCATCCGATCTACACGGGTCTCCTCGGGATGTTGCTCGGTACCGTCCTCCTGGTCGGGTTCGGGCACTGGCTGGTGCTGTTGCCCGTCGGTCTCGTGTTCATCGAGATCCGGATCCATATGGAGGAAGGGCTCATGCTCGCGACCTTCCCCAACGCCTACCCCAGATATCGTCGGCGGGTCCCACAGCTCGTTCCGGGACTTCGTCGATTGCATCGGTCCCGCACTGCCGACACCTGACGTCTCTCAGCGGACGCCGGCCACGATCCCACGGCGAGTCGTAGCTGGTTGAAGGACGTGGACGACCGCAGCGTCGCCTGCACGGCGCAACGGTAGTGTTGTGACGCTCCTAGATCCGATCTGAGGTACCCGATGACTAAGTACGTCGTCGACGCCGGCGCCGTCCTCCAGCTGGCGAGCGCGGGGGTCGAGGTCCCAGGCGAGCACGAGCTTCTCGCACCGACGCTCCTTCGTTCCCAAACGCTTTCGGCTCTGCACGAGGCCGTCCACCGGGGCGAGATCCCGGCCGACGTGGCGCGCGACCGCCTCACCCGCATCGGGCGGATGCCGATCAGGCTCCTCGGCGACGCCGTGCTCCGCCGTCGGGCCTGGGACCTGGCCGATCAGTTGGGATGGGCCTCGACCTACAACGCCTCGACCTACAACGCCGAGTACGTTGCACTCACTCAGCTGCAGGCAGACGCGTTCGTAACCCTGGACGCGGAACTGGCGCGCAGCGTCAAAGGGATCGTCCCGACCGCGTCGCGCGGCGAGCTCCGGAGCTCGCCGCGTGCTGCCACCGGGAACGCTGGTTCCTTGTAGCGCTGCATGGACGTTCCGGCGATCCGGTACACGCGCACGACGGACGGGCTGAACATTGCGTATCAGGTCGTCGGCGAGGGTCCGTTCGACCTGGTCTTCGTTCCACAGGTCATCTCCAACGTCCAGATCTTCTGGGAGAACCCGCGCTGGGCCGACTTCATGCGCGAGCTGGCGTCGTTCTCCCGCTTGCTCCTCTTCGACCGTCGTGGCGTCGGACTCTCCGACCGGCCGAGCGGCGTCCCTGCGCTCGAGCAGCGAATGGACGACGTGCGCGCGGTCATGGACGTGGTCGGATCGGAGCGGGCAGCCCTGTTCGGAACCGGCCCCGACGGCGCGATGGCGGTGCTCTTCGCGGCTACGTATCCCGAGCGCGTGACGGCGCTTGTTCTCTTTGCCGTGCCTCCCCGAGGGATGTGGGCGCCGGACTACTCGTGGGGAGTGCGAGAAGACGAGGCAAGGAACCTCGTCGAAGAGGCGGAGAGACACTTCGCGGAGTCGGACTACGTCGCCCGGTTGGCGCAGCGCATGTATCCCACCATCGCGACCGACGAGGAGGTCATCGCATGGGCGGTCCACGCGACCAGGCTCAGCGCAACCCCGGGCGCATTGGCGGCGCTCAGACAGATGAATCTCCCCGTGGACGTGAGCCAGTTCGTTGCGGAGCAGGTCCCGGGAGCGCTCTACCACGAGCTCGACGGCATCGACCACATTCCCTGGGTCGGCGACCCCGGTGCCGTCGTCGTCGCCGTCCGCGAGTTCGTCGAGCGGATCTGGCGCGACAGGCCCTGGGAGGAAATCGAACCCGACCGCGTCCTCGCCACGGTTCTCTTCACCGACATCGTCGGATCGACGGAGAAGGCAATGACGCTCGGCAATGCCCGCTGGAGTGAGCTCCTGCGCGAGCACCACACACGCGTGCGCGGTCAGCTCGCTCGTTTCCGGGGCCACGAGATCGACACGGCCGGCGACGGCTTCTTCGCGAGCTTCGACGGGCCGGCACGCGCCATCCGCTGCGCCCGCGCTGTCCGCGACGCCGTGGCGGAGCTCGGCATCGAGATCAGAGCCGGCTTGCACGCCGGCGAGTGCGAGCTCATCGACGGCAAGGTCGGCGGGGTCGCGGTCCATATCGGCGCGCGCGTTGCGGCTGAGGCCAAGCCGGACGAGATACTCGTCTCCGGCACCGTCAAGGATCTCGTCGCGGGGTCGGGAATCCAATTCGAGGATCGCGGCCTCCGCACCCTCAAAGGCGTCGGAAAATGGCACCTCTTCGCCGTATCCTCGGGCGCCGAAGCTGCGTGATCATCCGCCAGACGCACCCCGGTGTCGCACTGCAAATGTCAGTGGCCGCTCGCCGCGGGTTGTGTAGCACATGTGCTACGATTAGGCGATGGCGCGAAAGATCACGCAGCGGGAGCTTCGAAACGAGAGCGGCGAGATCATGCGAGCGCTCGACCGCGGCGAGACGTTCGTCGTCACCCGCAATGGCGTCCCGGTCGGCGAATTGACACCGCTGCGACAGCGTCGGTTCGTCAGCGCGGAGGCCGCCGTCGCTCTGTTCGCGGGCGCACCGGCGATCGATGGCAAGCGATTCAGAACCGAGATCGACGCGGTCCTCGATCAGCGACCGCGCCCTCGTGGCTGAGCATCACGAGCGCGGCCTCGTCGACACATCGGTCGTGATCGATCTCGGACGGGTCGATCCCGCCGACCTACCCTCCGAGATCGCGGTCTCGGCCGTGACGCTGGCTGAACTCGCTGCCGGGCCTCACGCGACGGCCGATCCCGACCAGCGCGCACGTCGCCAGGACAGGCTCCAACGCGTCGAGGCGACGTTCGAATCGCTGCCGGTCGACGGGACGGTCGCGCGCGCATACGGTCGTGTCTACGCCGCGGTCGCAGCCGAAGGGCGGAAAGCGCGCGGTCGACGCGCGTTCGACCTGCTCATCGCGGCCACTGCGGTCGCCGCAGGGCTACCTCTCTACACGCGCAATCCGGATGACTTCCAGGGTCTCGAAAGCCTGATCGAGGTCGCAACAGTCACGACGCGATAGGCATCGCCGCCTCGGACGGTTTGCGCAAACGTAAAGAATGGGCGGAACCAGACATTGCGCAAACCACATGACGGTGGCCGCAGCGCCGTTGGGTATGCACTAACTCGTCCGTTTGCGAGATCGGTATCGGCTGCTCAAGATCTGGTCGTACATTGTGGAGTTCCGACTCCAGGCGGCCTGAACGCGACGCGCTCAACGCGTCGCGCTTCGACCCCGCGAACGCGAACGGGTCAGTGGGCGGAACTTGGCAGTGCGCAAACCATCTCGTGTTCGCTGCGGAAGCGTTCGACGCGGCATGAGTGCGTGCGGCTCCCGCTGAACTGCAGCCCCGCCTCGTGCGAATATCGCGCGATGCCTCCCGCTTACCGTTTCGTCGACCGCTGGGTCGTGCCCGCTTCGATCGAGCGCGTCTACGACGCGATCGGCGACGTGCTTGGGTACGAGCGCTGGTGGACCGACTTCGTCCTGCGCGCGACGGGCGACGAGGCTCCGCCGGCGCCGGGAAAGCGCAACGAGCTACTCGTGAAGGCCTACCTGCCCTACAAGGTCAACTTCGGTCTCCAAGTGATCGAGGCTGAGCGGCCGCGGCGGATCCTCTCGCGCCTCTCGAAGGACTTCGATGGCACGGGCGACTGGACGCTGGAGGAGACGGCTGACGGGACGGTGGCGACACTCGACTGGCGCCCGTCGGTGAACCACGCGCTGATTCGGTACCTCACGCCCGTGCTGCGCCCACTCTTCCGGTCGAATCACAACTGGGCGATGCGCCGCGGCGAGCGGCAGATCCGCGAATACCTCCGCGCGACGTAATGCCAGACGCGAAACAGCGAGCTCGCCGAGTGCCCAGTTCAATGGGCGGAACTTGTGAGTGTACAAACCAGATCGAGATGCCCCTGATGCGCTGAACCTCACGTGACCGGCCAATCTGTCACCGAGAGCACCTGGCGCGCGAGCTCTCGTACGCCCACTCCAACGGTGTCCAGAACCAGAGCACCTGGGATCGGCTCCGACACAGCCAACTCTTGGGCGGCATCAGCGGCGATCCTTTCCAGCGCCTCAAGTGTCTGGTTCGTCGATCCACCTCCGTGTTCCATGCCGTACTCCTGCTGCGCGCGGCGAAAGATGCGTGCGCGCTGCTCCGTCTCTGTAACCGTTAGAACGCAGACCGTGGGGACGGAGCCTGGGACCGCGCCGGCGCAGGTTTCGACGTCGTCGACGGCCGCACCGAGTCCCGATACGACGAAGCACCGCGCGCCTGCGGCCTGGTAGTTGCGCCAGATCGAGCCAAGATTGCGGATCTTCATCTCGAACGACCCAAACGACGAGGGCGGCGGGCCATACCCCACGACATCGAGATCAAGGT
>VAXU01000077.1 GCA_005885125.1 Actinomycetota bacterium
CTCCCCGCGTACTGGCAACGCCTCATCGTCCGGCCCGGCCTCACCGGCTTCGCGCAGGTGAGGCGCGGCTATGAGACGTCGATGGCGGACAAGCTCGCGCACGACCTCGAATGGATCGCCGACCGTTCCGTGCGTCTCTATCTCCGGACGCTGGCGACGACGGCGTGGCGCGTGCTACGCCAGTCCATGCGCGGACTCGCCGGTCGCTAGGCGAGGAGGTGGGAGAGGATCACCGCGAGGACGTTCATCACCGAGACGGCGAATGCGATCGACGTGATGGCTGCGGTGGCCAGCACGAGCGCATGCGTGTTCGGATCCATCCTCATCCCCCAACAATCCCCGCTCGCAGTGTCTCCCCCGGAAGGGGTACAGGGCAACCCCCCGTTCGAGTGATTCGAGCGTCAGACGTCCAGCCTCGCGTCCTCGAGATCGAGGTCGCGCTCGAGGCTGCGCATGACGTCGTCGTTAATGACGCCGTCCCGACGCAGGCCGACGATCGCCGAGCGCTCGGCCTCGAGCAGCTCCCGGCGCACCCGCTGGTAGCTCTGAGACCGTTCCTCGACGGATCCGTCCGCGCCGTCGTCGAAGCGCGACGCGAAGCGGTCGCGGCGGAACCCGTACAGCCCGCGTAGGCGCTCGGCCGTGTCCTCGCGGACGCCGCCTTCGTCGACAAGCTCCTCCAGCCGGGACAGTGCCGCCTCCGCGGCGCGGATCTTCCCTTTGGCGGCCTCGCGTTCGGCCGAGCCGTCGTCCTCGAGGCGCAGGAGCCGGATCAGCGCCGGGAGCGTCAGGCCCTGGACGACGAGCGTCCCGAGGATGACGCAGAACGTGAGGAAGATGATCAGATCCCGCTGGCTGAAAGGCGTGCCCGCCTTCGTCGACAAGGGGACTGCCAGTGCAGCCGCGAGGGAGACGGCCCCACGCATTCCCGCCCACGAGACCACGATCGGATAGGCGAAAGGCGGATACGGATCCCGTTCGCGAATACGACGCGACGCCAAGCGTGGTACGTAGGTGCCGATCGGCACCCAAACGATACGCGTCAGGATGACGGTGCCGGTCACGAGAAGCGCATACGTGATCAACTTCGCCGACGACGTCCCTGTCAGGGTGTCGAGGATGTGCGACAGCTGGAGCCCGACGAGCGCGAACAGCAGCGCGTTGATGATGAACGTGATGATCTGCCAGACACCGTCGCCCTGAAGGCGCGTTTGGACCGACGTTAGCTCCGGCGTGTGCCAGCCCATGTACACGCCGGCGGTGACAACCGCCAGCACACCCGATGCGCCCGCGGCAGAAGCGGGAATGAACGCGAAGTACCCGGTCATGATCGCGATCGTGATCTCGAGCGGCGGGTTGTCGAGGCGGCGCCGCACCGCCGCGATCAGGTAGCCGATCACCAAGCCGATGCCAATGCCGCCCACGACGTTCCAGACGAAGTGGAGCCCCGCGTTCCACACTGAGAACGTTCCCGCGACGACAGCCGCGACGGCGACCTTGTAGAGCACGAGCGCCGTACCGTCGTTGACGAGGCTCTCGCCCTCGATGATCGCGACGAGGCGCCGTGGGACGCCCAGGCGATGCGCGATCTTCGTCGCCGCGAGCGCATCCGTGGGCGACACGACGGCACCGAGGACGAACGCGGAGCTCCACGAGAAACCGTCGATCGCCGAGTGAGCAACGGCCGCGACCGCACAGGTGGTCGCGATCACGAGGACGATCGCCAGGAGGCCGATCGAGCGTGCGTTCTGGCGTAAGTCGCGGAGCGACGTGTTGTAGGCCGAGATGTACAGAAGCGGCGGCAGGACCGCGACGAGCACGACGTCGGGCGGCAACTGGATCGTCGGCATCCCCGGCACGAAGCCGAGCGCGAGGCCGCCGAGCACGAGGAAGACCGGGAACGGGATCCGCGCCGCCGGGGCGGCGGTCAGGAGTGCGGCCATCACTGCGAGCAACCCCAGGAGGACGAGCTGATCGTGGGTGCCGAAGTGCATCCCCGGAGGTTACGCCGCTCCTACACTCCTCCGCATGTGCGGGATCTGCGGGATCGCGTCGTCACACGGCCGCGCCGACGTCGACCGCGTCGCGGCGATGAGCGCGGCGCTCGTGCACCGAGGTCCGGACAGCTTCGGAGAGTACGTCGACGGCCCCGTCGCGATTGCGGCCCGCCGGCTCTCGATCATCGACCTCGAGACCGGCGACCAGCCGATCGCGAACGAGGACGGGACGATCCACGTCGTCCAGAACGGCGAGATCTACAACTACCGCGAGCTGCGGCGCGAGCTCGAGCGGGCCGGTCATCGGTTCCGCACGAGCGGCGACACGGAGGTGCTGCTCCGCCTCTACGAGGAGCACGGCGACACGTTCGCGACCCGCCTGCGCGGGATGTTCGCCGTTGCGATCTGGGACGCGCGGCGGCGGCGACTCGTGCTTGCGCGCGACCGCTTCGGCATCAAGCCCCTGTACTACCGCCACGCCGACGGCGAGCTCGTCTTCGCGTCGGAATTGCGCGCGCTCCCACGCGGTGAGATCGATCTCGACGCGCTGGAGACATTCCTCGCGTTCAACTCGATCCCCGGGCCGCTGACGATCTTCCGCGACGCGAAGAAGCTTCCGCCCGGGCACCTCCTCGTTTGGGAAAACGGCAACCTCCGGCTGGAGCGCTTCGCGCGACCGGCGCCCGCGGTGGAGGCGCGCGGCGACGAGGAGGCGGAGCTGGTGGAGGAGCTCCGCGCGCGCTTGCGCGACTCTGTGCGCGCGCATCTCGTCAGCGATGTTCCCGTGGGCGTCCTGCTCTCGGGCGGTGTCGACTCGTCGCTCCTCGCCGCGCTTGCGGCCGAGGAGAGCCTGGAGACGCTGCGCACGTTCTCGATCGGGTTCGAGGAGCGCTCGTTCAACGAGCTTGGGGACGCGCGCCGTGTCGCGGAGCGGTACGGCACCCGGCACCGGGAGCTCCTGTTGCGACCCGACGCAGCGCTGCTCCTGCCGGCGCTGGCGGATGCATTCGACGAACCGTTCGCGGATTCGTCTGCGTTGCCGACCTACCTCGTCTCGCAGCTCGCAGCGTCGGATGTGAAGGTCGCGCTCTCCGGCGAGGGCGGCGACGAGCTCTTCGGCGGCTACTACACCTATGCGGCGGACCTGCTCGCCGCCAGGGTGGGCGGGCTCGCACGCGTCGCGCGGCCGCTCGTCGAGCGCCTGCCGAGCTCGAACGCGAGGGCGAGCTTCGACTACCGCGCGAAGCGATTCGTCCGCGCAGCGCACCTGCCGCCGCTCGAGCGGCACCACGGGTGGAAGGAGATCTTCTCGCCCGACATGCGTGCTGAGCTGACGGGACGCCGCAACGGCTTCGACCCGATCGACGTCCTGCGCCGGCGATACGCCGAGACCGCGGGCGCCGAGGAGCTCGCGCGCCTGCAGGACGTCGATCTCGGCGTCTACCTCGTCGACGACCTGCTCGTGAAGACGGACCGTGCGTCGATGGCGCATTCGCTCGAGGCCCGCGTCCCGTACCTCGACACGGCGGTCACGAACCTTGCGCTTGCGCTGCCGACCCGCCACAAGGTGCGCGCGCTCACGAAGAAGGTGCTGTTGCGGAAGGCTGCGGAACCGCTCCTGCCGCGGGAGATCGTCCACGGCAAGAAGCGCGGTTTCTCGATTCCTGCAGCGGCATGGCTCCGTGGTGAGCTGGAGCCGTTCGCGCGCGAGACGCTGTCGCCGGCGCGACTGCGCCGCCAGGGCTTCTTCCGCCCGGAAGCGGTCGCGCGTGTTCTGGACGACCACATCTCGGGCCGCGAGGACCTGAGCCGCCAACTCTGGGGCCTGCTCGCGTTCACGCTCTGGCACGAGCGCCACGTCGAGCGGACACCGACGACTCCGAGTAACGCTGCGTTCCAAGGCGTCGCTCTGTAGTGCGCGTCTGGATCGACATGACCGCGTCGGCCCACGTGCTCGTGTTCCGGCCGCTGATCGGGCTGTTACGGACCCGTGGAGACGAGGTCGAGGTGACGGCGCGCGAGTACGCGCAGACGTTGCAGCTGCTCGAGCTCCACGGGATCGAGGCACACGTGATCGGGAAGCACGGGGGCCGCTCCAGGATTGGAAAGCTCCGCGCGATGAGGGCCCGCCTATACGCGCTCCGGCGCTGGGCGCGGGGCCGGGCCTTCGACGTCGCGCTCGCGCACGGCTCGCACGAACTGACCATGACCGCGCGACGGCTCGGGATCCCGAGCTCGACGACGTTCGACTACGAGTTCGCCTGGCTGCAGCACCAGCTCGGCTGCCGCGCCGCGACGAAGGTCGTCGTCCCGGACGCGATCCCTCCAGAACGGCTGGAGCGGTACAACGCTCGCCCGCCGAAGCTCCTCCAGTATCCCGGCCTGAAGGAGGAGTACTACCTCGCCGACTTCGAGCCCGACCGCGGCGTGCTCGACCGGCTCGGCGTCGATCCGGCGCGCGTGCTCGTCGTCCTCCGACCGCCGCCCGACGTCTCCCTCTACCACCGCCACTCGAACCCGCTGTTTCCACAGACGGTCGACTTTCTCGGTCGCCACGACGACGTGCAGGCGGTGGTGCTACCGCGGACCGAGGAACAGCGTGCATTCGTTCGCGACCTCGCGTTGCCGTCGATCGTTCTCCCCGAGCGCGCGGTCGACGCCCAGAGCCTGATCGCGCTCGCGGATCTCGTCGTCTCCGCCGGTGGGACGATGAACCGCGAGGCGGCCGCGCTCGGCGTTCCCGTCTACACCACCTACGGCGGGCGCTTGGGAGGCGTCGACGAGGAACTCATCCGCCAGGGGCGGTTGAAGCCGCTGACCGATCCGCGGGCGCTCGACTTGCACAAGCGCGATGGAACGGACGGGGAGCGCACGCGCCGCGACCCCGGGCAGATGCTCGAGCTGCTGCTCTCGGCCCTACCAGATCACGCGGCCGCGAGCACCGCGAGCACCTCGGAGCCGTAGCGCTCGAGCTTCGCCGGCCCGACGCCGGGGACGGTGCCCAGCTCACCGAGGTCACGGGGCTTGCGCGCGGCGATCTCTGCCAGCGTCGTGTTGTGGAAGACGACGTAAGCCGGCTGCTCGTCCGCCGTCGCCCGCTCGAGCCGCCACCGCTTCAGCGCCGCGTAGAGCGGATCGTCCGGTTCGGCCTCGCGCCGTTGCACGAAGTGTGTCTCGACACCCAGCTCGGCGAGGAAGCGGCTCGGCCGTCCGCTCCACGTCAGTGCGAGGTGCCGCTTGGCGCGCGTGATGCCGACGTAAAGCAGACGCCGCTCCTCCGCGATCTCGGCATCCGTCTTCGCGAGCTTGATCGGCAGCTCACGCTCCTCGACGCGCGGGAGAAACACCGCCTCGAACTCGAGACCCTTCGCCCCGTGCAGCGTCAGCAGGTGGACGCCGCGCCGCTCTTCTCCGGTCGACCCGAACCGCCGCTCGAGCTCGCCGATGAAGTCGCGCGTCGTCCGGACGCCGTCGTCGAACGCGACCGCGAGCCGCACGAGGCGGGTGAGATCGGCCTGGCGGACGAGCTCCCGTTCACCCAGCTTGTCGGGCGGCCGCTCGAGCCACCCCGCGTCCTCCGCGAGCCCGCGGACCCTGGCGGCGAGCGCCGTGGACTCGAACTCACGCAACCGTTTGAGCAGCCTGCGTGCGGCCTCCCGCCCCAGCAGCGATGCACCCTGGAATGGGATCTCCGCCTCGTGAAACGCCTCTTCGAAGTCGACCAGCCGCGAATTCGTCCGGCAGAGGACGGCGGCTTCCTCGAACGGCAGCCCCTCGTCGCGCAGCACGCGGATCCGGTCGACCACGAACTCGATCTCGGCGTCGCGCGCTGCGAACGGGCGTAGCGCCGGCTCGGGCCCGGGGCCGTGGGTCGCACGCAGAACCTTCTCGGCGCCGCCGAGGTGCGGGACGATGCGGTTGGCCAGCGCCAGCACCTCGGGCGTCGAGCGGTAGTTCGATTCCAGCCGCACGACCGTCGCACCCGAGAAGCGGGCCGGCATCGTCAGCAGGTAGTGCGGCGTCGCTCCCGTGAACGCGTAGATGGACTGGTAGTCGTCGCCGACGGCGCACAATTCGTCACTGGAGCCGAGCCAGCGCTCGAGCAGCGTCTGCTGGAGCAGGTTGACGTCCTGGTACTCGTCGACGGTGAACGCGCGGAAACGCTCGCGCAGGGCGGCGAGTGCATGCGGGTCCTCGTCGAACAACCGAATCGCGAGCTCGAGCAGGTCCTCGAAGTCGACGTAGCCCGCATCGGCCTTGCGCTGCTCGTACTGGCGGAAGACGCGCGCCATCAGGTCGGGCGGAACCGGCGGCGAATGGTCGCCGAGCTCCCGCAGGTACGTGTCCGGCGTCAACCGACGGTTCTTGGCCCACTCGATCTCCGTCGCGAGGTCGCCGGCCGGCCGGAAGCGATACGGCCGCGGCAGCGAGTTGCCGATGTGGCGCAGCGTGAGCGCCTTCGAAGCGATGATCTTGCCCGGAGCGTCCCCGAGCCAGTGCAGCTGCGCGAGCGCCGCCGAATGGAACGTCCTGGCCGTCACGCCGTCGACACCGAGCCTCTGGAGTCGCGCGCGCATCTCGCCGGCCGCCTTGTCGGTGAACGTGACTGCGAGGATCTCGCCCGCGTCGAATGCGCCGCACGCCACCTGGTTCGCGACGCGGCGCGTGATCGTCGTCGTCTTGCCCGAGCCCGCGCCGGCGAGGATGCACACGGGCCCGCGCACCGCCTCGACGGCGCGCACCTGCTCGGGGTTCAGCCCCGCGAAGATCCGTTCGACGTCCACGCGTCCACCCTAGAGGCGGCGCGGGACGGAGACGGCGCGAAACGCGCACCTCTCCGTGACACAACAGTGTCGAAACTGTGACTACGGCCGCTGCACGCTAGTGCAGCGTGTCTTCCAGGACCGCGCTGCCGACACGCCGCGGCTCGCGCATCAGCGTCGCGAGCTTGGAGACCACGTCCAACGTCTCTCCGCGCGCGACCATCTGGTCGAGCTCGACGAGCTCGTCCTCCAGCCACTCGGGATCGATCGGCGCACGCGCGGCGCGCAGGATCTTCGCATGCGACGTCGGCCCGACCGCCTCGCCCTCGTTCCACAGCACCTCGTGCAGCTTCTCGCCCGGCTTTGCGCCGACGAACTCGATCGCGATGTCCTGCTCGGGCTCCTTGCCGGACAGGCGAATCATGTTGCGCGCGAGATCGAGGATCTTCACCGGCTCGCCCATCTCGAGGACGTAGACCTGGCCGCGGCCGCCGATCGCGCCCGCCTGGACGACAAGTGACACCGCCTCTGGAATCGTCATGAAGTAACGCGTCATCTCCGGATGCGTGACCGTCACCGGCCCGCCCTTCTCGATCTGCCTGCGGAAGATCGGGATCACGCTGCCGGACGAGTTGAGCACGTTGCCGAAGCGAACCGCGACGAAGCGCGTCGAGACGTCGTCCCGGTTCCCGTACGCCTCGACGATCCATTCGCAGACGGCCTTCGACTGCCCGAGCAGGTTCTTCGGCGTCGCGGCCTTGTCCGTCGAGACGAGCACGAACCGCGCCGCGCCGTACTCGACCGCGACGTCCGCCATCACCTTCGTCGCGAGCGTGTTGTTCCGAACGGCCTCGAGCGGGTTCGCCTCGAGTAGCGCGACGTGCTTGTACGCCGCCGCGTGGAAGATCACGCTCGGCTGGTACCGTTCGAAGACCTGGCTCATCTTCGCCCGGTCGCCGCAATCGCCGAGCACCGGCGCCACTGCGGAGAAGTCGCGCTCGTCGAGCAGCTCGCGCTCGATGTCGAAGAGCGCCGCCTCCGAGTTCTCGACGAGGATGAGCCGGGCGGGCGCCACTCGCGCGATCTGGCGGCAGAGCTCCGCGCCGATCGAGCCGCCCGCGCCCGTGACGAGCACCGTCTCGCCGGCGAGATACGACGCGATCGAGGCGAGATCGACCTCCACGGGCTCGCGGCCGAGCACGTCCTGTACCTCGACGGGACGGATCTGGCCGGCGAGGTTGAGATCGCCGGCGATCAGCTCGTAGAGCCCCGGGAGCGTCTTCACGGGGATGCCCGCGTCCCGTGCCATCTCGACGATGCGCCGGCGCTCCTCACCCGACGCGGACGGGATCGCGATCAGCACCTCGTCCGGCCGGTTCTCGCGGAGGAGCTGAGGCAGCTGGTCGGTCGTCCCGAGCACGCGGACGCCGTGCAGGCGGAGGTTCTTCTTGCGCGGATCGTCGTCGATCAGTCCGATCGGCGTGTAGCCGAGGCTTGGCGCGCGCTGCATCTCGCGGATCACCAGCTGCGCCGCGTCCCCGGCGCCGGCGATGATCACTTCCTTCCCCCGCGCGACGAGCGACGCGGCGCCCGGGCGCTCGATCAGGGTCCGCGCAAAGAGCCGCGTGCCCGCGACGAGCGCCAGCAGCAGCAGCCAGTCGAGCACGGCGACCGAGCGCGGCAGCTGGAATCCCTTCACCGGATGCGCCAGCAGCACGACGAGGTCGGCGACGATGCACGCGGCCGTAACACCACGTGCGGCGCCCCACATGTCCCGCGTCGACACGTACCGCCACCACCGGTTGTAGAAGCCGAAGACGACGAAGAGCGAGAGCTTCACGACCACGGCGATCGCGAGCGTGTCCACCATGAGGCGGTGGTACGGCGCGGGGACGCCGTGATCGAAGCGCAGCCAGAACGCGAGCCACCACGCGAGCGCGATCAGAGCCGCGTCGGCGAGGACGTTCCAGATTCGATGCCGATTGACCGGGATCATCGCGCGGCCACCGCAGCCGCCTCGCGGACGACTGCGACGACGCGCTCCTGCGTCGCCGCGTCGATTCCGGCCCACAGCGGCACCGAGAAGTTGTCGCGGGCGACGCGCTCCGTCTCGGGAAGCGAACCGGGCTCGTAGCCGAGGAAGCGCAGAGCAGGCTGCAGGTGTGACGGCGTCGCGTAATACACCGCCGTCCCGATCTCGCTGTTCCGGAGTGCCGCACGGATGCGATCGCGCTCAGGGGAGCGGCAGACGAACAGGTGGTACACGTGTCCCTGCTCGTCGGGCGGCAGCTCACACAGCTCGCCGAGCCCGAGCTCCGCGTAGCGCGCCGCCGCCTCGCGCCGGGATCGCGTCCACTCGCCCAGCTGACGGAGGAAGACGCGCAGCACTGCGGCCTGGAGCTCGTCGAGGCGCGAGTTGTAGCCGACGAGTTGGAAGTCCACCTTGTCGCGGGAGCCGTGGAAGCGCAGCAGGCGCACCCGCTCGCCGAGCTCTTCGTCCGTGACCGCGACGAGCCCGCCGTCGCCGAAGGCGAACAGATTCTTCGTTGGATAGAAGCTGAAGGTCGAGGCGACACCGGTCGTCGCGATGTCGGGCGAGCCGAATGCCTGTGCGGCGTCCTCGATCAGCGGTACGCCGAGCTCGGCAAGCTCGCGCAACGGCGCGGGGCGGCCGAACAAGTGCACCGGCATGATCGCCTTCGTACGCGGCGTGATCCGCTCGGCGACGTCCGCGGGATCGAGGTTCATCGTCGCAGCGTCGATGTCGGCGAACACGGGAATCGCCCCTCGGCGCGCGATCGACTCGGCGGTCGCATAGAACGTGAACGCCGGGCAGATCACCTCGTCGCCCGGCCCGATTCCCATCGCGTCCAGCACGAGGACGAGCGCATCCGTCCCGTTCGCGACGCCGACCGTCTGCGGGACGCCGAGATAGGCGGCGGCCTCGCGCTCGAAGGCGTCGACGTTCGGCCCGAGGATGAACTCGGCCGAGTCGAGCACCGCCTGGATGCGTTCGAGTAGCTCGGGAATCAGCGGCGCGTACTGCGCCTTGACGTCAACCAGCGGGATCGGGGCCACGGCGACGCAGTCTAGAGGACCGTGAGAAACGGACGATCAGCGCGACCGCGAGGAGAACGACCGCTCCCACGACCACATAGTCCACGTACCGGAAGTCCCTGTGGACGTGCTCGTAGCTCGTCCCCACGCCCCACCCGGCGCCCGCGAATGCGAACGCCCACGCCGCCGATCCGATCAGCGTGAGGACGAGGTACCGCACAAAAGGCATCTCGAAGACGCCGGCCGGAATCGAGATGAAGGAGCGCACGACGGGCGTGATCCGCCCGATCAGCACGGCGAGGTCGTCCCAGCGGTCGAACCAGCGCTCGGCGCGCGCAAGCCGCTCCTCGTCGACGTGGAGGAGGCGCCCCCGGCGCTCGAGCAGCGGTCGCCCGCCGTAGAGGCCGATCGCCCAGCCGAGGACGGCGCCGAGCGCGTACCCGAGCGTCCCGGCGAGCGCCATCACCACGTACGCCGCGGCATGCGACGAGATTCGGCTTCCGAAGAGAACGACGTGCTGGCCGGCGAAGGCCGCCGCCGCGAGCGCGCCCGCGTAGAGCATGACGAGCTCGCTCGCCGCCGGAAAGACAGCGTCGATCGCCATCAAGAGGAAGACGGCGTAGACGCCGTGGTTCCCGATCAGCGACGTGATCGAGCTCGTGACGCTCGCGAGCATCGGGCGAGCTTAACGGCGCTTCGATGATGCGCCGACGGTGAACGGGCGGTCCGTGCCCGATGCGCGCCCGAGATCGTCGACCGCGTCGACACTGAACGTCCAGCGTCCCTCTGCGGTCGCAGTCCAGTCGAACTTGTACGTCCCCGGGTCCCGCACGCCCGCATCGAGCGTCGTCGTGCCGCCCGGGCCGCTGAGCCTCGCGCTCACCGTCGAGCGGCGAACGACCTTGTAGGCGAGCGACTGCGTCTTCCCGAGTGCGACCGTCGGCGCCGGCGCGGGCGAGAACACGCCGTCGTACAGGAAGAGCAATGCGTCCGCGACGGGAGACTCACCGCGCGTATCGGACGGACGGCTGAGCAGCTTCCCGTCGAAGGCGAGCGCTGCGGACGCGCCGGTGCCGAGGCCGCAGGCGCTGACGGCGCCGAAACGCATCATGGCGAGCGCGAGCTCGAAGCTCGTCATGCCGCTGCTGTAGCCCGGGCGGCCGCCGTCGACCGTCAGGAACAAGAGCCTCCCGTCCGCCGTCTGGCCGACGGCGCTCCGAGCGGTGCGCGTGAAGAGCTGCGACGTCGTGAACGATTCGTTCGTGCGAAAGACGGGTCGCCCGTTGCGGACGAGAACCGGGCCGCCACCGACCGCTTCGCGCACGTCGTTCCAGCGTGGCGTCAGGATCAGGCGGACGGCGACGGTTCCGCCCGCGGGCACTTCGGTCGTGAGCGTCTGCACCTGCGCGCCGCGCGCGACGAGCACGGCCCCGTTCGGTGGAATCGCCTGGTTTCCGCCTTGAACGAGTTGGGTCACCGGCGCAGTGAGCGTCACGTTCGGCGTCGTCGCGGGGAACCGTGCGAGGACCGCCTCGACGGTCCCGCTCTCGGCGGGCGTCGACGGCCCCCACGCAGGCGTGTAGAGCGTGACGGCGGAACGGCCGGGCGGCTCGTTGAGGCCGAGCGGCCGGAACTGTCCGGTTCCCTTCCACGACCCGTCGAACGACATCCGGTCGACGTGCAGCCCGCCGCCGGCGTCGAAGCCCGCCGCCGAGCGGCCGCCCTTCGTACCCGCGCCGAGCACGCCGCCGCGCACGAGGAGACTCGACGGCGTGCCCCAGCGCGTGTCGAAGAAATCGCCGTTGACACCGAGGACCGTTGCGGTCGCCGAGATGCCGTTCTCCATGTCGGTCAGGCGTTCTCGCCCCTGGACGGCACCGTTGGAAAGCCATGCGCGGATCGAATAGAGGCCGGAGGGCCGAGGGGCGGACACGACGTTGATGGCGACCGGGCCGTGCGCCGTGAACTCGACCTGCTTGGCATACACGACCCCGGACATCAAGGTCTGGCCGCGGATCGGCGCGCCGGTGGCCGGCGCGGCGATCGTGCCGGCGGCGACGAGGGTGATGACGGCGCGGCGAAGCAACCCCGCCTCAAGGTAGCGGAGGGTCCCGCTAGCCGCGCCGCACGGCAACCTGCTTCAGCGTCGTCCAGCCGTCCCTCCCGCCGGCGACGACGTCCACGAGCGCACCCGGACCGACCTTCAGCGTCAGGGAGAAGCGGCCTCGCCGAACCGGAGCCAGCTGCGCGACCCCACCCACCCGAATGGCAACGCGGACGCCGTTCGTCGTCCCGCTGACCGCGGCACGCCCGCGCCGCGAGCGCGGCGGCTGCACATTCAGCCTCGGCCCGGCCGACAGTGGCCGCCCCACGTACCGCTCGCGCACGACGGACGGCGTCTCGACAGGCGCGCCCGCCTGGAGGGAGCGCGCAAGGCGGACGAACTCTGCCATCGACCACGCGAGCGGCGTCGCCGACCCCGTTCCCTCGCCGAACGGAAACGGGCCCGACCGCCGGTCCCACACCTGCTCGGGGATGAGATAGCCCTCGTTCGCGAAACCGGCCATGGCGCGCAGGTACGAGAGTGCCTCGCGTCCGTTTGCGAGCTCGTACTCGCCGCGCTCGCCCGTGAGCAACGGCCACAGGCGCCCGATTCCCGCGCCGGTGTAGGGAGAGCCGTCCGCGGTCTCGCCGTAGCCGTCGTGGCTGTAGCGGTGGAAACCGGGACCGTTCGGCGTGCGGACGAGGATCGTGGAATCGACGAGGTCGACGGACTGGGCGACGCGCTCGTCCTCCGGCGGTTTGACGCCGAGGCGGACAAGCTCGAGAAAGCTCGGGTCGACGATCGTGCGCTCGTCGTAGCTTCCCCCGCCGTTGGCGATCGTGAGCGGGACTGCGGTGTTCGCCTTTCCGTCCTGGTCGATGCGCTCGTAGTGCGGCGGGAGCGGACCGCTGGTCGTGTACGTCCAGCGGTCCACGCTGCGTCGCCAGCGATCGGCGAAGCCCAGGTAGACGAGCGACGAGGCGGCGTCGCCGTTTCGCCTGGCGATGTCCGCGGCGCAGACGAGGCCGGCGATCTCGGCCGCGATCGTCGCCGGCGAGTAGCCCGACGCCTCTTCCCAGCGCTCCTGCTGCGTCGCTGGGCCGTTGGCGACGAGGAAATCGGCGGCGCGCTTCAGGTGCGTGCGGTACGTCGTCGGGTCGGCGCGGCCGAGCTGCCAGGCGAGGATGAGCGGGAACGCGACCTCGTCGAGTTGGAGCGACGGAAAGATGGCCGTGCCGTCGAGGGTCGAGTTCTGCGGGAACGAGCCGTCCTTGCGCTCCTGCACCGTCAGGAGATAGTCGAGCGCGCGGCCTGCTGCCAACACGTCGCCCGCGGCGAGCTGGGCCGTCGCCACCTGGTAGAGGTCGCGTGCCCAGACGGCGTGGTAGCCGCTCGTCGGCGACTCGGCGCTGACCGCGTCACCCCATGGAACCGTGAGCGACGCGACGCTCGCGCCGGGATGCGTCCTGTCCTCGTGCGCCTTCAGCGCCATCACCGCGACGTCGTACTGCGTTAGGAGGCCGGCGGGAACCGCAGGCGCCGCGAGCGAGTCGAGGTACGCATGCCAGCCGGACTCGTAGCTCGCGAGCACGGCGTCGAAACCCGAGTCGAGCGACGCGCGGGCGGCGCTCGAGGCCGTGCTCGTCGACGTGCCGAAACCGAGGGCGAGCGTGAAGGAGCTCGTTCCCTCGTCGCCGGTCTGGATGAGATTGCCGTTCGCCGCGTCGCCGACGAGACGAGTGAAGGCGGGTTCCGAAACGAGCGCGCTGGCGATGTCTCCGTCCGCCGCCAGCAACGTCTCGCCGTCCGTCGAGCCCCGGTCGCCGCCGCTCGTGTTCGCGAGCGACGGGTCGTAGACCACCGAAGCCCGATACGTTCCGCCGTCGAGTGACTCGAGCTCGACCCTGATCAACAGCGTCGAGCGCGCCGGGTCGGCTGCGTATGTCTTCGTGATCCGATAGCGGCCCGACTTCGCCGTGTTCACTTGCCGATACACGAGCGCGCGCGGATCGACGAGCTCGACGTGCTGCGTCGTCGCGGTTTCCTCCGCTTCGCTGCTGGTCCCGTCCGTGACGACCACCTGCAGATCGCGCACGTCCGGCGTTTCGACCGTCGGGAAATAGACCTCGCTCAGGCCGCCGTTCGCAAGCGTGAACCAGAGCTTCGAGTCCGTCGTCGTCGCGGTCCCGATGCCTTGCTTCGCCCCGGTCGTCCACGTCGCGGGTGCTGGCGATGACCCCTCCATCAGCGCGGGTCAGGGGTCCGCGCGCGAACGAAGGGAAGCGGATGAAGCGTCTCCTCGTGCTCGTCGCGACGGCGGGCCTCGCGGTCGCCCTCTACGCAGCGACCGCCGGCGGCGGCCAGCAGGCCGTCACGCCGGGGCAGTTCGCGGCGCTCTCGAAGAAAGTCACGAAGCTCCAGAAGGACGTGAAGGCCTTGAACTCCGTCATCGGCGACTGCCTCTTCGTCCAGGCCGTTCCGGTCGCCTCGTTCGGCACGGACACCGAGGGATACGTGTACCACCGCTCGGACGGCACCGACGTCATCACGACCGCACTCGACATCGTCACCGCGAACGAAACGCCGCAGGCGTGGCTGGTCGGCACGAACATGCAGTGCGCGGGTGAGATGAATGCTGGCGGCAGCCTGAAGGTTTTGAAGGCCAAGCCCGATGGACGAGCGATTGACCGGCTCGGCATCCTGCTCCGGGCCGCAGGCCGCCACCACAACTAACGAACACAGGCAGGGCTCCCGCTTCGGGAGCCCTGCTCAGTTCCAGACTCTGACGTCCCGGTACAGCGTGTCCCGCTGGACCGGCGTCTTCCCGATCGCCTTGATCAGGTGCACGAGCTCCTCAGTCGACGTCCGGTGCGTCGTGCCGGCGGCGGAGACGACGTTCTCCTCGATCATCACGGAGCCCATGTCGTCGGCGCCGAACCCGAGTGCGACCTGGCCGATCTTCAGTCCCTGCGTCACCCACGACGACTGGATGTGATCGACGTTGTCGAGGTAGATGCGAGACACCGCCTGCGTCAGCAGGTAGTCGAACGACGTCGGCATGCGCTCGCGGGGCACCTTGTCCGCCAGCCTGTTGCCGTCGTTCTGGAACGTCCACGAGATGAACGCCCGGAAGCCGCGCGTCTCATCCTGCAGCTCGCGGATCCGCCGCATGTGCTCGACGCGATCCTCGATCTCCTCCACGTGCCCGTACATCATCGTCGCCGTCGTCGACATGCCGAGTCTGTGCGCGTGGCGCATCACGTTCAGCCACTCGTCGGACTTCGTTTTCTTCGGGGAGATGATCTCCCGTACCCGGTCGACGAGGATCTCGCCCCCGCCGCCGGGGAGTGAGTCGAGTCCCGCGTCGCGCAGGCGCGAGAGCGTTTGCGGAATCGTGAGCTTTGACCGGCGCGCAATGTGTTGCACTTCCGGTGGAGAGAGCGCGTGCAGATGGATCGGGTAGCGCGCCTTGATCGAACGGAAGAGATCCTCGTAATAGTCGATTCCGAGGTCGGGGTGGTGCCCGCCCTGCATCAGGAGCCCGGTGCCGCCGAGCGCGAGCGTCTCCTCGATCTTCTTGAAGATGATCGGCTTGGGCAGCAGGTAGCCCTCGCGCGTGTCTCCGGGGCTGCGGTAGAACGCGCAGAAGTCGCAGTCCGTGTAGCAGATGTTCGTGTAGTTCAGGTTGCGATCGACGATGAACGTGATCCGCGTTGGATCGGCCTTTCGGTTCCGGAGCTCGTGCGCGGCGCGACCGATCGCCACGAGATCGCGCGACTGGAGCAGGTCGACTGCCTCGTCGTCCGTGATGCGCTCGCCGTCGCGGGCCTTCTCGAGGATTTGCCTGACGATCACGTCACACCCCCGGCACGGTGCCTGGCACCGCGCCTACTTCGAAACTGCGGCCGGGCGACGCGTGCCGCCGCCGCACGCTGCGGCGACCGCGCAACCACGCCGTCCCAGGCGGCGCCTGGCGCGGAAAGACGGCGCGATTTTGGGACATTCAAGGTCCCGTGCCTGGCACCGGGACGGCTCATGCGGGCACGGCCTCTCGGACGAAGCGGAGCTCCGGCACCTCGTCGAGCTCGCCGACGTCACGCGCCAGCTCGAGGAACGTCATCAGCCCCGCGCGCTCGCGCGGGCCGAAGCGGTACCGGAGCTTCTCGAAGTACCGCGCCAGGAACCCGGCCGGATACCCGTAGCGATCGCTCGCCTCCCGCGCAAGCGTTTCCGGCTGCGCGCGCGCCTGCCGCACGGAGTCGACGAGCGCGTCCTCGAGCTCGGACAGACCGGCGCACACGGGCTCGGGACACGCCCAGACGGCAAACACCATCGGCAAGCCTGTCCGCTCGAGCCACAGACGGCCGAGATCGTAATGCGGCGTCGGATCCTCGAACGCCGACTTGAGCGCCGCGTCGCCGATCAGCAGCTTCGCGTCCGCGTCCACGCCGAGCGGCACGTGCTCGGCCTCCGGCAAGAGCACCTTCGTCAGGACCACCGACGTGGCGGACTCGGGCGTCACGGCAACGGCGCGAACCTGCTCGAGCGGCTTCCTGGACACGAGCTGAATCGAGTCCACCGCCCCTTCCGAGGCCACGCAGAGACGGGGCAGCAGTCGCAGCCGGTCCGCGTGACGCGCGTACTCGATCGACGAGATCGGAGCCGTGTCGAGCTCGCCGGCGATCAGACGGCGGTTGAGCTCGGTCGGCACGCCCTGGATCTCCTCCACGTCGGCGTCGACGCGGAAGAAGACGGGCGCCATGTTCACGTACGAGATGCGGCCGAGCTTCACCATCGGCGCAGCTCGTTGTAGAGCGTGTCGCGCTGCACCGGAGCGCGCCCAGCTTCGTGAATGACACGGACGAGCTCTGGGATCTTCTGCTCGGTCTCCGTGCGCGCGCCCGCGGCGTGGAAGATCTCCTCCCGCACGACCGTCCCCTGCACGTCGTTGGCGCCGAAATGGAGTGCGACCTGCGCGAGCGGCAGGCCCATCATGATCCAGTACGCCTTGATGTTCGGGATGTTGTCGAGCATGAGTCGGGAGACGGCGATCAGTTTCAGGTCGTCGGAGCCGGTCGTATGCCGCCACCCCCGCCGCTCGAACACGGTGTGCTCCGGATGAAACGCGAGCGGGATGAACGCGAGGAAGCCGCCCGTCCGATCCTGCTGCTCGCGAAGGCGCAATAGATGGTCGACGCGTTCCTCGTAGGTCTCGACGTGGCCGTACAGCATCGTGCAGTGCGTCGGAATCCCGAGCCGATGCGCGGTGTCGTGCACGTGGAACCAGAAGTCCGGGTGCTCCTTGCCCGGCGCGACGAGCCGACGCACCCGGTCGGCGAACACCTCCGCGCCGCCGCCGGGCAGCGAACCGAGACCGGCATCGCGTAGTTCCCGCAGAACCTCCTCGTGCGTGAGCCCGGAGAGTGTCGTCATGTGATGGATCTCGCTCGCCGTGAACAGCTTCAGATGGACGTCGGGCATCGCCTCGTGGAGCCGGCGCACGATCTCGACGTAGTAGTCGAAGTCAACGTGCGGGCTCTCCCCGCCGACCATGTGGATCTCGGTGAAGCCGCTCAGCCCGCGCTGACGGACGGCATCCTCGACGAGCTCCTCGCCGGTGTAGGTGTACGAATCGGACTGCTTCTCGGTGACCGCGAACGCGCAGAACTTGCACTTCACGCGGCAGACGTTCGTCTGGTTCAGGTACAGGTTCTGGACGAAGTAGACCTCGTCGCCGCCGCCGCGCACCCGGCGCGCGAGATCGGCGAGCTCGCCCAGCGCGAGGATGTCGTCGGACTCCATCAGCTGGAGGCCGTCCTCGAGATCGAGCCGCTCGCCCGCCTCGACCTTCTCGCGGATCGGCGCCAGCAAGTCGGTGCGCTCGAGAAGGGCCACTACTTCTGCCGGTCGACGATCGCGTGGGTCAGGGACTCGAGCTCCTCGTGATGCAACTCGCCGTTCAGGCACGCGCGGGCGTTCCGCGCATACGCGAGTGCGACCTCTCGGCTCTCCTCGATCGCGCCGGTCGACGCGATGCGGAGGAGCACGCCCTCGAGGACGGGGCCGCCGGCAAGCGCTGCGCGGACGTCGTCGTCACGGCGCGCGGCGAGGAGCAGCGGCAAGGTGGGCGTTCCCTCGCGCAGATCGGTGCCCGCGATCTTGCCGGTCTCGATCGTCTCGCCCGAGCAGTCGAGGATGTCGTCGGTGATCTGGAACGCGATCCCGAGCGCGAGCCCGAACGCGCCGGAGCCGCCGCCGAGCAGGCACGCCGCTTCGAACAGCTTCCCCGTCTTGAGCCCGCAGCGTTCGAGGTACGCGTCGACCGTCGTGTCCGGATCGTGACGCTGAGCGCGCTGCATCGCCTCGCCGCGCGCGAGGCAAAGCGTCGCCTCGGCGAGGATCGAGACGGCCCGCGCGTCGCCGGTGGACGCGAGCTCGTCGAACGCGCAGGCGAAGAGGTAATCCCCGGCGGCGCGCGCGGCGTCGGGGCCGTACTTCGACCAGGCCGAGGCGCGACCGCGCCGGATGCGCGCACCGTCGATCACGTCGTCGTGCGTGAGCGTCGCCATGTGGACGAGCTCGACCGCAACGCCGGCGGCCACCGGCGGCGGCCCGGCCGGAGAAGCGAGGTAGACGAGGAGCGGCCGCAGCCGCTTGCCCCCCGCGGCCAGCGCCTCGCCGGCGATCTCGGCGACGACGCCACGGTGCGAGGACACCCTGCGCTCGAGCCGCTCCTCCAGCTCCTCGAGGTATGCGTCGAGGCCGGGAGCGTCGCGGATCGCAGCGTGCGCGCTCAACTCGCGACTCCGGCGTGCAGTGCGACGATGCCGCCCGCGAAGAGCCGGTATCGAACGTCGCCGAAACCGGCCGCACGCATCAGCTCCGCCAATTCCCCCGGCCCGGGAAACCGCCGAACGCTTGCGGGCAGATAGGTATACGCAGAGCCACCCGGGACCAGCTTGCCGATCAGAGGCACCGCTCCGTCGAACCAGAGCCGGTAGAACGGAGCCAGTGCGCCCCGCGGGCGCGTGATCTCGAGGATGGCGATGCGGCCGCCGGGGCGAAGCACGCGCCGCAGCTCCGCCAGTGCCCGCTCGAGATCCTCGACGTTCCGAACGCCGAACCCGACCGTCACCGCATCGAAGCTCCCACCCTCGAACGGCAGCTCGAGCAGGTCGCCACGCACCCACCTGAGCTCGGGAGCCTTGGTGCGCGCCCGTTCGAGCATTCGCTCGGAAAAGTCGAGGCCGGTCACGCGGCCGCCGACGCGGGCGCACGCGATCGCGAGATCGCCTGTACCACAGCAGGCATCGAGAACCTCGTGGCCTGAACGGACGACGGCCTCGGCCGTGATTCGCCGCCAGCGCCGGTCGAGCCCGGCGGTCATGACATGGTTCATCGAGTCGTACACGGGGGCGATCCGGTCGAACATCGTCTGGACGCCCGACGCCGACAACCTGCCTGTCTGGACGCTCATTCCGAGCCCCAGCGTTTGACGAGCTCGACGTCGAGGCCGAGCTGGTCGAGCGCGCGGCCGACGATGAAGTCGACGAGGTCGCCCACGGTCTCGGCTCCGTGGTAGAAGCCGGGCGCGAGGAAGAGGATCGTCGCGCCCGCCTCGCGCAGCGTCAGCATGTTGCGCAGGTGGATCGTGGAGAGCGGGGTCTCGCGCGGCATCAAGACGAGCCTCCGCTCCTCCTTCAGCGCAACGGACGCCGCGCGGTGGATCAGGTTGTCCATCGCACCGGACGCGATCGTCCCGAGCGTGCCCATCGAGCACGGGCAGATCACATACGCGTCGACCTTCGCGGAGCCGCTCGCGTACGGCGACTTCCAGTCGTTCGGCTCGTAGACGGTCACGTTGCCGCCCCGCGCGCGCTCGAGGAGCCGCGTCAGCGTCTCGTCCCGTGACAGCCGCGGATTCTCGTACAGCTCGGTGGCGAGCACTTCGATGCCTGCGCTCGACGCACAGATCCCGACCTCGACGTCCGCGCCCGTCAGAGCCTCGACGAGCCGGGCGGCATACGGCGCGCCCGAGGCGCCCGTTATGCCGAGGAAGATGCGCACGCCGTCAGGCTACTTCGGACCCTTGGACGCGTCGAGGAAGATCGCGAGCACCCGCAGCTGCGAGATGCCCAGGTCCTTTCCCTGCGCGTCCTTGGCCGGGATGCTGGCGAACGCGCCGAACTTCGGCATCACGGTGTTTCCGAACTTCGACGGGTCGGCGACATAGGACTCGAGCCCCTGGACGCCCTTCCCCTTGCTCCCCTCCGCGCTGAGGTCGGGTGCGCCGAGATTCCCTCCCCCGGTCCCGAGGTACGTGTGACACGACGTACATCCGCCTTCCGCGAAGACATTCGCGCCCGCGACCGCCTTGGGATCGTTCGCGAAGCCCTCGCGCTGTGCCCACTGCGGCACGGCGGCGACCACCTCACTGGCGAGTGCCTCCTTCGCGACGGCGCCCTTGTACGTGAGCTCGCCCATCGAGATGACGACGAGGATCGCCGCAACGACGGCGACCGGCCGCCGTGACAGCCGCCGCTCGCTCCGAATGTCGAGGAACGGCAGAGCGAACGCGATGATCAGCAGGATGGTCGGGATCCCGACGGTGCCGAGGATGACCGAGTCGGGCCACTTGAAGATCCGCAGCAGGTAGAAGAGGAAGTAGAAGTACCAGTCCGGTCTCGGGACGAAGTTCGTCGTCCCCGGGTCGGCGGGCTCCGAGTAGCGCGGGCCGAGCAGACACGAGTCCTTGCCGCCGCAGGTGTCGGGGTTCTCGCCCGACGTGTAGAACCAGACGGACGCCAATCCGACGATCACGCCGACGACGACGAGGCTCATCACCGTGTCGTGGAACATCGCGTACGGGTAGAACGGCTTTCCGCGGTCCTTGACGTCCTCCTTGTACTTCTTGAACTGCGAGCGGCGTTCGTCGATCGCGCTCACTCCGCATCACCGCCGTTGCGGCGCCAGCTGCTACGCGCGGCCGGCTGGGTCAGGCCGCTGCGCCCGTTCGTCGTCACCTGCTCCTCGACCCAGTCCGCGCCCGCCGCTTCCTTCGACCACGGCGGCGACGAGACGCCCAGGCGCACGACCAGGTACAGGTGCAGCCCGATCAGCGCAAAGATCGCGCCGGGGATCAGCAGCATGTGGATCGAGTAGAAGCGGGCCAGCGTGTCGGGCCCGATCTCGGCGCCGCCGCGCAGGAACTGCGCGATGTACGGACCGAGGAACGGCACTGTCCCGTTCAGGTTGATCCCCACGACCGTCGCCCAGTACGACGTCTGATCCCACGGCAGCAGGTAGCCCGTGAAGCCCTCTGCCATCCCCATCACCAGCAAGAGCACGCCGACGATCCAGTTCAGCTCGCGCGGGTACTTGTAGGCGCCGAAGAGGAACACGCGGGCCATGTGGAAGAAGAGCAGGATGATGAACACGCTCGCCCCCCACTTGTGCATGCCGCGCACGAGCCAGCCGAGCGTCACGTCGTTCGTGATGTGCTGGATCGAGGCGTACGCGGTCTTCGGCTCCGGCTTGTAGTACATCGCGAGGATCACACCGGTCGTCGCCTGCACGAGGAATGCGGTCAGCGTCGCCGAGCCGAGCGTGTGAAACCAGTTCGAATCCCCCGGAACCTTGCGGAAGAGGAAGTACCGAAGCCCGCCGACGAGGCCGGAGCGTTCCTCCAGCCAGTCGATCGGATAGTTGATCGCGGCCTCGAGCCGCTGGAGGCGAGCCGACTTGCGGGTGCGAGCGGAGACAGCCACTACTGCGGCGGTTGGAGTGGATAGAAGATCTGCTCCCAGCCCGTGATGTGCTGGCCGGGCCCGGCGAGGCGGTACCTGTAGATGATCGCGTCCTTGCCCGATCCCTTGACCTTCGCGACGCTGAACGTCTTGCCGAGGATCAAGTGGCCGTTGCGAATCGAGTACTCGTAGCGGTCGAGCGAGCGCACGGGCGGACCGGCGGTGCGGTTGCCCTCCTGGTCGTACTGGCCGCCGTGACAGGGACATCCGAAGCCACCGGCGGGGAGCATCTTGATCAGCGTGACGTGCTGGCCACCGCCCGTGTCGATGCTCTTCGTCTGGTCAGGGAAGCTCGGGCCGTTCGGCTGCACGGGACACCCGAGGTGCGCGCAGCGGTTGGAGATGATCGTGAAGCTCGGCGCTCCGTTCAGCGGGCCGTTGTACCGGATGTACGCGGTTCGGCGGGTCACGTCACCCTGATTCGGGTCGAGGAAGAAGTGCACGATCTTCCACTCGCCCACGGGAAAATCGTCGATCGAGCCGAGATCGACGTGGTGCTTCCCCTGCTTGCCGAACGCCGGCCTCCGGCATCGCCGCTTCGCCGGGCACCGCCCCGACGGCGGGCGCCCCTCGCCGCTCCGGCTCGACCGGCTGGGGAACCCCGCGATACTCGGCCGTTGCGTCCCGCACCCAGAAGAACGCGAAGACGATCGCGATCGCCCCGCCGATCGGCGCGATCAGCGTCGGATTGACGATCAGCCCGACGAGCGCGCAGGCGATGCCCGCAGCGAACCCGACGGGGTAGAGCGTGGGAGCGGGAGAATGCGGCCGGTCCCCGTGCTCGGGCTCCACTACGCGGCCTCCCTTGTCCGCCTCACCACGATGGATTCAACCCCCGTCGGATTCAGGGTGTCAACGACGTAACAAACGGCGCAACGGGCTGGGACTCTGACGGATTCGGCCGTTCCCTGCAGAGGGGTCGAGCCGGATCCCGTACTCGTCCCAGCGCCTGTCGACGAGCTCTTTCACCTCCCGGGTCATCTCGATCTCCGACGGCCACTCGCGCGCCCCCTCCGCCGGGCTCTTGTGGGTCGCGTCGATGCCGATCTTCCCGCCAAAGAACTGGAGTGTCGGCGCATGGTCGAGATGGTCGAGCGGCCCTTCGGTGATGAGGACGTCGCGCTTCGGGTCGACGTTCGCGCCCATGCGAAAGACGACCTCCTCGTAGTCGTGCACGTCCACCCACTCGTCCACGACCACGATCGCCTTCGTGAGGCTTAGCATCCCGAGCCCCCAGACGGCGTGCATCACCTTTTGGGCGTGGCCGGGATACGCCTTGCGGATCGAGACGATGCAGCAGTTGTGGAACGCGCCGGCGACAGGGAGGTCGAAGTCGACGATCTCCGGCACGGTCAGCTTGACGGCGGGCAGGAAGATGCGCTCGGTCGCCTTGCCGAGCCAGGCGTCCTCCGCAGGCGGCTTGCCGACGACGATCGACGGATAGATCGCGTCCCGCCGCATCGTGATCGCCGTCAGGTGGAAGACGGGGAAGGGCTCGGACGGCGTGTAGTAGCCCGTGTGGTCGCCGAACGGGCCTTCGTCGGTGACCTCGTCCTTGTCGATGAATCCCTCGAGGACGATCTCCGCGTTCGCGGGCACCTCGATGCCGACGGTCTTCGCGCGAACGAGGTCGACGGGCGCCCCGCGCAGGAAGCCGGCCAGCATCAGCTCGTCGACGTGCTTCGGGAGCGGCGCGCTCGCGCTGTACGTCGTGATGGGGTCGAGGCCGAGCGCGACGGCGACCTCGATCTTGCCGTCCGTCGCGAGATAGTCCGCGCGCCCGTCCTTGTGGATCTGCCAGTGCATCGCCGTCGCGCGCGGGCCGAGCTTCTGCATGCGGTACATGCCGACGTTGCGCGTCCCGTCGCTCGGGTCGTGGGTGATGACCGCGGGGAGCGTGATGAATGGGGCGGCATCATCCGGCCAGCACTTCTGGATCGGCAGCGCGTCCAGCGTCGCGTCGTCGCCGGTGAGGACGATCTCGTGGCACGCGCCCCGCCTGACCGTGCGCGGCCGCGAGTCGGCGATCGACTTCAGCTTCTGGAGACCGCGCACCTTCTCGACGAGTCCCTGC
>VAXU01000130.1 GCA_005885125.1 Actinomycetota bacterium
CAGCGAAGAGCGCAGCGTCGGGTACAGTGACACTGAACGGCTGGCAGGTTTCGCCCGCCGAGGAGACGAAGCTCGCCAAGGTCGTCAAGGACTTCGAGGCATCGCACCCGAAGATCCACGTTAACTACCAGTCGATCACGGGCGACTACCAGGCGCAGGAGCTCGCGAAGTTCGCGGCTCGCAAACCGCCGGACGTGCTCTACGTCGATGTGGCCGACATCCGCGATTGGGTGGGCCAGGGAGTGCTGCAGAACCTCGACTCGTACGTCAAGGCCTCGCACTTCTCGACGAAGCCGTACATCAAGAACCTCTTGAACGCGTTCAAGGTCAAGGGGCACATCTACGGCTTCCCGAAGGACTGGTCGTCGCTCGGCATGGAGGTCAACACCACGCTGCTCGGGAACAACCCGATCCCGAAGACGTGGGCGCAGCTGAAGAGCGTCGCGTCGAAGATCAACGTTCCGGGCGGCAAGCCGATCTGCCTCAGTGCCGACTGGGCACGGCTGATGGCCTTCGTCTATCAAGCAGGTGGAACGGGACAGTTCAAGGACGCGAACACAGCTCCGTTCCGGACCGCGGTCAACTTCTACGTCGGGTTGATCAAGTCCGGACTCGCGGCGACGCCCGACAAGCTCGGGTCGAGCTGGTGCGGTGAGGCCTTCGGCAAGCAGAAGGTCGCGTTCGCGTTCGAGGGGAACTGGATGTTCCCGACGATGGCCGGCTTCCCGGGCGTGAAGTTCACCACGGCTCCGATGCCGAAGGGAAAGGCCCGCGGCAACCTGGCCTTCACCGTCTCCTACTCGATGGCGAAGGACTCGAAGAACAAGCCGGCCGCGTGGACGCTCCTGTCGTATCTGACCGGTGCGCAGGGAATGAAGAAGTGGACCGACCAGGGCCTCGCGCTGCCGTCGCGCAGCGACGTGCCGCCCGCGGCGGGCCGCTCTGTCTTCATCAAGGAGGCTCCGTACTCCCGGGCGTGGTCGTTCTTCCCGGGCTTCGGCGACGTCTACACGATCATGAACAACGACCTGACCGCGGTCTTTCAGGGGAAGCTGGATATTCAGGGAATGATCAACGACGTCCAGTCGTAACGAGCGGACGAGGGAGGCGCTGGTCGGCTACGGGTTCGTCGCGCTGCCGATGGCGTTCTTCCTGCTCTTCTTCATCTTCCCAATCGGCTACGCCCTCTACATCAGCCGCTACAACTGGCAGATCTTCAAGGGGCCGTACGTCGGCTGGGGGAACTACCGGCATCTCTACCACGACACGATCTTCTGGAGCCATGCCGTTCGCAACACACTCGTCTACACGGCGTTCGTCGTCCCGCTACAAATGGCGCTCGGGCTCACACTCGCGGTCGTCGTCAACCAGTCGATCCGGTTCCGGACGTTCTTCCGCGCCGCGTTCTACTTCCCGTCGCTCGCCGCCTCCGCTGCGATCGCCTCGATCGCGACCTACATCCTCGCCTCGGACGGGCTCTTCAACACGATCCTGCACCACCTCGGCTACCACCACACGAACGCCTGGTTCACGCAGGAAAACACCGCGCTGCCGTCGATCGTCGGCCTGAACGCCTGGACGACGTCGGGCACGATGATGCTCTTCTACCTCGCCGCGTTGCAAGCGATTCCCGTCGACGTCTACGAGGCCGCCGCGATCGACGGCGCGGGAGCGTGGCGGACGTTCTGGCGGGTCACCTTTCCGCTGCTGAAGCCGGGCCATTTCTTCGTCCTCGTGGTCTCGATCATCGGCTCCCTGCAGATGTTCGATCAGGCCTTTTTGATCGGAGGCGCCTCCGGCGGCCCCAACTACGCGACGATGACCGTGGTCCTCTACGTCTACAACCAGGCGTTCAAGAGCATCTCGTTCGGCTATGCCGCGGCCGTCGGTGTCGTCCTGTTCGCCTTCATCTTCACCGTGACGCTGATCCAGCGGCTGCTCTTCGGCAGGGCGGAGGTCGCCTGATGGGCACCGAAGAGATCCCGCCGATTCCGCCGGTTGCCGCTGCGAAGGAGCTTGCCCGCGGAGGGGAGGCCGCGAAGGGCACGCCTGCCACCACGACCGGTATCCCCGGCCGCGAAACGGGAGACCGCATCCGCATGGCGATCGCCTATACGGTGATGTTCCTCGTCGCGGCACTGTTCGCGATTCCGTTCCTCTGGAGCGTGTCGACCTCCTTCCGGACGCTCGCCGACACGCTTGCAGGCTTCTCGCTTCTTCCGAGGCACTGGACGACCTCCGGCTACCACGAGGCCTTCCACACCTTCAACTTCGGGCGCTACACGCTGAACAGCGCGATCATCGCCGGCGCGATCACGGTCTCGAACCTCTTCCTTGCCTCCCTCGGCGGCTATGCGTTCGCGCGCCTCAAGTTCCCCGGTCGCGAGGTGCTCTTCATGCTCGTTCTCGGGACGCTGATGATTCCCGACCAGCTGCGGCTCGTCCCGATTTACGAAATGCTCATCAACTGGATTCCGAGCTGGTTCGCGCATCTCGGGGTCGGGCATCTCGGCTGGCACCACCCGAGCTTTGTCAACCGCAACGGCGTGATCCTGATCCAGCTCGTCTCTGCGTCGAGCCTCTTCCTGATGCGCCAGTACTTCCTGACGATCCCGCGCGACCTCGAGGAGGCGGCGAAGCTCGACGGTGCGAGCTACTTCAAGACGTATCGCAAGGTCATGCTTCCGCTTGCGGGCCCGGCCCTCGCTGCGGTGGGAATTCTCACGTTCCAGGGGTCATGGAACGGCCTCTTCTGGCCCGCGATCTTGCTGCAGGACAGCAGCCAGTACACGATCCCGATCGGGATCGCGCAATTCCGGTTCGCGTACACGACGTTGTGGCCCCCGCTGATGGCGGCGAGTGTGCTCGCGATCCTCCCGATCCTCGGGCTCTTCATAGTGTTCCAGCGCTACTTCGTTGCCGGCGTCGCCGCCTCCGGGGTGAAGGGATGACGCTTCGGCGCGCGCTGGGCGTTGCAGCGGCGGACCTCTACCACCAGGCGTGGCGGCTCATCATCCTGAACACGGCGTTGGGCGCAGGGATCGTGCTCGTCGCGCTCGCGAGCATCGCGGTGCGCGCGGCCCTCCTCCTCGCGATTCTCATCGGACCCGCGATCGCGGCCCTGATGCACTGTGCCGTGACGCTGGCACAGACCGAGGACCTGCGGCTGGCCGACGCGCTTCGCGGCCTGCGCCGGCATTGGCGCCGCGGGCTCGCGCTCGGATTGGCGCTCGCGGTTGCGGTTGCGCTCGGCGCTCTGGCCGTTCCGTTCTATGCACATGCCGGGACATGGGCCTGGCCGTTCGCCGCTGTCTGCATCTATCTCCTGCTGATGTTCGGCGTCTTCCAGCTCGCGCTCTGGCCGCTCGTCGTCTTCGAGTCGGACCGGCCACTGCGCGCGGTCGCCCGGGACGCGGCGCTCGTGCTTGCGCGGCGGCCGTTCGGCTTCCTCGGGCTGGCCGTCACACTGCTGCTTGTGAACGTCATCGGCGTCGCCGCAGCGATCCTGCCGTTCCTCACGCTCACGATCGCGTATTCGTTCCTTGTTTCCGCCCACTTCGCGTTGCCGAAGAATCCAGCCCGGGAGGCCTGAGCATGGCAAGCGTCACGTTCGAGCACGTCACCAAGTCATTCGGCGACACCACGGCCGTCGACGACTTCATGCTCGAGGTCGCAGACAGTGAGTTCATGGTCCTCGTCGGTCCGTCCGGATCCGGCAAGAGCACGGCGCTGCGGATGCTCGCCGGCCTGGAGAAGCTGACAAGCGGCCGCATCCTGATCGGCGATCGCGTCGTCAACAACGTCGCCCCGCAGCACCGCGATATTGCGATGGTGTTCCAGTCCTATGCGCTCTACCCGCATATGACCGTCTACGACAACCTCGCGTTCGGCCTCCGCAATCAGGGTATCCACAAGAATGAGATCGACCAGCGCGTGCGACGTGCTGCCGAGATTCTCGACCTCAATCCGCTGATCAAGCGCAAGCCGAAGCAACTCTCGGGCGGCCAACGCCAGCGAGTCGCGCTCGGGCGCGCGATCGTGCGCGAGCCGGCCGCGTTCCTGATGGACGAGCCGCTCTCGAACCTCGACGCGAAGTTACGCGTGCAAACCCGGGCTGAGATCCTGAAGCTGCAGCAGAACCTGCGCACAACCACGGTCTACGTCACGCACGACCAGGTCGAGGCGATGACGATGGGTCACCGGATCGCCGTCATGAACTTCGGACTCCTCCAGCAGGTCGGCACCTCGACGGGATCGGCGGGCAGGATCGCATTGCCGGATTCCGTCCCGAGCACATCAACCTCGGCAACGGTCGCACCGATGCGATCCCGTTCACCGCTCGCATCGAGGTCGTCGAGTACCTCGGCGACGAACAGCTCGTGCACATGACACGCAAGGACACGGCTCTGCAGGCGAAGCTCGGTGTTGAGGAGAAGCTCGGCCTCGGGCAGGAGGCGGAGTTCTCCGTCCCACGCGACAAGCTCCTCCTGTTCGACGCGCAGACGCAGCAGCGCGTTCGCTAGAGATCGCGCAGGAGCGCCAGGAGCGCCTCTGAACCGTCGACGACGACGTCCGCTGCCGCACGCAGCTCCGCCGGGCCTTCGCGGGAGGCAACCGCGACGCGGATGCCGAGTTCGAGCCCGTCGAGCGCGCGGAAGGCGTCGAGGTCGGTCGTGTCGTCGCCGGCGTAGAGCGCGCGCTCGAGGCGGTGCTCGCGGAGAAGGCGGCGCACGGCCGTGCCTTTGTTTGCTTCGAGCGGTGGCAGGATCTCGAGCACCTTGCGGCCGTAGCGCGTGCGAAAGCCTTGGCGCTCGGCCCGGGCTGCGATCTCGTCGAGCGCCTTGCGTGCTGCCGTTTCGTCCTGCGCGTCGCGGTAGTGCAGAGCCGCCGAGAGGCGCTTGTCCTCGGTGCGCGGCCACGCCGTCTCGGCGAGGAAGCGGTGAAGCTTCTCCGCCCATTCGTCCGCGGCCGGCTCGAGCTCGAGCCCGTGGTTTCCGACGTAGACGAGCCCCGGAACGCCGACGACGCGTGCGGCATCCTCACCGGTGCGCCCGCTCACGCACGCGACGAGCGCGTACCGTCCGTTCAGCCGTCGCAGCTCGGCCTTAGTCTCCGGCGGCACCCGTGCGTCCTCCGGTCGCGGAACGATCGGCGCGAGCGCGCCGTCGACGTCGAGCAGGATCGCGGTGCGCTCGGGCTGCTCGGCCAGCAGGGCGATGAGGTCCATGCCGCTTACGATACGGCGGTGCGGCTCGTCCTCATCGGCCTCGTCGCCGGCTTCTTCAGCGCGCTGTTCGGGGTCGGAGGCGGGATCATCGTCGTGCCGCTGCTGCTGCTCCTGTGCCGCTGGACCGCGCACACCGCCACCGCCACCTCGCTTGCGGCGATCGGCGTCACCGCGCTGTCAGGCGTGATCACCTACGCGTTCCACGGAGACGTGAGCGTCAAGTACGCCGCCCTGGTTGGCCTGCCTGCGGCCGTGGGGGCAGTCGGTGGCACGACGCTGCAACAGCGGCTGCGCACACGCACGATCGAGCTCCTCTTCGCGGCTTTCGTCCTCGGAACGGCCGTCGTCGCGCTCGGCCTGTCGCAGCACGACGCCACCGGAACGTCGCTGCTCGCAATCCTGCCGACCGTCGTCGCGGGCACGTGGCGTCAGCAGCGCTACGGGAACGTCCGCTGGCCGGCGGCGGCGCTGATCGGCGTTGCTGCGGCCGCCACGGCCCAGGGCGGCGTCTTCCTCGCGGAGTCGCTCGCCGACCGGACCCTGCGACGGCTCTTCGCAGCGCTGCTCGTCCTCGTTGCGGTGCAGATCGCCTGGCGGGCCTCACGCCGCGACTGAGCCCGAACTATCCTGTGCTGGTGCCCGGCGCCGAGGAGATCTGGCTCCCGCTCGTCGACGAGCCGATCGGGAGCATCGTGCAGCAGATCCAGCAAGACGACCCGGAGATCGACCGGCTCGTCGGCTCGCCGCATCGCATCCTCGCGTTCCGCACGTTCGCGTACATCCGCGTCGGTCTGGTGCTCGGACAGCTCCTGTTCGACAACGACCTTCCGCCCTACGACGGATCCGAGACCTGGGTCGAGGCGCTCCTTCGCGACCCGAAGCACCACGAAGCGCTGGTGCAGGAGGTGCGGGCGGTCGCCGAGGAGATCGCGTCCGATCCGACATACGCCGACGAGGGCCCGCTCGGGCCCGACGACGCGGCGCGCGAGCGGTTCAGGGACTTCGCCCGCAGGCAGCTGGCACAGGACGCCTAGTGCACGTGGGCCGCTCCGGCGGCTGGCAGCTGCTTGTCGGTCATGCGTGGCGCGAGCAGCGCGGCGAGCGCGGTCGTGATCGGCATCGACGCGATCAACCCGACCGAGCCGACGAGCGCCGCGATGATCGCGTCGGCGACTGCTTCGCCGTTGACGGCGTCCGTAAACGACGTGTTCCCGACACTGAAGATCAGCAGCACGGGCAGCGCGGCGCCGGCGTACGCGAACACCAGGGTCGCAACGGTGGCGGCGATGTGGTCGTGCCCGACCTCCAGTGCACCCTGGAAGAGCCCTTTGAAGCCCAGCGAAGGATTCACACGCCGCAGTGCGATCACCGTCGACGCCTGGCTCACGGTGAGGTCGACGAGCACGCCGAGCGCGCCGATCACCATCCCGGCAACGAGGAGGCCCTGCAGAGAGAGCCGGGACTGCGACGCCGCCAGGTAGACGCTCTCGTCCGATGACGCCCCGCTCAGGTGCGCCAGATCGGCGAACCCCGCAGCGAGCCCCGCCGCCAGCAGCAGGCTGATCGCCGTCCCGAGCCACGCTGCCATCGCCTTCGCGCCGAGCCCGTAGGACAGCGGCATCATCACGAGCATCACGGCGAACGCGCCGACGATGGCGACCAGCAACGGCGAAGAGCCGTGCAGGATCGCCGGCACGACGAACTCGACGACGATCAGCATGCTGGCGGCCAGACCCAGAAGCGCACGGAGTCCGTGGAATCGACCCGTTGCGACCAGCAGCACGACGAAGCCGACCGCCAGCCAGAGCATCGCGTTGCGCCGGTCGAAGTCGGCGAACGAGTACGGGGCGAAGCGCTTGTCGCCCGCCGCCCCCGGGGGAACCGCGTTCTTGTAGACGCGAATCCGGTCGCCCTGCGAGACGTTCAGCGTCCCGGTCGTCTCGATCGTCGTGAGCGTCGTCGTGCGACCCTTCTGCGGACCGTCGAGGAGCTTGACGCGCACGACGCGGCACACGTGCGACACCGAGAGGGCGCACGGGACGCGCTCGACCCGTTCCGCGACGGCGCTGAGCGTGCGGACGGGCCCGAGCGGGCCCTTCCGGCCCAGTGGTCCATGCGGCCACAGCGCGGTGAGCCCGACGATCGTGAAGACGACGATGACGCCGACGGCACCCGCCAGGGCGTCCACGACGAACGAGCCGCTGAGGGGGAACCGCGACGCGCGTGGCCGGCCCCAGAAGCTCTCGTGCCCGACTTCCCCGTCTCTCGTGGGCCACTTCATCAGGCCGATGCTGCCAGCACGCCTGGACGACCCCGGTCGTGACGCCGACCCCGCTTGCTTGCATAATGCAGTGCCTGTGGCCAAGCGCGCGCCGCTCGTCGTCGTCCTCGCCCTGACCCTGCTCTCCTGCGCGGCCGCCGGCGCATCAGGGTGGAAGGCCGTGGCCTCGGGCGGGGCCAGCGCGCGTGCCTACGGGATCAAGGTGATCGTGCCCGGCCAGGCCGGAGGCGCGACGCCGACGGTTTCGGCTCCGAACGACGCGGTGCAGTTCAGCGGCGGCTTTTCCTACGGCGGCGACCCGAACCACCCGCTCGTCAGCACGGGTTCGGCAAACGCGAGCGTCTCGGCAGCGGCGGGAACGAATGCGACCGCGTCTGCATCCGCCGAGGTCAGCACGGTCTCCGTCTTCGGCGGCGAGATCACAGCTGCGAGCGTTGTCGCGCACGCGAGCGCCACCGCGCAGCCGGGCTCGGCGACGGGGAACATCACCGGCACGTCCGTCACGAATCTCGTCGCGCTCGGGCAGCCGGCTGCGACGGACGGTGCGACGGTCGTCCTCGGCGACTGGGGAAGCCTGCGCACGATCGAGAGCGGAGCGACCGGCACGACTGCGACGGGCTACCACGGTTTCGTCACCGCGCTCGACATCCATCTGACGGCGGACCACGGCGGGCTCCCTGCGGGAACGTCGATTCTCGTCGGCTATGCAGAGGTGGCGGCCGAAGCGGCGCCGCCCGAGCCCGTCGTGCCGGCGCCCAAGACCAGGGGCAAGAAAGGCCCGAACGTGAAGAAGGCAGCGCCCGAGCCGAAGCTCGGACTCCCGCCGATCCGCCAGCCGCCCCAGATCACGCCGCCGCTGAAGACTCCGGGCGGTCATGTCTTCCCGGTCTACGGACCGTCGTCGTTCGTCGACACGTTCGGCGCGTTCCGCGGCGACGTTTCAGGCGGCTGGCACCACGGCGACGACGTCTTCGCGCCGCTCGGTGCGCCTCTCCTCGCCTGCGCGTCGGGAACCGTCTTCTCCGTCGGCTGGAATCCAGTCGGCGGCAACCGGCTCTGGCTCCGTGACGGCGCCGGCAATCTCTACTACTACGCCCACCTGTCCGCGTTCTCGCCGTCGGCCGTGAACGGCAACAAGGTGAACGCCGGCGATGTGGTCGGCTTCGTCGGCAACACGGGCGACGCGGAGGGAACGCCGTACCACCTGCACTTCGAGATTCACCCGGTCGGGCTGCTCGGGCTCGGCTACGACGGTGCCGTCGATCCGACCACGTACCTGACGGCGTGGAAGCACCTCCAGGACGTGAGCTTCGACGGCGGGAACGCGTGGGCGCCGCGCGGCACGATCGGGACGGCGCCGAAGTCGGGCGCGATCCTCATCTCCGCCACGGACATTTCGAGCGCTGACGGTCTCGATCCGGGCTCGCTGCAGCGCGCTCTGCGGCCGGTGACCGGCGAGGGCAGCCCGGCCGCCGCCGCATCGGCGCGCGTCCATCGGCAGAAGCCGGGGGCCGGCCAGCCGACTGCCGCCGGCCCCTAGCTCACTTCAGTTCGAGCTAGGACCTCCGCCCGAGTTGCCTCCCTGGTACGTGAAGTCGTCGCTGGTGCCGAACAGGCGATCAGACAGCCATTTCCGCGTCTGCGAGCCCGAGACGGGGTTGAAGAGGATGCCGAGCGCGATGCCGGTCAGAAGCAGCATCGTGTTCCGCGCGCCGTGGTCCTTCTTGCCCTGCACGCGGTCTGCGGCCTGGCGAAGCTCCTCGACCGCGTCCTTGAGGCGCTCCTGGATGTCCTTGTCGGTCGCGACGCGCGTCGCCACCGGGATCGGGCCCCGGCCGCCGATCAGCTCGTTGTAGACCTCGCGCGCGGATTCGAACGCGTTGCGTACGTTCTGGCGCAGATCCTCGTCCGTCAGCGCCCGTTCGACGTAGGGCCGCGCGCTGCCCGTCTTGTCCAATAGCTTGTCTTTCGTCTTGGTCATCTCTCAACTGTCCTTTCCCTTGGTGTGAACCGGTTCGTACCCCGGTCAGATCCTTGCAAACTGGCGCTCGTGCTCGCAGCCGCGGCGGCGGCGGGG
>VAXU01000131.1 GCA_005885125.1 Actinomycetota bacterium
TGAAGTACGCCGTAGACGCGTTCGCGTGGTACTGGGCGCACGAGCCCTTGGACAGCTTGTTCATGACCGCGCAGGCCTTCGTATTCGCCGGCGTCTCGCCGAAGGAGATCGCCTGCTGCGCCTGGACCTTCGGCGTCGACACCCATTTGATCCACATGACGGCGCAGTTCGGATGCTTTGCCTTCGTCGAGATCATCCACGTGTCGGCCCACCCGGTTGCGCCTTCCTTTGGAATCAGGTCCTTGACGGGAGCCTTGGCAGCCTGGAGCGTGATCGTCTGATACGGCCATGACGCTCCGACGGTCGCACCGCCGTTCTTGAACAAGTCGATCTCGTCGCCGGCCGTCCCCCAGTACTTCTTCACGAGCGAATGCTGCTTCTTCAGGAGGTCGACGGTCGCCTTGAACTGCGTGTCCGTCAGCTCGTACGGGTCCGTGATCCCGAGCGACGGCTTCGACTTCGACAGGTAGAGCGCCGCGTCGGCGATCTGGATCGCGTTGTCCGGAACCGTGACCTTGCCCTTGAACTTCGAGCTGTAGAGGACGCTCCAGCTCTTCGGTGCGGGCTTCACCTTCTTGGTGTTGTACAGGAGCGTGTTCGGGCCCCACTGCAACGAGATTCCATAATGGACGCCCTTCACGGTGTTGTGCGACGGCGACTTCAACTGCGGGATGAAGTTCTTGAAGTCGGGGATCAGCTTCGGGTCGATTGCGCGGACGTCCTTGCCCAGGATCAGCCGAAGGCTCGCGTCGCCCGAGGCGGAAACCGCGTCGTACTGGCCCGTCCGCATCAAGGTGACCATCTCATCAGAGGAACCGCCGTACTTGGCCCGCACTTTGCAACCGGTTGCCTTCGTGAACGGCTTCACCCACTGCGGCTGGGTGTAGCCCTCCCACGCGATCAGGTTGAGCGAGCCCTCGCCCTTCCCGATCTTCGTGATTGTCGACGGGGCGCCCACACTGGAGCTGACGCCCGACGCCGGCACGCACAGCGCCGCCGTGACGGCGGCGAGGAGCACGTGCACTTTGCGAATCCGACTCATGCTTGCCCTCCTGGATCGATCTCAAAGGTGTGCTCGGGACGCCACTCCAGACGCACCCGCTGGCCCCTGGACTCGAGCGCCTCCTGGGAGGACGCCTCGAGGTTCTGCTTCACGACGGTCAGCTCGCCCCCGCCGTCGAGCTCGACCGTGTACCGCGTGAACACGCCGACATAGACGACGTCGCGAATCCGTCCGGATTCGACAGTGTGGCCGCTCGACGCATCCTCCCCGACGTCGAGCATCCGGATCTTCTCTGGGCGGACCGTAAAACGCTTGCCGTTCCGTTCGAGCACGTTCGAAACGCCGATGAAGCCGGCGACGAACTCGGTCGCCGGCCGCTCGTACACCTCGGCGGGCGGGCCGATCTGCTCGATCCGGCCCTCGTTGAAGACTGCGAGGCGCTCGCTCATCGTCAGCGCCTCCTCCTGGTCGTGCGTCACGTAGACAAAGGTGAGCCCGACCTCCTGCTGGATCCGCTTCAGCTCGACCTGCATCTCCTGCCGGAGCTTCAGGTCGAGCGCACCCAGCGGTTCGTCGAGCAGCAGCACGCGCGGCCTGTTCACAAGGGAACGCGCCAGTGCGATCCGCTGCCGCTGGCCGCCCGAGAGTTGAATCGGCTTGCGCTTCCCGACGTCGGGAAGCCGCACGAGCTGGAGCGCCTCCTGGACGCGATCGGCGCGCTCGCGCCGGCCGACTCCCTTGACGCGCAGGCCGTAGCCGACGTTGTCGGCGACGGTCATGTGCGGAAAGAGCGCGTAGTCCTGGAACACGGTGTTCACGTCCCGCTCGTACGGGGCCACGCGCGTGACGTCACGTCCGTGCAGCTCGATCCGCCCCTCGTCTGGACGCTCGAACCCCGCGATCAGCCGTAACGTCGTCGTCTTGCCGGAGCCGGACGGCCCGAGCAGCGTGAAGAACTCGCCCGGAGCGATGTCGAGGTCGACGCGGTCGACCGCGACCACGTCGCCGTACGTCTTGCGCACGCCGGCGAGGCTAACGTCGGGTGTGGTCTGCGCGGTCTGCGGTGCGGCCGGGGTCTCAGGCAGCGCCTGTGTCGCCAAGCGATTCCTCCAGCAGCTCGAGCCCGTGCTCGAGCTCCCCGTCGGAGATCGAGAGCGGAACGAGGATGCGGATCACGTTACCGTAGATGCCGCAGGAGAGCAGGATGAGCCCGCGCGCGCGTGCGGCGGCGGTGACTGCCGACGCGGCGTCCGGCGTCGGGTCCGCGAACTCGAGCGCGAGCATCGGCCCGAGCCCGCGCACCTCACCCGCCAGGTGGCTCTGAGCCGCAAGGTCTTCGAGACGACTGCGGACACGAGCGCCGATCTTCTCAGCACGCACACGGAATGCCGGTCTCCGGACCTCCTCCAGTACGGCGACGGCGGCCGCGCAGGCAACGGGGTTGCCGCCGAAGGTTCCGCCCAGGCCGCCTGGTGGGACCGTGTCCATCAGCTCGGTGCGCCCGGTCACACCGGCGAGCGGCAACCCGCCGCCGAGCGACTTCCCGGACACGAGCAGATCCGGCTCGACGCCGTAGTGCTCGATTGCCCACACGGGCCCGGTGCGGCCGACGCCGGACTGCACCTCGTCGTCGACGTACAGGATCCCGTGCCGCTCGGAGAGCTCCTTCAGCCGGCGCGGGAAGTCGTCCGGCATCGGGATGAAGCCGCCCTCGCCCTGCACAGGCTCGAGCACGACGCACGCAACCGACTCCGGGTCGACGTCCTGCTTCAGCAGGAGCTCGAGCCCGCGCAGCGCATCGTCCGACGAGACGCCGCGATACGGATAGGGCGCGGGCGCGCGGTAGACCTCGGGCGCGAGCGGGCCGAACCCGCGCTTGTACGGGACGACCTTCGACGTCAGCGCCATCGTCAGGTTCGTGCGTCCGTGGAACGCGTGGTCGAACGCGATCACGGCCGTGCGGCCGGTGGCGACGCGCGCGATCTTGACCGCGTTCTCGACCGCCTCGGCCCCCGAGTTGACGAGCAGCGACTTCGTCTCCGTTTCGCCCGGCCAGGTCTCGCCGAGCAGGCGGCAGACCTCGACGTACGGCTCGTACATCCCGACCATGAAGCACTGGTGGAGGTACCGGTCGGCCTGCTCGTGGATCGCTGCGACGACCCCCGGAGCGCCCTGGCCGAGGTTGTGGCACCCGAGCCCGCCGGCGAAGTCGACGTACTCCTTGCCGTCGACGTCCCAGACGCGGGCGCCCTCGGCACGAGCGACGACGAGCGGCGGCGTGGCGACGCCGCGCGCCACGTAGCGTTCGCGCGCAGCCGCGATGCGCTCGGTCTCGGTCCGGGACTCGACTGCCACGATGCGATTATCTACCTCAGTGCGCGGGCTCTCGACG
>VAXU01000132.1 GCA_005885125.1 Actinomycetota bacterium
CGACCCGGTACGTGAGGACGCGGGTCTTCCCGGAGCCTGCGCCGGCGATCACGAGCAGTGGCCCTTCGGTCGCCAGCACGGCCTCCCGTTGCACGGGATTCAGGTCGGCGAGATAGCGCTCGGGCGAGGCGACGGCCATGTGACCGATGCTAGCGAGCGCGCTTGGGGTCGTTAGGGTCTCGTCCCGTGCGGCTCGCGCTGATGATCGAGGGACAGGAGGGCGTGACCTGGGACGACTGGGTCGCGCTCGCCGAAACCTGCGAGGCGAACGGCGTCGAGACCATGTTTCGGTCCGACCACTACGTCTCCGGATCCGACGAGCGCAGGCCGGTACTCGACGCCTGGGCCACGATCTCCGGACTCGCAGCGCGAACAACGAATCTGCAGCTCGGAACGCTCGTCTCGCCGGTGACGTTCCGACATCCCGCGGTGCTCGCCCGCAACGCGGCAACCGCGGACGAGATCTCCGGCGGGCGCGTCACGCTCGGCATCGGCGCCGGCTGGATGGAACGCGAGCACGAGGCTTACGGGTTCGACTTCGTCAGTGCGCGCGAGCGCGTCGCGCGTCTGGCCGAACAAGTCGAGATCGTCCATCGACTCCTGCGCGAACCGACGGTCGACTTCGCCGGCGACCACTACCAGCTCGTGAGCGCACCCGGGCTCGGGCGCCCGAACTTACCGATCCTCGTCGGCGGCGGTGCCAAGCCGGGCACGACCACGCCGGCCGTTCGCTTCGCCGACGAGTACAACACGTTCTCCGCAACGATCGACGAGATCCGTGAGCGCAAGCGCCTGCTCGACGCAGCGTGCGAGCAGGCGGGGCGCGACCCGTCGACGCTCCGCTACTCGCTGATGGCGCCGTTCGTGGTCGGAGAGGACGAGGCTGCCGTCCGCGAGTCCGCACGGAGAATCGGAGAACGCTTCGACCGCGATCCCGAGCAGGTGCTCGAGCGGTACGGCGAACACGGTCCCGTCGGCACGGTCGACCAGGTCGTCGAGCGACTCCGTGAGATCGAGGAGATCGGATACGAACGCGTGATGCTGCAGCACCTCGTGCACACGGATCTCGAAACCGTCGCGCTGATCGGCCGCGAGCTCGTTCCGGCGGTCAACTAATTGCGCGGCCCGCTCGAGCGGTTCTTTCCGAATCTCTCCCGCCGTACGCGAACGGTGATCGACTGGGTGCTGACGCTCGCGATCGCCGTCGGCGTCGTGCTCGCGGTGAAGGCGTGGGTCGTCAACCCGTACCGAATCCCGTCCTCCTCGATGGAGCCGACCCTGCACTGCGCACGTCCCGGAATGGGCTGCGAGGCGCGCTCGTCGGACCGTATCCTCGCGAACCGGTTCATCTACCACTTCCGCGATCCGAAGCGCGGCGAGATCGTGGTCTTCAATCCGCCTGCCCAGGCACACGTGTTGTGCCCAGGCGGAGGCGGTGTGTACGTCAAGCGCATCATCGGCGTCCCCGGCGACCGTTGGAAGGAGCGCAGCGGTTACGTCTACATCGACGGCAAGCGACTGAACGAGCCGTACGTCGAGGCCGCTCGTCGAGACGACCAGACGAAGAACCTCTCGGACCTCCTCCCCGGCGCTACGCGAATCCCGAAGGACGACTACCTGATGATGGGCGACAACCGCTCTGAGTCGTGCGACTCGCGCACGTGGGGCCTCGTCCCGCGCAAGAACATCGTCGGCGAGGTGTTCCTCACGTACTGGCCTGTCGGCCGCATCGCGACGCACTAGAGAAGCAAAGAGCCCCGCCGAAGCGGGGCTCCCCGAACAGAGATCCGGCCAGGCCTAGTAGTCCTCGCGGATGACCTCGCGACGGCGACCACCTGGTGCGCCCACACCGCCCCAGCTCGACCAGAAGATGAGCGAGAGCAGTGTCCCGAAAGCGCCGACCGCGAGCAGGATCCAGCCGATCGTATGCAGGTTGAAACCGCTCGTCGAGACGTGCACCGCGAACGCGAGCACGGCCCCCACTGCGATCAGAATGATGCTCACCCCAATTCCCATTCGTGCGTCTCCTTTCGATTGGAGCACCGAGGCGATGTAGCCTCTGTGCAGGGAAAAAACGTGGGAAGGGCTCATTCCGATACGGCTCTCGCGGAACTCGAGGAGCGGCGCGCCTTCCTCTGCCGGCTGACGCCCGACCGGGCGCTGGAGACTCTCGACGAAGCGGAGGAGTTTCTCCGCGAGCGCGGCATGCTGACGCGGACGACGGACTCCTCGCTGCCGAGCCTGTTCGAGGCGTGCCACGAGGAGCCGTACGCGCCGGACAAGCCGGGCTTCGGCCAGTGGCCGCGCACGAAGTGGGGCTGGAGCTTCGCGCTGGCGCAGCGGCCGGGTGTGTACGCGCCGAAGATCCACCACCGGCGGAAGACGCTCTACGTCAGCGAGGAGGTGGCGCGGATCCTGGACCCGATCCTGCGCGCCGAGACCGATCGGATGCGCGACGCGGATCCGGACTGGGCGCGCGTCCTCGACCATCTCGCGGCTGCCGGGGCGTCGACGAGCGATGATCTGAAGACCGAGCTGGGATTGAAACCGAAGGAACTGAAGGGGATCCTTTGGCCGCTCGAACTGTGCGGCGCCGTGGTCGGCCGGGCGATCGATCCGGACGAGGGCGGCCGGGTCGACGGATTCGAGTACGCGCGCTGGGACCACGTGTTTCCACAAGCAGCGGGAGGTGACGGCAGCATCGACGCGTTCGTCGTTGCCGCGGTCCACGCGGCCGTCGTCGCGACCGAGCGCGAAATCCCGCGCTGGTTCGCCTGGCGGTGGCGTTTCGACGACGAGCTGCTCGAACGGCTCGTCAGCGAGGGACGGCTCGAGCGGCCCGAGCCGGGCTGGATCGCAGCTCCAGCGTCCGCGTAGCACGGAACCGCTCGAGGAAGCGGCGGTCGTGCGTCACGAGCACGATCGTTCCGTCGTAGGCGTCGAGCGCGCGCTCCAGCTCTTCGATCGCGGCGACGTCGAGATGGTTCGTCGGCTCGTCGAGCACGATGCAGTTGACACCGCGCGCGGCGAGGAGTGCCAGAACTGCGCGTGTCCGCTCGCCGGGAGAGAGCGAACGAGCGTCGCGCAGCACGTCGTCCGACCCGAGCCCGAACTTCGCGAGCAACGTGCGCGCGTCCTCGCGAGCAAGTCTCGAAGCATCGACGAACGCGCCGAGCAGCGCGCCGCCGGAGAACTCGCCGCGCCGTTGCTCAAGCTCGCCCAGCACGACTCCGGGGCCGATCCAGCGCGTTCCGCTCGTCAGCGGCGCTCGCCCGAGCAGGGCGTCGAGCAGCGTCGTCTTGCCGCTTCCATTCGCCCCGGTGATCGCAAGCCGGTCGCCTCGTCCCAGCTCGACGTCCACCGGACCGAGCCGGAATGCTCCGCGCTCGACCACCGCGTGCTCGAGTCGCGCGACGACCTCCCCGGCGCGATCGCGTGCGCCCAGCGACAGGCGCAGCTCCCACGGCTCGTACGGCTTCTCGACCTTCGCGAGCCGTTCGACCCGCCGGCCGATGGCGCTCTTCACATCCTTCGTCTTCTTCTTCTTTCGCCCCTGTCCGTAACCGCGCCGCTCCCACTCTTGCATTCGATGCAGCTGCCCCTCCAGCCGCTCCCGCTCGTCCGTGTACTCCCCGTACGCGGCGTACTGCCGGCGCCGCGCGAGCTCGCGCGCTTGTTCGTACTCCGACCAGCCGCCCGCGTACTCGCGCGCCCCGCGCGTCCACTCGTCGAGCTCGACGACACGCGTGACGGTGCGGTCGAGGAACTCACGGTCGTGCGAAACGATCACGGCCGACCCAGACAGGTCGTGGATGAACCGCTCGAGCCGCGCGAGGCCGTCGAAGTCGAGGTCGTTCGTCGGCTCGTCGAGGAGGAAGACATCGAAGCGCGCGAGCAGGACGGCGGCGAGCTGCGCGCGCGCCGCCTCGCCGCCCGACAGCATGCGCATCGACGAGCTCCGGCTCGTCGACCAGTCGGCCCGCGAGCGCGTCGAGCTCCCCCGCGGCGGCGGCAACGCCGGTGCGGCGCGCGAGGTACTGCGCCACCGTCTCGTCCGCACTCGAGTCTGGCTCCTGCGGCAGGTATCCGACCGCGAGGCCCGGTGGTGACCGGCGGACTGCGCCGGCGTCCGGCTCCTCGAGTCCCGCAAGGATGCGCAGCAGCGTCGACTTGCCGACCCCGTTCGGGCCGACGAGCCCGATCCGTGCGCCCGCGGGCACGACGATGGTGACGTCCTTGAGGACGACCTGGGCGCCGTGACTCTTCGTGATGTTGGCGGCAACGAGCGTGCCGGACGGGGATGACAAAGCGGACCTCCTACGAGACGTGCGCGCGAGGCGCGGAAAACGTGGATGGGTCTCGCTAGTCCGTCATAAGGCGCGTCGTCCCGTAACGCGCGTCGTAGCGGTAGCTGCCGTCGGCGCGGCGGAGCCGGGCGAGGTAGCGGAAGGCTGCCGGACCGGGCCGCGCGCCCGCGGCGAGGAACGCCTGGATCGCCCATGCGGTGGACTGCGCGTCGGAGCCGCGACCCCTCGTCAGCTCGAAGCCGCCGTCCTGCCTCTGATGCCGCCGCAGGAATGCAAGCGCGCGCCGGATCGGACGGCCGCCGACGTGGGCCGCCCGTAACGCCTCGACGACAGCCGCGGTGTCGTTCGAGTCCGGCGCGACGCCGACGGCCCACGACCAGCCGCCGCTCTTCGCCTGGTGCCCGAGCAGGTAGCGGACGCGATCGCGCGGAACCGGCCGGCCTGCTTGCGCGAGGGCGATCAGCTTCCACGCGGTCGCATTCAGCGCAGGTGTCGGTGCGCGCTCGAGGCGAGCCACCAACTCGTCCGAGGGGCGCGCCTCGGCGAGCACGCCGAGCGCGAGCTCGGTCGGTGTCCGGAGGTCATCTTCGTGCGTGCGCACGTACGTGTCGTCGACGGGCACCTGCGCCGCGCGGAGGCCGAGCACCGCCCACGCAGTGAGTGTCGCATCCGGTTTGCCGCCTGCCTCGGCAAAGCCTCCGCCGGCAGCCTGGTGCGCGAGGAGGAACTGCTGCGGCGAGACGGCAAGAGTTGCCGCGGCGACGAGCGCGCTCACGCCCATACGACCTCCGCCTTCAGACGGCGGCCGTACCGTTCGAGCAGCCTCCGCAGCTCGGGTCCCGCGACGAACGCGATCACGACGTTGCCGATCGCGTGTGCGAGGTCGAACGGCAGGCCGCGCGCCTGCACTGCGACAAACGTCTGCCAGGTGTGCTGGTCGTAGAACGCAAGCCAGTTCCAGACATCCATGAAGCTGGAGAAGCCCATCCCGAGGACGAAGCAGAACGCGGCGAGCACGACGCGGCGGCGAAGGAGCGGCGCGGCTGCCGCGCCTGCGGCGCCACACGCGCCCCAGGCGAGCATCTGCCACGGCGTCCACACGCCCTGGCCGAGGAAGAAGTTCGACACGAGCGCGGCAACGCCGCCGACCGCGATCCCGCTGCGCATGCCGAGCGTCCTGCGGCCGCGGCGCCGCCGAGCGTCGCGATTAGCGCGATCTCCTTAGCGGAATCCGGGCCGGACTCGAGCCAGGCAACCCCGAGCGCGAGCAGTGCGGCCGCGACGAGCAGAAGCGAAAGCCCGTCGTTCCCGCGGTCGAGCCCTGCCCACACTGCAGCGGCGAACATCGCCCCGCCTCCGGCGATGAGGATGCCTCTAGCCACGCGCGGCCGCCTGCGTAAGGGTCAGACCCTCCGGGTCTGACCCTTTTTCGAGGTGCACGATGCGATCGGCAACCGAGGTTGCAAATACATCGTCGTGCGTGACAACGAGCGTCGCACGCCGAGATGCGTCCGCTCGCAGACTCGCAGCGAGCCTGCGCTTACGCTCGGGGTCGACCCCTCGCGTCGGTTCGTCGAGCACGAGCAGGTCCGGCTCGGTGACGAGGACGGACGCGAGCGCAAGCCGCTCGCGCTCGCCGCTCGACAGGTCGCGTGGGTGGCGTGACTCCTTACCCGCGAGCCCGACATCCGCAAGCGCGCGACGGGCACGAACGAGGTCTCCGCCGACGCCGAGCGCGACCTCGTCGACTGCACGGTCGCGCACAACGTAACGGCCGGGATCCTGCAACAGGAGCGCTGCCCGCCCCATCCGCTCGACGTGACCGGCAGTGGGCTCGAGCAGACCGGCTGCGAGCTTGGCGATGGTCGTCTTCCCGCTGCCGTTCGGTCCGGCCAGTGCGACGATCTCGCCGCGGCGGAGCTCGAGATCGAACGCCTCGAGAACGGGCTCTCCCGGCCGGTAGGCGTAGGCGACGTCCCGCAGCCGGCAGAGCAGTGTGCCGGTTCCCTCGTCACGCTGTGTGACGAGGCGTGGTTCGGTGCTCCATGCAGGACGGTGCTCGTCGAGCCACGCTCGCGCGCGATCGACCGGCGCGTCGAGAAGCACGCGGCCTGCTTCGAAGAACAGGACGCGCGTGGCAGCCGCGAGCACGCGCTCGGGGCGCTGCTCGGAGAGCACAACCGTGGATCCGAGCTCGGTTGCGCGTTCAAGCAGCTCCTCGGCGCTGTCCGGGTCGAGCTGTGACGTCGGCTCGTCCAGCAGCAGCAACTGCGGCTCCAGCGCGAGCGCCGAGGCAAGGCAGACGCGCTGCAGCTCACCACCGGAAAGCTCCGACACCGGCCGGTCGGCGAGCTGCGCGGCTCCGACCGCAGCGAGCGCGCTCAGCGCGCGCGGAAGGATCTGCTGCGGCGGCGTCCCCATGTTCTCCAGTCCGAACGCCACCTCGCGCGAAACGCGCGTCAGCACGACCTGCTCTTCCGGATCCTGGAAGAGCATGGCGACTGTTCCTGCGAGGTCGGCCGGACGCGAGGTGCGCGTGTCGCGGCCGTCGATCTCGACGCGCCCCTCGAACCGGCCACCGTGGAAGTGCGGCACTAACCCGCCGAGTGCGCGGAGCAGTGTCGTCTTTCCCGAGCCGGAGTTCCCCAGCAGGAGCACCACCTCCCCGCGCTCGATCCGGAGCGAGACGCCGCGCAGCGCCTGCGGTCCTGCTGGGTAAGCGAACGTCAACCCGTCGACTTGCACTAGAGCCATAGGACTCCCAGCGCGGTGAGGGCGGCGGCACCGACGAGAGCGAGGCGGTCGACGAGGCGCCACGGCGGCGGCGGGACACGAGTGCGCCCCGCACGCCCGTAGCCACGGGCCTCCATCGCCTCCGCGAGGTTCAGGCCACGCTCCAGTGAGCCGGCGAGCAGCGGCGAGAGCAGCGCGGCTCGGCGGCGAGCTCCTTCGACCTCGACCCCGCGCCCACGCAGCGAGTCGACGAGCCCGGCCGCGTCACGCTCGAGCGTCGGCACAAGCCGTGTAGCAAGAGCGACGACGAGCACCGAGCGGCGCGCGAACCCTGCGGCAGCCAGCAGCCGGTCGTGGTCGAGCAGCAGCGCGTACGCCGCGAACGCGAGCCCGACGGCGGCAAGCCTGCAGGCCTGGAACAACGCGCTCGCCAGCTCCTCGTGCGTCACGTCCAGCTGTCCGATCACCGGCAAGATCGGACCGGTCCACAGCGGATGAGAACCCAGTGTCTCCACGAACGGCGTCACGACGAAGAGCGCGACAGCCGAGACACCGGTGCCGACCAGATAAGGCCAGCGACGCCTGCGCGGTGCCCGCAGGCAGAGAAGGAACAGCAAAAGCGCGATCGCCGCAACGGACAGCGTGTGACGCGCCAGCAGCGAAGCGGCAACGGCGGCGGCCAGCAACGCGAGGGCGGGTGCCGTCCTCATCGCAGCAGGTCGTACCGGTAGCGGACGAGCCCGGGATTCGCCGCGAGCTTCGACGCCGCACCGGAGACGACGAAGCGGACCGGATCGCCGGGGTGCGAGCCCATCACCTGCGCCCAGATCGCAGTACGACCGCGCTCGAGGACGAGCAAGTTGACGCCCTTCATCAGGTTCGTGCCCGAGGGCACGACCGTCACGGCATGGATCATGCGCGCGAGTCTGTGCGCGCTCTTCGCCAGACCCGGGGCGTAGACGACCGCGGACGAGCGCCGCCTCCCGTTGTATCCGTGCAGGAACGGCTCCGGGAACGCGCCGACGACCAGGGGCTCGGTCATCGACCGCCGCCAGTCGCGAAAGTCCCACCACTCCACGTCGCCCGGATGCAGCCGGTACTCCGCCGCACTGCGATCGGACTCGTAGCCGTTGATGAAGTAGAACCAGTCGTGGCGCGCGGTCAGCGAGCCTTCAACGCCGTCGATCGCCTGCACGTACCGTCCTGCGTAGCGCGTCTTGATGTCCGCCACGCGGTCGAGACCCTGCATCGCCGTGAGCCCGGCGGGAACGTGGCCGACGAGCAGCACGTGGGAGCCGCGGTCGCGTGTGATCCAGATCGTCGCCGTGCCGTGGCCGCCGCCGTTCGCACACGCGGTGAGGCTCGCGACGGCGAGAACGACGGCGGCCAGGCGCAGCTTCACGGCAGGGCGTTCGACCGGACGGCGCCGCCCAACTCCGCGCGGACGAGTAACCCGAGGTGTCGTCCAATGCATGCGCGCCCGTTCTGCGTTGCGATCGTGCGACGGGAGCCCACGTGCAGGATCGCGCCGACGGCCGGTGACGTCTTGCCGTTGTCGTCTTGCGCCAGCACGGTGTAGCAGCGACCCGTTCGTTGGAGAGCGAGTGTCTTCGGCCCGCCTGCGACGCCGAACTGCGCCCAGTACCAGAGGACGGTGTCGCCCGTCTTGAGCAGCGCCTGGTCGGCGCCGACCGGCGGCGAAGCGCCGTTGAGCTTGTACACCCAGCCGCTCGTTCCACCCGCGGGATAGCGGCCGACCTGGTCGACGTACGGGCCGAAGCTCGTCGTCGTGACGTGGTAGAAGAACTCACCGAGTGTGCTGGCGGTCTCGAGGGCGTCGAGCGCGTTCTCGGGCAATGCGTTTGCGCGAGGCGACGTCACGTCGATCAGGGGCGCGGTCGCCCCGAAGATTGTCCGCACCTTGCCCTCGACGCGAACGTGCACGCGCACCGCAAGCGCCGATTGAACGAACAGCAGCGTCGCGGCAACCGCCGCGAACATGATCAGGAGTCGGCGAAACACGAAGCCTCCTTCCGCGAGGAAGTCCGAATTGCCGGTGGGCGGAGGTCTTCTGACTCGGGGCGCCCTCCCGACGCCGCCTTCCCAGCCCGGAGGCCAGTGGCACGTCGGCGCGGGAGCGTCTCCCCTTACAGCGGCGGGACCGTTCCGGATTCACACCGGATTCCCTGACCGCTCGCCGG
>VAXU01000010.1 GCA_005885125.1 Actinomycetota bacterium
CGAGCGGCTCGAACATCCGCGCTCGGACGGTCGCGAGCTGCGGCGTCGTCCTCCCCATGATCACGGACACGATGTTGCCGCCGTACGCCGGCTTGGTCTGGATGAGGCGACCCGCGCGATCGATGCCCAGGCCGACGCAGTCGCCCGTCATCCCGAGTTGCAGCTCGCCGGCGACGCGCGGCCCGACGTCACGCCCGTTCGCCGTCGCGGGGAAGAGCAGGACGTGCGGACGATGCTGCGCGACGATCGAGCTCAAGGCCGCCGACCAGATCTCGGCGTGGTAGACGACGAGCGAGACGTGGGTCGCGACGACAATGCGCTCCGCTCCGTGCCGGGCGAGCTCTTCGATCGCACCGTCGACGTCGCTTCCGAGTATGAGCGCGACGTTGTCGCCGCCGAGCTTGCCCGCGAGCTCGCGTCCCTTCCCGAGGAGCTCGAGCGACGCGCGCGTCGGGCGGCCGTCCGCGAGCTCGACGAATGTCCAGCAGTCGTATCGCCTCGGCGACGGCTGCTCGCCGAGCCGGGCCGGCTTCGTCCAGCTCGAGGGGTCTACGCGCCGTTCCGGCAGCAGCTCCCGAATCCGAGCGGTTGCATCCTCGAGGCTCGAGAACCCTTCCCCCAGTCGCGCCGGCGTCACGTCGCGGACTGCGAGGACGCGCGTCGGTGACCCCGTCTGGCCGAAGCGCTTGTCGTTCTCGCGCACGTCGTCGACGAGGTCGGCGGCGGTCCACGTGTCGATCGGCCCGTCCTTGGCACCGTTCGCCTCATGCCCGTATGCGAGCGAGATCACGGCCGGCCCGGAGAGCTCCCAGGTCTCGTACCCGTCGTCCGTCTCGCGGGTCGCACGGATCACGCCGTCGTGGAAATCGGTCTCGACGACGCTCGTCAGGTGCGGGCGGTCGAGGAAGGCCGCGACCTCCGGTGGCACCTGCCACGTCTCCGAGTCGGTCGTCTTGCGCCCGCACACGACGAGATCGACGCCTGCTTCCTTCTCGATCGCCATCGCGAGCGTGCGCGACGTCCCGAGCGTGTCTGCGACAGCAAAGACGCGATCGGACAGGTGGATGCAGCGGTCGGCGCCGAGCGCGATGCACGTTCTCAGCGCGTCGGCGGCCTGCGGCGGCCCCATCGTCATCGCGATCACCTCGCCGCCGTACAGCCGCTTCAGCTTTGCGGCATGGGCGACGGCCGCTGCGTCGAACGGGTTCAGCAGCAGCGGAACTCCCTCGCGGCGGAGTGACTTCGTCTCCTGGTCGAACTCGATCGAGTCCGCCCGCGGCACCTGCTTGACGAGGCAGACGATCTTCACGTGTGGGAGCCTAGCGGCGGGTGCTCGCGCTCCTGTACGACATCCACGGCAGCCTGCCCGCGCTCGAGGCGGTGCTCGAAGACGCGGGTCGTGAGGGTGTCGACGGCTATCTGCTCGGCGGGGACTACGGCGGGTGGGGCCCACACCCGCTGGAGTGTCTCGAGCGCCTGCGCTCGCTCCCGCAGACGACGTGGATCCGTGGCAACGGCGAGCGCTGGACACGCGAGCCGCCGCTCGACCGGCCCGAGGTCGTGGAGGCGCTGCGCGAGCGCGAGTCGGGCTACGGCACCGAGGAGGGGTGGCTCTACTCGCTGCAGGCGCAGGTCGAGCTCGACGGCGTCCTCTACGTCCACGGCTCTCCCCTGTCGGACGTCGAGAGCTTCCCGGCCGCCCCGAGCGCCGACGACGAGCGGATGCTCGCGGGTGTCCGCGGCCGGGCGGTCGTGTTCGGACACAGCCACCTCCAGTTCCGCCGCCCTGGCCCGAACAGGACCCAGTTGCTGAACCCGGGCAGCGTCGGGATGCCGCTCGACGGCGACGTGCGCGCCGCCTACGCGCTGCGCAGTGACGACGGGCAGTTCGAGTTTCGCCGGGTGGAATACGACGTCGAGGGAGCCGCGTCGGCGTACGAGGCGCTCGGCGGGACGTTCGGCACGATGGCCGCGGACCGCATCCGCCGCGGTTCCGACTAGTCCCTTCGCGCCGAGCCCCCTCGCGACACGTCTGGTGACAGTCCCAAGACGTGTCCGAAAACGCTGGCCGGTCAGTCGTCGCGGGGTCGTTCTTCGCCGCTCGTGCCGGGCTCGTAGTAGCGGCGGCCCTTGAGCTCGTCCGGGAGGTGGTCGACCTCGAAGCCCGCCGGGTCGTCGTGCGGGTAGAGGTAGCCCTCCCCGTGTCCGAGTCGGCGCCCGTAGTACGACGCGTCGCGCAGGGAGGCCGGCGGGCGGATGTTGCCGTGCTCCCTCACGTCGGCCGAGGCGCGCTTCAGCGCCAGGTAGCTCGCATTCGACTTCGGGGCGCGCGCGAGGTAGACGGCCGCTTGCGCGAGGTTCAGCGATGCTTCGGGCAGACCCACGTGCTCGACCGCGTGCGCAGCGGCGACCGCGACGAGCAGCGCGCGCGGATCTGCGTTGCCGACGTCCTCTGACGCGAGCACGATCATGCGCCGAGCGATGTAGCGCGCGTCCTCGCCACTCTCGAGCATCGCGGCGAGGTAGTACACGGCCGCGTCCGGATCGGATCCACGCATCGACTTGATGAACGCGGAGATGAAGTCGTAATGCGCATCGCCTCCCTTGTCGTACACGAGCGGGCGTTTGCGTGCTGCGTCGTCGACGTGGGCCTCCGCAAGCTCCTCGCCCGTTCCCCGGGCCGTCTGCCACGCGAGCTCGAGGATGTTCAGCGCGTTCCGCGCATCCCCGCCGGCGCGCGTCGCGATCAGGTCGACGAGCGCGTCCGGCACGCTCGCCTCGAGCTCGGAGGCACCGCGCCGCACGACCACCTGGAGCTCCTCGTGTGACAGCGGCTCGAGCTCGTACACCTGCGTCCGGGAGAGCAGTGCCGAGTTGACCTCGAAGTACGGGTTCTCCGTCGTCGCGCCGATCAGCGTCACGAGGCCCTCCTCCACCGCCGGCAGCAGCGCGTCCTGCTGTGCCTTGTTGAAGCGGTGGATCTCGTCGAGGAAGAGGATCGTCCGCTGACCCGTCGAGCCGAGCCGCTCGCGGGCGCGCGCGAGCACCTCGCGCACCTGTGCCACCGTCGCCGACACCGCGGACAACTCCTCGAACTCGGAGCCGGTGACGCCGGCGACGATCCGCGCGAGCGTCGTCTTCCCGCTCCCGGGCGGCCCGTAGAAGATCGCAGAGCCCATCCGGTCCTCCTCGATCGCAAGCCGCAATGCGGAACCCTCGCCGAGGACGTGACGCTGGCCGACGAACTCGTCGAGCGTCTGCGGGCGCATCCGCAGGGCGAGCGGCGCGACCGCGGGAAGGCGTACGGAGGCGGAGTCGGAGAAGAGGTCCCCCACGGCCGAAGTATGCTCCGCCCCGGTGGCGACCGAGACTCACGAGGACTTCGCCGAGCCGATTCTCCCGGGGAAAGGCGCGTCCGACTACGAGCGCTACCTGCGCACGGACGAGTTGCTGGCACTCCAGAAAACGACCGACGAGCAGACGCATCCGGACGAGCTGCTCTTCCAGACGGTGCACCAGTCGTCGGAGCTCTGGCTCAAGCTCGCGACCTCGGAGGTCGAGCGAGCATCCGCACACGTTAGGGACGGCGAGATCGCGGCGGCGCTGCGACTGCTTCGCCGTTCGGCGCTGTGCATGCAGTTCGTCACCCGCCAGCTCGACATGCTCGAGCAGATGTCGCCGTGGGAGTACCAGTCGATCCGCCGCGTGCTCGGCCACGGAAGCGGCTTCGACTCGCCGGGCTTTCGCGAGGCGCGTCGCGTGACGCCTCTCCTCGGCGAGGCGTTCGACGCAGCGCTTGCCGCCGCGGGCCTCGATCTCGTCGAGCTGTACGTGCGCGGCCGCGAGCACGAGGAGCTCTACCAGCTCGCCGAGGCGCTCGTGGAATGGGACGAGCGGATCACCATGTGGCGCATCCGCCACTACAAGGTCGTGGCGCGCATCATCGGCGACCAGGTCGTCGGCACGCAGGGCACCCCGGTCGAGGTGCTCGGGAAGATGATCCACCACAACTTCTTCCCGGCTCTGTGGCGCGCGCGCAACCAGCTGACGACGAGGGCAAACGAGGAGGAGGCGACATAGGTGGCTTTCGAGGAGCTGAAGGAGCGCCAGGCGGTGATCTGGGGCAACGGTCCGTTCGAGCGCATCAGCGAGACCTCGACGATCGCCTACGACGATCTCGTCGGCCGGCTCGCGCCGGAGCACGGCGAGCGCTGGCTGGACATCGCGTGCGGAACCGGAGCGGTCGCATTTCGGGCGGCGAAGCGAGGCGCCGATGTCACCGGTGTCGATCTTGCGCCCGCGCTCGTTGCGCGCGCCCGCCAACTGGCGGCGCAGGAGGGACTCGACGTCCAGCTCGACGTCGGCGACGCAGAGCAGCTTCCCTACGGCAACGCGGACTTCGACGTCGTCTCCTCGAGCTTCGGCGTCATGTTCGCGCCGGACCACCAGCGTGCCGCCAGCGAGCTCGGCCGCGTCTGCCGGCCGGGTGGCCGGCTCGGCCTCTTGACGTGGCGGCCCGACGGCGGCGTGGGCGCGATGTTCAAGACGATGCAGCAGTTCCAGCCGCCGCCTCCCGAAGGCGCGGGCTCGCCGCCTGCCTGGGGCGAGGAGGCGTACGTCGAGCAGCTTCTCGGCGGAGACTTCGAGCTCGAGTTCTCGGAGGGTGACGCAACACTCCGTGCGGAGTCGGGGCGGGAGGTTTGGGAGCTGTTCTCCAGTTCGTTCGGGCCCGTCAAGACCCTGAACGAAAAGCTCGAGGGCGCGCGCCGCGACACGTTCGAGCAGGCGTTCATCGATTTCCACGAGAGCTTCCGCACGGACGGCGGCATTCGCATGCCGCGGGAGTACTTGCTCACGGTCGGCCGCCGTCGCTGATGGCAGTCGTCTCCCTTCGCGGGGAAGTGACGGAGCTCTTGCGGGAGCTCATCCGCGTCGACACGACGAATCCACCGGGAAACGAGACGCGCGCTGCGGAGCTCCTGCGCGACTATCTCGAGCCGCACGGCGTCTCCTGCGAGCTGTATGCACGGGTTCCGGAACGCGCGAATCTCGTGGCCCGCATTCCAGGTCGAGGCGACGGGCCGAGCGTGCTCTTCCTCTCGCACACGGACGTGGTGCTCGCGGATCCGGCGGAGTGGCAGGCCGACCCGTTCGGCGGCGAGCTCCGAGACGGCGAGGTGTGGGGACGCGGCGCACTCGACATGAAGGGGCAGGTCGCTGCCGAGGCGGTCGCGATCGCGTCGCTTGCGCGCGAAGGCTTCGAGCCGTCGGGAGATCTCATCTTCGCCGCCACCGCCGACGAGGAGGTCGGCGCTGGATTCGGCGCGCAATGGTTGTGTGAGACGCATCCCGAGGCCGTGCGCGCCGACTACTGCATCAACGAGGGCTCCGGCGACCGCATCGAGCTCGGGGGGAATCCGTACTGGGTCTGCTCCACCGCCGAGAAGATGAGCGCGCCGTTCCGCCTGCGCGTCCACGGTCGCAGCGGCCACGCGTCGATGCCGAACATCGCCGACAACGCGCTGGTAAAGGCTGCGCCGCTGATCGAGAAGCTCGGCGCGTATCGTGCCGAACGCCGTCTGATTCCCGAGGTGGTCGCACTCGCGCAGGCCGTCGTCGGGGAAGCGCCCTCGTCCGCCGACGAGGCTCTCAGCCGTGCCCGGGAGGTCTCGCCTGTCCTTGCGGACCTGGTCGAACCGCTCCTGTCGATGACGTTGTCGCCGACGATGGCGACCGCGTCGCAGAAGCGGAACGTGATTCCCGCCGTCTGCGACATCACGGTCGACTGCCGCCTGCTGCCGGGTCAGACGCCCCGCGAGGCGCAGGAGATCGTGCGCGGGATCCTGGGAGACGACGACTACGAGCTCGAGGTGCTGGAGGCGCACGGGGGCACGCGCTCGCCGCTCGAGTCCCCGCTGTGGGACGCGGTCGAGTCGTTCGTGGAGCGGGTCGATCCAGGCGCGCGCGCAGTTCCGATCTGTGTCGCGGGCTTCACCGACAGCCACTGGTTTCGCGAGGCGTTCGGTACGGTCGCCTACGGGTTCTTCCCGGCGCGGGTGATGGACGTCGAGGTCGCGGCACGGCTGATTCACTCGGCAGACGAGCGGGTGCCGGTCGAGGACCTAGAGCTCGGAGTCGATTGGTTGCGCCACGCCGCGCACCACCTCCTCGGCTCTTGACCCGGATCTGACGGCTACGCTCTGAGCGATGGCCGACGAGAAGATCCGGCTCGGCGGGATGGCGCTGGCGAACGGCGTTCTCGTGCACGGCCCCAAGGCCTGGGCGTGCGCGATTCGCACCGACGAAGGAGAGCTGAAGGTCGCCTCCGCCCGCAAGCGCTTTCGCGCTGCCGAGATCGACCGCCCGTTGCTCCGAGGGCCCGCGCGTCTGCTCGAAGCGATCGCGATCATCCCGGAGGTACGGCGCGCTTTGCCCGACGCGAAGCTGCCTTTCCAGCGTCCGGCGGTCCTTGCGTCGATGCTCGCGAGCGCGACGGTCGTCAAGGTCGCGCGCGAGTCGGGCCGGCTCCGGCCGGCAGCGCAGGAGCTCCTGGCGGGAGTGCTCTCCGTAGCTCCGGCCGTACTGGCGCTGCGGAGCTCCGACCTCGCCGCGTACCACGGCGCCGAGCACATCTCGATCGGCAGCTACGAGCACGGCGAGCAGCGCGCGAAGGAGCACGAGCGGTGTGGATCGCACCTGCTCGGACCGCTGCTCGCGACGACGGCGCTCGCCAACACGCTGGCGGCGAAGGCCCCGCCGCATCTGCGTGGGGCGGCGCGCGTGACGGCCCAGCTCGGCGCCCTCGCTGCCTCGACTGAGATCTTCGGCTGGATGGTGCGCAATCCCGAGAAGCGGCTCGCCCGGGCGCTTGCGAAGCCCGGACACGAGCTGCAGCATCGCTTTGCCACCGCCGAACCGACGCCGGCGCAGGTCGAGGTCGCGGAGGCCGCGCTCGCTGCGTGTCTCGCACTCGAGACCGCGTAGATGGCGGTCGAAGAACGCACGCGCGGGAAGCGTCTGCCGCCCGAGATCTTCGACCTTCCCGTTGACAAGATGGCCGAGGGGTACTACTCGGACGCGTACTTCAATCACACCCGTGCGACGCTGATCGCGGACGGCCGCCATCCGCGGGTGCTGATGCAGGTCTTCCAGCGCAGGCGCGCGATGCTCGGGGGAATCGATGAGGCGATCGCGATCCTCAAGCTGTGCTCCGAGGACTGGGACGCACTGACCGTGCACGCGCTCTACGACGGCGACCGGATCGAGCCGTGGGAGACGGTGATGATCATCGAAGGCGACTACACGCTCTTCGCCCATCTCGAAACGGCGTATCTCGGAGTGCTTGCGCGCCGCACGAGGATCACGACGAACGTCGCCCACGTCGTCGAGGCCGCGAACGGCAAGCCGATCATCTTCATGCCCGCGCGCCACGATCATCACCGTGTGCAGACCGGGGACGGATACGCGGCCTACGTCGCGGGCGCGATGCTCGACGTTGACATCGGCGTCACCTCGGACGCGCAGGCCTCCTGGTGGGGCGGTCGCGGTGTCGGGACGGTGCCGCACTCGCTGATCGCGTCGTACGGCGGGAACACCGTGCTTGCGGCCACCAAGTTCGCCGAGTATTCGCGGCCGGACATGAACATCACCGTCCTCGTCGACTTCGAGAACGACTCCGTCTCGACGGCGCTCGCCGTTGCGCGCGCGCTCGGGCCGCGGCTGTGGGGTGTTCGCCTCGACACGGCGGGCCAGCTCGTCGACCGGTCGCTGTGGGACGAGATGGGCGACTTCGACCCGCGGGGCGTGAACGAGCGGCTCGTCCACAACGTACGGGATGCTCTCGACCGCGACGGGTTCGAGCGCGTCAAGATCGTTGCATCGGGGGGGTTCACGGCGGAGAAGATCCACGGCTTCGAGGAACAGGGTGTTCCCGTCGACGCGTACGGCGTCGGCTCGTCGCTGATCCGCGGCTCGAACGACTTCACGTCGGACGTCGTGATGACCGACGGCCGCCCGACCGCGAAGGTCGGCCGGTGGTTCCGGCCGAACCCGCGGCTCGAGCCCGTGACCTGACGAGCGACGATGAGCGGGACGATCCTCTGGGACGTCGACACGCAGGTCGACTTCGTGCTTCCGGACGGAAAGCTCTACGTTCCCGGCGCCGAACAGGTCGCGCCGGCGATGCGGCTGCTCGTCGAGGCTGCTCGCGCAACCGGCGTCGTCCACGTTGCGTCCGCCGACGACCACGAGCTCACCGACGCGGAGATCTCGGAGCAGCCGGACTTCCAGACGACGTATCCGCCTCACTGCCTTCGCGGCACACGCGGCGCGCGCAAGGTGGACGAGACCGAGCAAGAGGATCCGGTGCCCATTGGCCTCGAGCTGCTGCCCGACCGCTACTTCAGGGGCCGTGAGTTCCTGATCCTCAAGAAGAACTTCGACGTCTTCACGAATCCGAACACCGATCGTCTGCTCGCGGCCCTGGATCCGGACGAGATCGTCGTCTTCGGAGTCGCGACGGACGTCTGCGACGACGCCGCGATCCGAGGTTTCCTCGATCGCGGGAGGCCCGTGCGGTTCGTCGAGGACGCCGCGCGTGGGCTCGACGAAGGGCGCGTCGCGGCGTGCATTGCGGCCTGGCGCGAGCGGGGTGTCGAGTTCACCACGGCGGACGAGATCGCCCGCTCCCTCGGTTAAGGGATAGGCGTCCCGCTGCCGATGAGGCAGTGTGAACACTGTGATGGGGGCACTGCACGAGTTCTTCGTTCAGATGCGGCTGTTCGTGATTCATTGGTGGCCGCTCCTGATCGTCACGTTCTACGTTGCGCTGCTCTATCTCTTCTGGCGCATCCTGCAGGTGATGCCGCGGGTGAAGCCCGTGCCGGTGGACGCGAACGAGCACACGGCGATCGGCTGGGACGAGATCGCGGGCGCCGACGAGGCGAAGGCGGAGCTGCTCGAGATCGTGGAGTTCCTGCGCGACCCGGAGCGGTTCGAACGGCTCGGCGCGCACGTGCCGAAGGGGATCCTCCTGTACGGCCCGCCCGGGACCGGCAAGACGCTGCTGGCGAAGGCGGCGGCCAATCAGTCCGGCGCGAAGTTCTACTCCCAGAGTGCGGCGGCGTTCGTCGAGATGTTCGCCGGTCTCGGCGCCGCCCGGATTCGGAAGCTGTTCGCCGAGGCGCGCAAGCATGCGCCTGCGATCATCTTCATCGACGAGCTGGACGCGGTCGGCGCGGCCCGCACGGGCCACGGGTTCAACCGCGAGCAGGACCAGACGCTCAACCAGCTGCTCGTCGAGCTCGACGGCTTCGGAACGAGTGCGCGGGTCGTCGTCCTCGGAGCCTCGAACCGCCTGCAGGACCTCGACCCCGCACTTCTTCGACCTGGACGGTTCGACCGCCAGGTCCTCGTCGGCGCGCCGGATCTCCGAGGCCGCGAGTCGATCCTCCGTGTCCATACGCGCGGGAAGCCACTCGCTGCGGACGTCGACCTCGACTTGATCGCGCGCCAGACGGCCGGCCTGACCGGAGCCGATCTCGCGAACATCGCGAACGAGGCTGCGATCTTCGCCGGCCGCCGCGACGCCCAGTACGTCACGCATGTCGACTTCGAGGGCGCAATGGAGCGTGTCGTCGCCGGCCTGCAGCAACGGCGTGTCGTGACCGAGAAGGAGAAGCGGATCCTCGCGTATCACGAGGCGGGTCACGCGCTGATGTCGCATCTGATGGGCGACACGATGCCGGTGCAGAAGGTCACGATCGTTGCGCGCGGCCAGGCGCTCGGCTACACGCTCAATCTGCCGGCAGAGGACCGCTATCTGCACACGAAGGATGAGCTCGTCGACATGATGACGATCTTCCTCGCAGGTCGTGCCGCCGAGCAGATCGTGTTCGGGCGTGTCACGAACGGCGCCGCCAACGACTTGGAGAAGGCGACGGACCTCGCGCGCTCGATGGTGTTCGAGTACGGCATGTCGGAGATCGCCAGCTCTCGGACGATGCGCGCGGACAACTATGCGCTCTCCGAGGAGACGAAACGGTTGCGCGACAACGAGCAGGCACGCTTGACGGACGAGGCGTTCCACGAAGCCCTTCGTCTGCTGACGAAGCACCGGCGCTCGCTCGACCGGCTTTCCCTGGCGCTGCTCGAGAAGGAGACCCTCGTGCGAGGCGAGGTGCTCGAGTTGCTCGGCGACCTGCAGGCGGAGTCGCGCGCTTCCGAGCTGGTCGGCACTCCGGTCGCGCTGTCGCAAACCGCGGATTGATCGTCACGCGTTCGGCGCGATCGCGTCCCCCGTCGGTGCGCGATTCGGCGATACGCTCGAAGCGGGGTGGGAGGCGGGGTTCCCATGTTCACGCGCGCCCGCGTGTGTGTGCCTCGATAGAGTCGGCGGCCGGATGCAGGCCCGCGGGATTCACCATCTTGGTATGGCTGTCGAAGACCTCGACGCTGCGCTCTCGACCTACGAGCGCCTCTTCGGCGCCGAGGTCGAGCACCGCGCGACGGTTCCGGACCAGGGCGTCGAGGCGGCCTCCCTGCGGGTGGGCGACGGGCGGGTCGAGTTGCTCGAGCCGCTCGAGGCAGACACGCCGGTCGGGCGTTTCCTCGCCAAGCGCGGGCCGGGGATGCACCACGTCGCCTACGAGGTCGCGGACGTCGCGGCGGCGATCGCCCGGCTCACAGAGGCAGGCGCCGACCTGATCGACGAGCGGCCCCGCGAGGGCCTGTTCGGGCTCGAGGTCGCGTTCGTGCACCCGGATTCCGTTCACGGCGTCCTGTCGGAGGTGGTTTCTGCGGCCGTCCCAACCCGAACCTGGGTTCGCGACGCTTGGGAGAATCAGCCACGTGGCTGACGAGAGGATTCGGATCGAGGTGGCGTTCGACGGCGGACAGGTGATGGGAGCGATCGTCAATCAAGTGAGTGCCGACGCGCTCGAGCAGGCCCTGGCAGCCGCGGACGTCCGAGCCGACGCCGGCGAGGCGGCCTTCGCGCTCGAGGCCGAGGACGCCCGCTACACGATCGCCCTCCGCCGGGTCGTCTACGTCAAGCGCTTCGCCCGCGAGAGCCGGGTCGGCTTCGGCGCAGCGGCCACGTGATTGCTGCGTTAGGCGCGTCGCACACCAGGGCATTCCCCTTCTGATGGCCGAGAAGACCACGGCTGCGGCGCGGCCTGTACGCGAGTCCCAGGAGCACGTCCGGGCGCTTGTCGACCGGGCCCAGAGCGGGGATAGGGAGGCGCTCGAGGAGCTCTATCTCATCCACTTCGACCGCATCTACAGCTATCTCCACGTGAGCGTCGGCAACCGGCACGACGCGGAGGACCTCACGACGCAGACGTTCTTGAAGATGCTCGAGTCGATCAAGCGGTTCCGCTGGCAGTCGGCGCCGTTCTCGGCGTGGCTCTTTCGCATCGCGCACAACCTCGCGATGGATCACTTCCGGGCCTCCCGTCGCTGGCAGCCCGAGGAGGACGTGCCGGAGCCGGTGGGCGAGGAGGAGCCGTCCGCCGAGGCGGAGGCGCTCCAGTCGATCGGCCGGCAGAGCATGCTGGAGCTGATCGAGGACCTGTCACAGGAACAGCAGCAGGTGCTGACGTTGAAGTTCGTGTTCAACTTTCCGAACGCCGAGGTGGCGACGATCCTCGGTAAGACCGAGGGTGCGATCAAGTCGCTCCAGCACCGCGCGCTCGTCTCGCTGCAGAAGCAGATCGCGGGCGACAAGACGTAGGTGGCACTCGAGGTCGGAATCGTCGGGCTGCCGAGCTCCGGCAAGTCGACGCTGTTCCACGCGCTGACGGGATCGCGTGCGACCGGTGACGTCGGCATGGCGGCGATTCCGGACGAGCGGCTTCGGCAGGTTGCCGAAGTCGTTCGTCCGCGCAAGGTGACGCCGGCCGCGATCCGCGTTGTCGAGGTCCGCGGGACGGGCCCCGCGCTGCTCGGGAACCTGCGCGAGGTCGACGCGCTGCTCGTCGTGCTCGACGGGTTTTCCGGCACTCGTGTTCCGGCCGACGATCTCGAGACCCTGCGGCTCGAGCTGGTGGTCGCCGATCGGGACCATGTCGAGCGCCGGCTCGAGCGGGTCGCCAAACAGGCGAAGTCCGGCGACCCGCAGCTGAGGCAGGATGCTGCCGCGCTCGAGCGGATCCTCGCGCACATCGACGCAGGCGCGACGCTCGCCGACTGGGAGGGAGTGCTGCCGCCCGAGCTCGAGCCCCTGACGACGAAGCCGCTGATCGCGGTCGAGAACGGAGGCGGCGGGATCGACCTGAAGCTGGAGGCGGAGCTGGCGGAGCTGCCTGCCGATGAAGCCGCGGCGTTTCGGGACGGCGCTTCGGCGCTCGACGAGGTGGTGCGCCGGCTCAAAGACGAGCTCGACCTGCTGACGTTCTTCACCGCCGGGGACAAGGAGACACGCGGCTGGACGCTGCGCAAGGGCCAGACCGCGATCGAGGCCGCGGAAACCGTTCATTCCGACATCGCGCGCGGGTTCATCCGCTGCGAGGTGATCCGGTGGAACGATCTCGTCGAGTCCGGCTCACACGCGGAGGCCGCGAGACGCGGCCTTCAGCGTCTCGAAGGAAAGACGTACGTCGTCCAGGACGGTGACGTCCTGAACGTACGCTTCAACGTCTAGCTTCAACGTCTAAAGAGGTTTGACCGCTTTCACGATGGCGCTGTGCATGCCGTCCGCGACTCGATGCGTGAAGCGCACGGAGATGTCTGCGAATCCGGCTTCGCCCAGGCCGTCCTCGTATTCGCCCTTCGACAGCGCGCCCGCGATGCATCCGACCCAGCTGCCGCGCTCGGCACGCTCGTCGGGAGCGAGCGTGTCCTCAGCGACGACGTCGCTGACACCGATCCGCCCACCGGGCCGGAGCACGCGGAACATCTCCCGCAGCACGCGCGACTTGTCCGTCGAGAGATTGATGACGCAGTTCGAGATCACGACGTCCACCGAGTCGGCTGGAAGCGGTATCGCCTCGATCTCACCCTTGAGGAACTGCGCGTTGGCCACGTTCGCCTGGTCGGCGTTCTTCCGCGCGAGCTCGAGCATCTCGTCGGTCATGTCCAGGCCGTAGGCGATGCCCGTCGGCCCGACGCGTCGCGCCGAGAGGAGGACGTCGATTCCGCCGCCCGAGCCGAGGTCGAGGACGGTTTCCCCCTCGCGTAGCTCCGCCACCGCGGTCGGATTCCCGCAGCCGAGGCTTGCGAGCACTGCGTCATCGGGCAGCTCGTCCTGTTCGAGCGCGTCGTAGAGCGCGGCGCCGAATGCCTGCGGGCCGACATCGCCGCAGCACCCGTTCTCGGCGCAGTCATCGGCGCTGCAGCCGCACCCCGAGCCGCCCGACAGCGTGCGTGCTGCCTCCGCGTACTTGGACCGGATCTCCTCCCTGAGCTTCGTGGACACGATCTCTCCTTTCATCGACGTTTTTCGATGTAGGCCACCGTAGCTGCTACATTGATAGGTGTCAATGAAGCCGATTGCCACCCTGCCCGCGATCTGTTGCGGCCCCACTGCCGAGCCGCTGTCCCAACCCGAGAGCGAGGAGCTCGCGGGACGATTCAAAGCGCTCGCCGACTCCACGCGCGTCGCGATCGTCAATCGATTGTCACAAGCCGATGAGGTGTGCGTCTGCGACCTGAACGCTGCGTTCGACCTCTCCCAGCCGACGATCTCGCACCACCTGAAGATCCTCAAAGAGGCGGGACTCGTCGAGTCCTCGCGTCGAGGGACCTGGGCCTACTATCGCCTCGTCCCGGAAACGGTCGACGCGTTGCGCGGAGCGCTCGGCGGATGAAGAAGGCCTACTTCGTCTGCATCGGCAATGCAGGCCGCTCGCAGATGGCGCAGGCGTTGTACGAGCGTCGCGGCGGCGAGGCTCGCTCCGCAGGCTCGCGTCCCGAGCACGAGCTGCACCCACAGGTGGTCGGGGCGATGAAGGAGATCGGAATCGACGTCTCCGACCGGCGGCCGAAGGCGATCACGCAGGAGGACGTCGAGTGGGCGGACGTCGTCGTCCTGATGGGCTGCGGC
>VAXU01000133.1 GCA_005885125.1 Actinomycetota bacterium
ATGAAGGATTCTTCCCGTCGCCTCCATCCGAGCGCCCCCGACCCCGGCCACGCTCGGGCGACGGCGCGGGGTGAGCCCCCTTGGCCGTTACTACGGCTTGATTCGGTCCTGCAGGCGGCCGACGAAGCGAAGCAACAGGGCGACGAGGATCGCGCTCGCTGCCATCCAGATCCACTTGAACCCGCCATGGAAGATCTCAGTCACGAGCCCGCCAAGCAGATAGGCGACTCCGCCGATGAGGCCGGCCCACACGAGGCAGTTGACGATCTGGTACAACACGAATCGCCGGCGCGAGAACTCCGTCAGGCCGAACGCGACGGCGCCAACCAGCCGCAGGCCGTACAGGTATTGCAGCAGCAAGATGGCGGTCACGGGACGGTCTTCGATCAACCGCTTGATTTGTGCCGCACGGGCCCTGAAGTCAGCAGAACCCAGAGCGAGTCGGCGGCCGCGAATCACCCGGCCCGTTATGAACCAGAACATATGTCCGAGCCAAGCACCCGTGGATGCGGTTAGCCAGACTCGTACGGGGTCCAGCACACCCTGTGCTGAGAGCGTCGCTGCCACGATGAGTATGCCCTCCCCTTCGAGCAGCGTCCCCCCGAACACAGCAAGCAGACCGTATCTGGAAACCAGAGCCGCGACGGAGGCAGTCGTCACGGGGTTCAACTATATAGGACCGGGGGGTGGGCAGAAGCCGCTGGGTGTCATGGCCCCGCCAACCGCGCGGCCCATGGCATACCAGCACCACTCTATTCCGGGTCTTTCTGATTCTTGCTCAAAGCGATCTTCAACTCGACCTCGCGATCGAGGGCGCACACGATGCACTACCCGCCCGGAGAGTCTCGCGCTGCGTGATCGCCGACACGAGCCGTGGCGCACTAGTCGTCACGTCCTCCGTCGTGTAACGCGTTGACGCCTGTTGACCTCGAAAGAGGTGAGCAGGACACAACAGAACGGAGGCAGACGATGAGGATGTTCAAGAAGATCACGTTCGTGCTCGCGACGGTCGCCCCGCTTGCTATGAGCGCGTGCACCGTCGGCACGTCTGGCGCGGTCGGCACGGGCGAGTCGTCCGGCTACAGCGCCCCGGTGCCCACCGCCACCGACGCGCAGCAGTCCGGCTCGTCGGTGGCCCCCGGCAACTACGGTGACACGTTTGTTGGCAGCCCGGAGCCGGGCTTCGACCCCGACAAGATCATCGAGGCCCCCTGATCGTGCGGTTCGGCGCTCGCCAGGGGCCGGGACTGTCGACGGGCCGATGGATGGCGCGGTCGATGGCAACACCATCCGCCTGCGCTTCGACAACGACACCGATGAGACGCCCCTCCTGAACGTCAAGGGCGGCGAGATCACGGGCCTGCTGAGCGGGACGGAGATCACGCTGCGTCGAGTCAAGTAGCGCCGAGGTGTTTGCGGCCCGTCGCGCATCCTTCACTGGTTGATGGCCGCAACCAACCTCAGGGACTGTACGCTTCAGGGAAATCGGTCAGGTCGTGGTTCATGAGCTCGGCCGGCTCCAGAATCCTCGGAGACTGATCTGCGTCGCAACATCATCAGTGGGGCCCGCGTCGGATCAGGAGGAGGAATGAGCCCGGCGGACAGCTTGCAGTTTCTCGACCGTTACGGCGTCGTGATCCTGCCGGCCCTGGCCGTCGCCGAACAGATCGGGCTTCCACTCCCCGCCGTGCCGGCTCTCCTCGCGGTGGGGGCCCTGGCCGCGCATGGCCGCAGCAGTATCCCGCTCGTGCTCGGGGCGATCTCCGTCGCGGCCCTGGCCATCGACTTCGTCTGGTATGAGCTCGGGCGTCGTCGCGGGGCGAGAGTGCTGGTGAGGCTCTGCCAACTGTCCCTCGAGGCCGACTCGTGGTTGCGCCGGGCCGAGAGCACCTTCGCCCGGTACGCCGCACGGAGTATGCTCGCCGCGAAGTTCATCCCCGGCCTGACCACGGTCATGCCGCCCCTCGCCGGCGTTTTCGCGATCCCGCGAGGGCGTTTCGCTCTCTACGACTTCGCGGGCGTGCTGCTCTGGGCGGGCACGTGGCTGGCGCTGGGATACTTCTTCAGCGACGCCATCGTCCTGGTCGCCGCTAAAGCGTCCGCGCTCGGACGCATGCTGGGTCTCGTCATGGTGACCGCGCTCGCCGGGTACATCCTGGTCAAGTACGGGCGCCGCCGCCTATTCCTAAAGAAGCTCCGGACGGCCCCTGTCTCGCCCGAGGCGCTCAAGCGGCGGCTCGACGCCGGAGACGACGTCACGATCATCGATCTCCGGACAGCGCTCGACGTCGCGGCCACACCGTACGCCATCCCGGGGAGCCGCTGGCTGGCCGACGACGCCATCGACGAGCATGAGGTCGAGCTCCTCCGCTCTCGGGATGTTGTGCTCTACTGCGCCTCACCCAACGACGCGACGAGCGCCCGGGTGGCGCTTCAGCTGAAACACAAGGGGATCAGTCGGGTCCGTCCGCTCGAGGGCGGACTTGCGGCGTGGATGGCCCTGAATCTTCCCGTTCGAACGGTTCAGCTCCCGGTTGCGGCTGCCGACGAAAGCTCGCGTCGCGCAGAGCCGACTGCGGCCTAGCTAGCCGATCCGACGTGCTCTGATTCAATGGGGTTTCTTCGACACGCGCGCTATCAAGTCATCAATTCTCGAGAGGAATAGCTTCAGGATCGGCGACGTATTCGTCTTGCTGTACCCGACAACCAGATCAATCGTGGGTACATCCCCCCGCAAGGGGCGGCTGGTCACGGATCTGGGAAGCAGATTCTGTGCGTAGGCAGGGAGCAGCGCTACGCCGCGCGTCGATGCGACCAACGAGACCGCCATTGCCAGATGGTCCACTTCGTGATCCGGTTTGATGTCAATGCCGGACCGCTTCAGATACTCGTCGATGACCACCCGCAATACTGGAGCCGTATTCGACACGCTGATGAATGTCTCGCCCGCGATGTCTTGTGGATTGATCGCCTCATGCGAAGCGAGGCGGTGATCGCTTGGTAATACGACCACGAGCGGTTCCTTGGTCAGGAGCTTGAACGCCAGACTGGTTGCCTGCGCTTCTGGTCGGAGGAAAGCTACGTCGAGCTTGCCCCTCACAAGAGCACCCGCGAGGTCCGGGGAATACTGGCTGGAAATGATGATCTCTATATTGGGGAGCTCGTCTCGAAGGAGGCGGATCGCTTCGGGCAGCCAATCTATCTCGTGTCCGGTCAGGAAGCCCAGAGCGAACGACGGCTTGGTTGGCTGAGCGGCGCGCCGGGCCGCTTCGCCGGCAGCATCGACCTGAGCCAACGCCAGTCGTGCATGGTCGAGAAAAACCCGACCCGCGGCGGTCAGCTCGATGCCGCGAGCACTGCGAATGATGAGTTGAGCGCCGACCTCGTACTCAAGGCCCCGGATCTGACGACTGAGTGAAGGCTGCGCCGTGTGCAGCCTCCGCTCAGCCGCCACGGTCAGACTACCTTCCTCGGCGACGGCGACGAAATAGCGAAGATGACGTAGCTCCATAACGTGTCCCATGCCTCCGAAGGATGGCACCAGCCTACAAAGTATATGAGGGTCGCGCATCAGAAGCTGGCCTCCAGCATCGGAAGGCTGTGAACGTCTTCGACCCGCGGCCTTCAGGGCCAGCCAAGTCGGAAGGAGCTTCGATATGGGCACCCCAGTTGTCTTGATCACCGGCGCGCTAACCGGAATCGGGCGGGCGGCGGCGCTTGCCTTCGCGCGGGAAGGCAACCGAATCGTGGTCGCTGGTCGCCACGAGACCGCCGGCCAGGAGCTCGCGGCTGAGCTGCGCGCGCTCGGCACTGACGTCGAATTCCTACGCGCGGATGTGCG
>VAXU01000011.1 GCA_005885125.1 Actinomycetota bacterium
GTGATCCCGACGAGGGCCGTGGCCTTCGCCCCAACGTCGACGACGTTGAGGCCGAACACGCGCGCAAAGAATCCCGGCTCCTGCTTCTTGGCGGCGACGGAGATCGTGTCGTTCCCCATGTTCGTCGACGTGATGGTGACGTCGCCGCCGGCAACGGCCCCACCGTTCTTGTTCGCGTAGTCGAGCGCGGTCGAGATCGCAGTGCCAGGAGTATCGGGCAGCATTTGCGCTCCGGCGAGCGCTGATGCGTCCGCGGTCGCTTGCAGCTGACGCTTCGAATGAAACCATGCGCCGACGTCGAGGACGAGCGCAGACATGCCGAGCAGCACCGTCAAGGCGATGACGGTCAAGACGACCACCTGACCCCGTTCGTTTCGAGTCCTACTCATTCCACTCGCTCCTTCATGACGGTATGGAGGTTCCCGCTCTTGACCACCACTCCGAAGAGGTCGATCGAGTACGGGTACTGGACGTCGACGGTGACGTCGGAGCCGATCGTCCATGCGGATGCACAACTCACGATCAGCTTCGACTGGTCGAGGTCACTGGCGGAGGAGCGAACTTGGTTCGTGCAGGCACCGACGGGATCGGAGGAGTTGCGCGAGACCGCGGCCATGCGGGCACCGGCGCGGGCGGCGTCGGTGACCGTGACGTAGTTGTTGAACGCGATCCCGAACTGGATGATCCCGAACAGCAGGACCACGAGGATCGGCAGGACGATGGCGAACTCCGTCATCGTCTGGCCTTGCTCTCTCGTGATGTGCATTCTCTTCTTCATTCCTGCTCCCTCGGTGGAAACCGCGGGGCCCTCGCCGCTCGTGGAGGGCCCCGCGGGTGCGGCCAAGCTGCTTACGGGAACAGCTTCGCCACGCTTGTGATCAATCCGGCGGCCGTGCCGCCTAGTCCAGAAAAGAGCAAAACGAGACCAGGGATCAGCACGACGAGGACGATGGCGTACTCCGCCGACGTCTGTCCCGACTCGACCGTGAACTCATGGAGCCGGTCGATCACGTTGTGCATGCTGGTGGACACGTTTCGTTCTCTCTTTCTTGCAGTGGTCCGTTACGAGCCAGGCAGAACCTTGGCGACGTTGTTGATCGCGTTCGAAATGCCGCCGGAGAGTGCCGTGAAGGCCACAATCACGGCGAGGCAGATCACTGCCAGAACGACGCCGTACTCGGCCATCGTCTGACCCTCCTCACGCACGAAGCGCGCGCGGAGATAGGTGTACAGATCCGTGAAGGTCACGATGGTTTCACCTCCTTCGAAGCTGCGGGCGCGCCGTTGGGCGCGCAAGGCGAAAGCGGCTCCATTTGCTTGCTGAGTGATCGACTCGAAATCAAGGCGAGGCTGAGTGACAACTTGCTGGCGTCCTTTCCCGTTAAGGCGTGCCGCTCGCCCGATTTGGTCGATCTGCGCCGATCATCGTCGTGTGAAGCGGTGCTCTTATCCCTCTACTTGGTGATTCGCGCGGACGCTCCCCCGATCGGGGGAGTACGCGACTCGCAGATGCCCCCCGCAGCGGGTGAGGACCAAAGAAAGAGCGTCGCGCGATCGTCCTGCGCGACGCTCTGAATTCCTGTCGCCTTGCTACGCGCCGGGAAGGATCGACGTGACGTTGTTGATCGCGTTCGAGATACCGCCGGACAGCGCCGTGAAGGCCACGATCACCGCGAGACAGATCACGGCCAGGACGACGCCGTACTCGGCCATGGTCTGACCCTCCTCACGCATGAAGCGCGCGCGGAGATAGGTGTACAGGTTGGTCAAGGTCATTTTCACCCCCTTCCGCACGAGGGCACGACATTGGTTTGTTGGCTTCCGCAAGTTCGGGCGTGACCCCGCAGCCCGACCGACTCATCGTCTCGCGCGCGAAGGGGCGCGCATCCCTCGACCTGGTGATTCGAGCGCACACTCCCTCTTTCGGGGGAGCGGGACATCCGCACACGCGGCGATACCGGCTTACGCACCGTAAAGAGGCTGCGGATGTCAGCCGCCGAATCCGCGCCCGTGTGGCGGCCTGGGCGCTCGAAGCAAGGAGCCGCGAACGCTATGCCACACCGGAACTTCTTCAGGAGAGACAGTTGGGAGTTCGGCCACGAGTCGGCTGCCGATGAGCAGCCGCTCGCCGAGCCCCGAAAGCGCCGCACCGCGACGACTGTCGCGTACGCGGCTCTGTTCTTCGCAGGCGCGACGTTCACCGCGGTTGCCGGTGATCGATTTGCGCAGATGAATGCACAGGACCCGAGCACCGCAGCTTCGGCCGCGGCCGACTCGACGTCGACCGACACGACCACTGACGCGACGACGACCACGGCCGACGAGGCACTCGCCGCGCCGAGGGCCGAAGCGAATCCGGATAGCGCCGCGCCCGCTCGGGTGACTGCGCCGGCCGGCTCGCAGGCTCCCGCCGATGCGCGGGCCGCGAACGACGCGTCAGCCGCTCCGGCGGCGAGCCCTTCAGGCTCCTCGAACGCGCAGCCGGCCAACGGAGCCCCGGCCGGACCTTCTGCTCCCGCCGGGAAGGGCAACCGCTCGAACCAGCACAAGCCGAAGGTCATCCTCCTACCCGCGACGAAGCCGCTGCCGGCGCCTGAGATCGAGGGCCCGCTATCGGCGGCGGTCATCTGGCTCAACCGGCCGCTGGTCGACCCGACCCCGCCGGCTCTGCGCCTGTCGCCGAAGTTCGCGCGGCACCTGAAGGCCGCGGCGAAGAGCGCCGGCGTCGACTGGGCGCTGCTCCTCGGCGTCCTTCGGGCGAAGGGGCTCAACGGCCACTCGCCCGCCGACAAGGGCACGCTCCTCAAGCTCGGGGCGAGGCTCGCGTCGCTCGACAAGCGGACGGCCGGTGGTGCGTGGACGACTGCGCTCGCGTACGACGGCACCGCAGCCTTCGCGGACAAGGCATTCGCGCTCGCGCGCTACGACCGCGCGGTCGGCCTGGATGCGCTGGTGCGCGGCCTCGAGGCGGCGAAGCAGTCGCTCGAGCAGCGGCTGCTGAACGACCCGATGACCAACATCTACCCGGGTGGGCGCGACGACATCGCGAAGGACAAGGTCGACGTCCGCGTGCTCGCCACGATCGCGTACCTGCGCCAGACGTTCGACCAGGTGACGGTGTCGAGTCTCATCTCGGGCCACCGCCTCTACGCGAGGCCGGGTGTCGTCTCCGCGCATGTCTATGGACACGCAGTTGACATCTCCGGGCTCGAGAACACGCCGATCCTCGGTCATCAGGAGCCGGGCGGCATCACCGAGCGCGCGGTGCACGACATCCTGCTGCTCCCGGGCGAGGTCATGCCTAGGCAGGTCATCTCGCTGCTCGGCCTCGGCGGCCCGTCGTTCCCGCTCGCCGACCACTACAACCACATCCACATCGGCTGGTAATGGACGTCACCGTCCGCGTCGAGAACGGACGGATTGTGTGCGAGCGCTGTGTCCTGGCGGACACGGCGCTCGCGCGCATGCGGGGCCTGCTCGGGCGGCGTGAGCTGCCGAGCGGAGAAGGCATCCTTCTCCGTCCCGCGTCGTCGGTGCACACGGCGTTCATGCGCTTCGCGATCGACGCCGTGTTCGTCGACCGGGAGAACCGGATCCTGAAGGTCGTCCCGAATCTCGCGCCGTGGCGGACAGCTGCTGCGCGGCGCGCGAGGGCAGTGATCGAGCTTCCCGCCGGGGAGTCCGAACGGCGCGGACTGAGCGCAGGTCAGCGCGTGCTCGAGGAGCCGGCGGCCGCTCTCGCAACGGAGGCCCGCGCCGCCTCGATGCAGCGGACTCGCCGGCGAAACCGCATCGCCCTGAATGTCGTGCTCGCCACCGTCTATGTGATCTTCGCCGTTGCGAACCTCGCCAGCTGGCGTTCGACCGGTCGGCCGGTCGGCCTCGGGATCATGGCGCTCGAACTGATGGTCGCGACCCTCTTCTTTCTTCGGCGCGACCCGTGGGTGACGAGCAGCGCACCGTTGGCCTGGGTGTCGACGTCGATCGGAACCTTCGGCATGCTCGCGGCCCGGCCCGGGCATGCGCCCCTCTTCGGCCTCGGCCCCGTCTACGTCGGTCTCCAGCTCGCGGGCGCCGCCGCGGCCGCGTACAGCCTTGGGGCGCTCGGCCGCTCGTTCGGCCTGGTCGCGGCAAACCGCGGGATCCAGACGGCCGGGCCGTACCGCCTCGTTCGCCACCCGCTGTACGTGAGCTACTTCGTCACGTACGCCGGCTACGTGCTGGAGAACCCGACTCCATGGAATGTCGCCCTGTTGCTGACGGTGATCACCTTCCAGGTCGTGCGGATCGGAACGGAAGAGACGTGCCTGCGGACCGATCCCGAGTACGTCCGCTACTGCGACCGTGTCCGCTACCGCCTCATCCCCCATCTCTGGTGAACCGCCGCTCGCAGCGACTTGCTGCGGCGGCGCGGATCTTCCGCCTCATTCTCAGTCTGCGCGTCGGCACGGTTCTCCTTGCTGCGCTCTTCGTCTTCGGCGGTAGCGCGTCCGCGGAGACCGTGTGCACGATCTCGGGAACGGAAGGTCGCGACGTGCTCGTCGGCTCGCCTGGCCCCGACGTCATCTGCGGTTTCGGGGGAGACGACCTCATCTCCGGGCTGGGCGGTGCCGACATACTGCTTGGTGGCGACGGCAAGGACATCATGGACGGCGGCCCCGGGAACGACAGGCTCGACGGCGGCCCAGGTGGCGACATGATGGAGGGTGGTCCCGGCCGGGATGTCTTCCTCGGCGGTGCAGGCAATGACTACTTCCGCGCATGGGACGGGCAACGCGACGTCCTCAACGGAGGTCCCGGCGTCGACAGCGCCGCGATCGACCGCTTCGACCGCACGATCTCAGTCGAGCGGAAATGAACGCCGCCGCCGCCTTCGTCAGACACGTTCTGCGGGCTCCGGAAGCTGTGGGGCCGACCATCCCGTATTCCCAGCTCCTCGCGGAAACGCAGAGTGCGATCTCGGCCACACGGAACCGGCTCGCGTCTTGCAGCAGAGATGACCTCCCAGGGCGCGCAATCGGCTCGCTGGGCGTACTGCAGCGAGCCACTGACCACCTTGGACTCGCCCAAGCGCCGGCAAATGCCAAGGAGCATGAAGCGCTCATCAGGGCGTTACGGGAGTTGCAGGAGGACGTCGCCGACCTCGCTCGCCGCGGCGGAGCCGAAGGCGCGATTCTCCGAAGCCGCGGCCTCGAGCACGCGGAGCACGCCTTGACCGCGCTCGCCGGCTAACCGGCGCGGGCCACAGAGCCCGGGGGAAGCCCTCGACCTGGCACTGGCGCTGCTACCTCGCGGGATTGAGCAACATCGTGCTCGTTTGAACGTCAAAACTGGCATGGCGGTAGCGAGGGGCGCCGGTGGAGCGTTGCTCTCTGCCCCGCACGAGCACTACGGTTCCCGCATGAGGAGAGGTCTGCTCGTCGGGGCGGCGGTGTTCGCAGTCGCGGCTCCGGCCGCGTCCGCGCCGCCGACGATCTCTCTGCAGACGCGCGCGCGCGAGGTCCAGGGTTTCGATTCGTTCCAGGTGACCGGTGCGGTCGCGAGCGGACGCGCCGGCGAGGACGTCACGATCGAGGCAAAGGAGTGCGGCAGCTACGCGCCGTTCCACAAGATTGCCGGCACGCAAACCGGCGCCGCGGGAACGTGGGTCGCACAGGTCGGCTTGCTGGGGAACTCCGACCTCCGCGCACGATGGCGTGGCGGCATCAGCGATCCGATCGCCGTTCGGGTACATCCGTACATGACGCTCACGTACAAGGGGCCGGGCCGCTACTTCGTCTGGATCCGGGCGAACGACTTCTTCGGCGGCGCCCGTGCGGTGCTCGAGCGCGCCGCGGGGAGCAAATGGGTGACCGTCAAGAAGTTCACGCTGAAGCGCGAGCAGAGCTTCGGCATCGCCTCTAGCACTGGAACGGTCCGGGCGAAGCTGAAGAGGGGAACCCTCCTCCGAGCGGTGCTGCCGAAAGCTCAGGCGGGCCGCTGCTACCTCGCCGGCACGACGAACACGCTCACGGTATGAACGCCGCTTCGGCAACAGCCGACCGGCTGCTCGGCAACATCGAGCGCGTCGTCCATGGGAAGACCGACGAGATCAAGCTCGTTCTGTCTGCGCTCCTCTGCAACGGGCACGTGCTGCTGGAGGACGTGCCCGGGACCGCGAAGACGGTGCTCGCCCGCGCAATCGCGCAGTCGATCGAGCGGGCGACGACAGCGCGCGTCCAGTGCACCCCCGATCTGCAGCCGACGGACGTCACCGGCCTCTCCGTCTTCAACCCGAAGGAACGCGACTTCGAGTTCCGCCCCGGGCCCGTGTTCGCCAACGTCCTGCTCGTCGACGAGATCAACCGCGCGATGCCGAAGACGCAGTCCGCGCTGCTCGAGGCGATGGCGGAGTTCCAGGTCACCGTCGACGGCGCCACGCGCCATCTCCCCCGCCCCTTCCTCCTGATCGCGACGGAGAACCCGATCGAGCAGGAAGGGACGTTCCTCCTCCCGGAGGCGCAGCTCGACCGCTTCTTCGTCCGCACCGCACTCGGCTATCCAGACGAGGACCAGGAGCTTCGGATCGTCGAGGAACAGGTGGGCGGCCATCCGCTCGGCGACCTCGGCCCCGCGATCTCGCTGGCTGAAGTCGAGGAGCTCCAACGCGCCGTGCAGGAGGTGTACGTCGACCCGTTGATCCGCCAATGGATCGTGCGTCTGGTGCGCGCCACCCGGGAGCTCGACGAGGTGGCGACCGGCAGCTCGGTGCGCGGGTCGCTCGCGCTCGACCGCGCAGTGCGCGCCTGGGCGCTGCTCGACGGACGCGAGTACGTCAACCCGGAGGACGTCGAGCGGCTGTTCATCCCCGTGTTGCTCCACCGGATCTTCTTCACGCCGAGCTTCCTCGCCGAGGCGCGCGATCTCGGCTGGCGCGTCGCGGGCGAGCGCTTCCGCGCTCGTTCTCTGTCGCTCGCGCCGCCGCCGGGACCAGACCTCGCGCGCGAGGCCCCGGCTGCCGCAACGGCGTGACGACACAGGCGACCTTCCCCCTCATCCAGCACCGCCGCGTGATCGGCCTCTCCTTCGCGGCCATGCGCAGCGCGCGGCGCGGAATCGGATCGGACATCGCCGGCTCGCGTCCCTACCGGCCCGGCGACGACATCGACATGATCGACTGGGCGGCTTCCGCACGACTGTCGATCGCGCGCGGGACCGACGAGTTCATCGTCCGCGAGCACTATGCAGAGGAAGCGCCGCGCGTCGTCGTGTTCTGCGACCGCCGTCCGGCCATGGCCGCGACGCGCGAGCCGCTGCCGTGGCTCGACAAGGCACGCGTCCTCGACGTTGCCGCGAAGCTCATTTCCGACAGCGCGGTCGCGGCGCGAAGCTTCATCGGCTACCTCGACCTCGGGTCTGAGGGCGAAGAGGTTTGGCGGCCGCCGCGCACGCAGGGCGACCTGGGCCACCTGATCGACGGGCGACCCTTCCGCGCGACGCGGGACAACCTCGAGCGCGGCCTCGAGCAGCTCGTGCAGCAGCGCCGCGACATCCCGGCCGGCTCCTTCCTGTTCATGCTCTCGGACTTCCTCGTGCCGCCGGGCCGCGTCGCGTGGATGCGCGCGACTTCGCGCCGCTGGGACATCGTGCCGGTCGTGATCCAGGACCCGATCTGGGACGCGAGCTTCCCCGACGTGTCCGGCCTCGTCGTTCCGGTCGTCGACCCGGAGACCGGGCAGGTGGCGCGCGTCCGGCTGAGCAAGAAAGAGACGGCGGAGCTGCGCGCGGTGAACGAATCGCGGCTGGCCGAGCTGCGAGCGACGTTCCGCTCGATGGGGCTCGACGCCGTCGAGATCGCGTCGGATGCCCCGGCGGACATGCTCGGCGCCTTTCTCGCCTGGGCCGACCGCCGCCAGTACACACGGGGACGGAAGTGGTGATCCGGCGCCGCGCGATCATCGCCGCCGCCGTCGCCGCTGTGGTGGTGGGCGTCGTCGCGCTCGCGGCCGCAATCCTCGGCACCGGCGGCGGTGGATCCGCGCTGCCGAACGGCGAGCCAATCGCCGCGACCGCATCCGTCGACCCCACCGTCGTCTACTTCGGCGACGAGACGACCGCGCGGATCGACATCGCGGTCGACCGCGACAAGGTCAATCCGGATCGCGTGCGCATCGCCACGGACTTCCGTCCGTTCGACCGGCTCGGCCAGCACAAGACGCGCCGTGACGCCGGCCGGATCACGTACATCCGCGAGACGTATCGGCTGCGCTGCCTTTCGCGCGCGTGCGTGCAGGTGCTTCCTGCAATCGCTGCGGCCGCCGGCGGCGCCAAGCCTTCCGGCCGCCGCGCGACACAGTTCCGCCCGGCACGCATCGACATACGAGGCCGGACGTCTGTGCAGCCGCTCCTCCTGCAGTGGCCGACCGTCGAGTCGGTGACGCGCGTCAACCAGGCGGAGTCCCAGCTGCAGACGTTCTTCTACCACGCGGATCTCACGCCGCCCGCCCGTTCGTATGCGCTGTCGCCGAGCGGCCTGCTGTGGTTGCTGCTCGTGGTGGTGCTCGCCCTCCTCGCCGTGCCGGTCACGCTCGTCGCACGGCGTCTCCGCGCCTACCGCCGTGAGCGCGGACCGGCCCCGACGCCGGAGCTGTCCCCGCTCGAGCGGGCGCTCCGGCTGCTCGACTGGGCGAACCGGCAGGCGGACGGTGAAGACCGGCGCAGAGCGCTCGAGCTCGTGGCGCTCGAGCTGCTGCGCGGCGGACGCGACGAGCTCGGCGATGAGGCACGCGAGCTGGCGTGGTCGCCGCCGACTCCGCCGCCGGAGGAAGCCGGCAAGCTGGGCACGCGCGTGCGCGGCGCAACGGGAGTCGACGGTGCGAATTCGGCGTAGAGACCCCGGCGCCACCGTTCCGTATCCGGAACCGGATGTCTTCCGGCGCGGGGCACGTCGCACGACGGTCGTGCGGATCGCGCTCGCACTCGCGCTCGTCGCGGCAGCTGCGCTCGAGCTGGGATTCGCACGTGGAGGCGGCGTAACGGAGGCCTCGTACCTTCCGAGCAACGGGACGAGCGTCGTCGTGATGGACTTTTCGTACAGCATCACGGGCAGCTCATTCCGGCTGATCGTCAACGCGCTCCGCAAGATCGCCGCCTCGGGCAACCCGGTCGGCCTCGTCGGCTTCTCCGACGTCGCCTACGAGCTGCTGCCGCCGGGCACTCCGGCGCGCGAGCTCGAGCCCATCGCACGCTTGTTCATCCCGCTCCCGAGCCGGAACGGTCAAGTCGTGTTCCCATCCAGCCCGTGGGCCGCGCTGCAGGGCGGGACGCGTATCTCGACCGGGTTGCGCCTCGCGGACGACAGCCTGCAGCGCGAGCACGTCGGCAAGGCGTCGATCATCCTGATCAGCGACCTCGAGACTGCGAGCGAGGACGCTCCGTCCGTTGTCGACGCGGTCTCGTCGCTGGAGGGGCATGGCTACTCGCTCCATTTGATCGGACTCGATCCGACACCCCCGTCGCTGCACTTCTTCGAGGGCCTCGCCGGCAAGAACGCCTTTGTGCGTGAGAAGACCTTGTCGGCGTCGGTGAAGCATCCCGGGTCGTCCGGATTGCTGAGCGGCCAGACGCCGTGGGCGTTCCTCCTCGGCGCCGCTCTGATCGCCGTCTTGTTGGCTGCGAACGAGCAGTGGTGCGGGGAGCTCGACCTGTCCGGTCTGCGGAGGGCCCGCTGAGCGCGCGGCTGACCAGACGGGCGGCAATCGAGCTCGGCGCCGGCGCGGTCTCGCTCGCCCTTGCGGTCCTCCTGTTGTTCGTGATGGCGAACGTGCACCGCTGGGAGGCCGCGATCACACGCGGTGACGCGCGGTTCGTCGCGGCGCCGCCCGATTTGTCGCAGCTGAATTCCGGGCTGCCTCCGCCGCCGCCAACGCGGTGGAAGGTCCCGACCGGATTCGCCGCCGACATCACCGAGCGCCTCCTCGGACTTCGCGACGACATGGCGTTCCGGCGCGCGCTCGCGCTGTTTCGCGCGGTGAATCCGAACCCGAACGAGCAGGTGCTGTTCGGCCAGGACCCGGAGCTGCCTGCAAAGCGGATCCGCGCACAGCAGGCGCTCACCGCGGTTAGCAAGGACGATCCCGACCCGCGCATTCGCTCGCGCGCGACGAACATGCTCGGCGTCCTCGCCCGCACCGGCCCAACGCCGGTCGACCCGGCGGAGCAACGGAACCAGATCCTGACGACGATCGGGTTGTTCACGAGTGCGATCAAGCTCGATCCGAACAACGCCGACGCAAAGCTGAACCTCGAGCTCGTGCTGCAGGATCCGCAGACGGAGATCTTCGTGGGCTCGTCACCGAACGGGGCCCCCGACGCCGGCAAGAAGGGCGGCGCCGGTTCCGGCGGCCAGGGTTACTGATGCACCTCGCGTTTCTGACACCGCTCGCCGCGCTCGCCGTGTTGCTTGCAACGATCCCGCTCGCCGCGTGGTTCGTGCTCATGCGGCGGGACGCGCGCACGCGCCTGACCTTGTCGTTGCCCCGGCCTGTGCGTGCATCGCGCCTCGGCCCGGCGATCGCCATCCTCGCCGCAGCCGCGCTGATCGGCGCCGCGGCAGCGCAGCCGGTGATCCAGCGCAGGACGACACACCGTGAGCGAACCGACGCGGAGGCCTGGGTGGTGTTCGACATCTCGCTCTCGATGGCCGCGTCACCGGGGCCGCGGACGCCGGACCGCCTTGAGCGGGCGCGGCGATTCGCGCTCGCGTTGCGTCCGCGGCTCGCCTCGACGCCTGTCGGCGTCGCGTCGATTACGGATCGGGTGCTCCCGCATCTGTTCCCGACACCGGACGAGGGGGCGTTCGCCCACGACGTGAGGCTCGCCATCGCCGTGAACCGCCCGCCGCCGCAGCGGTTCTACGCCGAGCGCGCGACCGCACTGAGTGCGCTCGAGCAGTTCGTCACCGCCGCCTACTTCGCACCAGAGGCACGCTACCGCGTGCTGATCGTGCTCACGGACGGCGAGAGTCAGCCGGTGAGCCCAGCCCTCGCGGAGGTGTTGCGCAAGCCGCCGGGCGTGCACGTCGTGTTCGTGCACGTGTGGCGGAGCGACGACCGAATCTATCCGACAAGCGTGGCTGACCCGAACTATCACCCGGACCCGAGCAGCGGCGCACTGCTGGAACGGGCCGCTGCCGCCCTGCAGGGCACTTCGGTATCCGAAAACGACGTCGGCGCAGCCGTCGCCGCCACCCGCGAGGCGCTCGGCTCGGGGCCGATCAAGAAGGTCGGCGAGACGGCGCGCGTCGCGTTGATGCCATGGGTGACGCTGGCGGCGTTCCTGCCGCTCGGCTTCATCCTCTGGCGGCGAAACTTCTAATTTCCAAGGGTCAGACCCTCCGGTCTGACCCGCTTTCTGTTGGCCTTAAGCCGGAGCCGACCATCGTTGGCCCGTCCGAGAAGGCCGGTGTCTGACACCGGGCCTTCCGCTGGCGGCGAAACTTCTAATTACCAAGGGTCAGACCCTCCGGTCTGACTCGCTTTCTGTTCGCCTTAAGCCGGAGCCGACCATCGCTGGCCCGTCCGAGAAGGCCGGTGTCTGACACCGGTCCTTCGCGACATGGGCGGAAAGACCGGTGTCTGACACCGGGCCTTCCGCAGACACCGGGCCTTCCGCACACGGCCGGACGATTACGCTCCCTCCGGGGAGTAATAGTGGTTATGGACGACGCCGCACTGATCGAGCGCGCACGAGAAGGGTCAGAGGATGCAATCACGGAGCTCGTCGGCCGGTATTGGCCTGCGCTCGACGAGCTCCGACGCGAGCGGAGGGCGAAACCGGATGTCCGTCCTCATCCCGCTGAGAACCGAAGCGAGACCGAAGACATTGTCGCTGGGTCGCCGAACTTCCCGTCCTGCGACGTCTCGTAACCGTGCTGCATTACTCGCTGGGTTACGCGGGGGCGGGAGCGTCGCCGACGGACCTGGACGCCGACTTCTTTTTCGCCGTCGCCGTGACAACGCGGTTCTTGCCGGTCCGCTTCGCTTCGTAGAGCGACTCGTCGGCGGCCGAGACGAGGCCTTCGACGGTCTCGTGCGTGGGGAAGCATGCTGCCCCGAAACTCGCGGTCACCCGGACGAGCTCGCCGTCCGAGCTCGTGACGCGGAGATCGTCCACGAGCTTCCGGATCCGCTCCGCGGTGTTGCGCGCGCCCGCGAGGTTCGTGCCTGGAAGCACGACGGCGATCTCCTCGCCACCGTACCGGCCCGGGAGGTCGAGCTCGCGGACGGCGTCGGCAAAGACGCGCGCGACGGCGCGTAGCACCTCGTCGCCGGTCTGGTGGCCGTAGCGGTCGTTGATCGACTTGAAGTTGTCGATGTCCGCGATCACGAAGCCGACGTGCGTGCCGAGACGGCGGGCATGGTCGACCTCGAGGTCGAGGCGTTCGTCGAGAGCTCGACGATTTGCAAGATTCGTCATCCCGTCGGTCTGCGCCTGGCGGGTCAAGCGCGCGATGTCGCCGAGAACCCGCGCAACCGGGCGGGCGATCCGTGTGGCCAGTCCTGCGGCGAGCGCCAGGGTGAGCGCCGCGGCGAAGAGAAGCTTGCGCCTGTAGTCGTTGACCCGGGCATCGACGGCCGACACGGGCTCCAGCGCCATGACCGACGTGCCTGCAACTCCGAGCTTCGCAGCCCTCGCCTCGAAGGCGACCGAGCCGAGCTCGATCCGGTGGTGGCCGGTCTCAGCTCGCGCTCCGACCGGGCCGCCGGCGATCACTCGACCGTGCTGGACGAGGACGAGCGCCGCATGCTTCGGCATCGGCGTCGCGGACGCGAGGACGGCGAGCAGCGAGCGATCCATTTGGACGGCGACGGTCACGCGTGCGACGACCCGGCCGCCACTCGCCATCGTCGCCGTCGCTGCGATCCGTGGTTCCGCGGGGAGCGTCCCGACGGCGTGGCCGTGCAGAACGATCAACGCGTTGTGGGACCGTGCGATGGAACGCAACCGCGCGGTGTTTCGCTCGAGGACCGCCTGCTGAAGCGGCGCGGAGGCCGCAAGCTCTCCGACGCGCGCTCTGAGGTTCGCGCGCATCGTCGAGAAGGTCGAAGCCGAGACGCGCGCCATGCTGGCGAGCTCGGTTGCGGCCTGCTGGTGGTTCGAGCGCCTGGCGTTGAGATCGAGAGTGAAGACGACGGCGCCGATCAGCGCGCCCGCGAGCACGAAGACGAGCAACGCGGCGCGCATGACGGCCATGCGCCCATACCGGGACCGGAAGCGGCGTTCCATTTACTTCCCGGGTTTCTTCTGGCCGCCCTGGCCGTTGCCGTTTCCGTTGCCCCCTGCGTTCGCGCCACCGGCGTTCGGATTGTTGCCGCCCGCGTTCCCCGATCCGTTGCCATTGCCGTTGCCGTTGCCGCCGGCGTTCGCGCCGCCGGCGTTCGGATTGTTGCCGCCCGCGTTCCCCGATCCGTTGCCGTTGCCGTTCCCGTTCGCGTTGCCTTGGCCGTTGCCCTGACCGTTTCCCTGGCCATTGCCGTTCCCCTGGCCGTTGCCGTTGCCGTTGCCGTTGCCGTTGCCGTTGCCGTTGCCG
>VAXU01000134.1 GCA_005885125.1 Actinomycetota bacterium
ACCCGCCGCCGATGACGAGGGTGCCGCCGGCTGCCTCTCGATCCATCGGTTTAAGACACCTCGGCCAGTCGCCGTGACAGGAACCGCCGTTCAGGCTCGCTGTCGGCCAACTCCAGTGCTCGCCGATACGCTGCGCTTGCCTCGTCGCGACGGTCGAGTTGCCGCAGCAAGTCGGCTCGAGCCGCGTGATAGAGGTGGTAGCCGTCCAGCGGCAGCTCCTGCATCAGCTCGAGCCCGCGCTCCGGTCCGTTCGCCATCGCCACCGCGACGGCGCGATTGAGCTCGACGACGGGCGAGTGTGTGTGGCGCACGAGCTCGGTGTAGAGCGCGGCGATCTGCATCCAGTCGGTCTCTGGCTCGGTGTGCAGCGCCGCGATCGCTGCCTGCAGCTGGTACGGGCCCGGCTGCCGGAGCGCGAGCGCCCGCTCGAGTGCGCGCTTTCCGGCTCCGATCTCGGCGCCGTCCCACAGCGCTCGGTCCTGCTCGTCGAGGAGGACGAGCTCGCCGTCGCCGCTCACCCGTGCATCGCGCCGCGAGTCCTGCAGCAGCATCAGCGCCTCGAGGCCGTGTGTCTCCGCTTCGTCCGGCATCAGCTTCGTCAGGATGCGCGCGAGCCGGATCGCCTCCGCGCAGAGATCTTGCCGCACCGGCGGCCCGTACCCTGCGTTGAAGACGAGGTAGAGGACGGCGAGCACGGCGCGCACCCGCTCCGGCAGGAGGTGGTCTGGCGGCACGCGAAACGGGATGCCCGCGTCGCGGATCTTTCGCTTCGCGCGCACGAGACGCTGCGCCATCGTCGGCTCCGGAACGAGGAACGCGCGGGCGATCTCCGGCGTGGTCAAGCCTGCGAGCGCGCGCAGCGTCAATGCGACCTGCGCGTCCACTGCCAGCGCGGGGTGGCAGCAAGTGAACATCAAGCTGAGCCGTTCGTCCGGGATCATGCTCACGTCGTCTTCCTCCTCGGCAGGCAGCTCCGCGAGCCGGGCGAGCAGTTCCGTCTTCCGCTCGAGCGTGCGCTCGCGTCTGATCCGGTCGATCGCTCGGTTGCGAGCCGTCGTGAGGATCCAGGCGCCGGGATTCGAGGGCTCGCCGTCGCGGGGCCAGCGGGCGACCGCGGTCGTGAACGCATCCTGGAGGGCGTCCTCGGCGAGGTCGAGATCACCGAGGACGCGCGTGAGGATCGCGAGCGAGCGTCCCCACTCCTCGCGGAACAGCGCCTCGACTATGCCTGCCTCGCCTCCACGGGAATCTGCATGATCGGCCGCACCTCGATCTTCCCGAACCGCGCCGATGGGATCTTCGCCGCCCAGTGCAGCGCCTCGTCGAGCGATTCGACGTCGACGAGGTAGTAGCCCCCGAGCTGTTCCTTCGTCTCGGCGAACGGTCCGTCCGTCGTGAGCGTCTCGCCGTCACGGACCTCGACTGTCGTTGCGCTCGACGTCGGTTGGAGTGGGTCGCTCGCCACCAACGCGCCGCTCGCCCGGACCTCGTCTGTGAACGCGAAGTACTCCTGCATCAGCCGGCTGCGCTCCTCATCGGCCAGCTGCGGCCACCCTTGCTCGTCCTGGTAGATCAAGAGCATGTACTGCACGGTGCCCTCCTTCGGGTCGCTGTCGAGACTATGACGAACGGGACGAGCCGGAATCGACATCCTTCACCAGGTAGATCAGCGTGTCGTCGACCTCGGTCGGCTGCCCGCGGATGATGATCGTCCCGGTGACGCGCTCCGGCTCGACGCCCGCGTCGCGATAGCCGAGCTTCTTGTACAGCAGCCGCGCCGCGTCGTTGGCGATTCCGAAGCTGAGACTGATCCGGGGTCGCCCCCGCTCTGCCGCCAGCCGCTCGGCTGCGCGGGTCAGCGCGGATGCGACACCGCGACGCCGTTGCTCCGGCAGGACGTAGACGTCCTGCACTTCCGGGTGGCCGAGCCGCGATCCGTGCCAGGCGATGGGCGCGTGCCCGATCGGGTCGTCGCCGTCCCACGCGACCAGGTACGTCTGCGCACTGTCGAGACGGTGAAGCGGCAGGCGCGAGTCCACGCAGTCGACCTCCTCCGCCGTCAGTTCGCGGACGTCGATGCCGCCACCAGCCTGCGGAGGAGCGTCAGGGCCCCGTGCTTGTCGAGCATCTCGTTGAGGTTCCCGCACTTCGGCGACTGGACGCAGGACGGGCAGCCGTCGGCGCAGGGGCAGCCTTCGAGCATCCGCGCGGTGTCGGCGACCCAGCCTTCGAACGCGGCGAAGCCTCGCTCCGTGATCCCGACCCCGCCCGGATGGCCGTCGTAGATGAAGACCGTCGGCCGGCCGGTCTGGAAGTGGATGTTCGTCGAGAGCCCGCCGATGTCCCAGCGATCGCACATCGCCCACAGCGGCAGCAGCGCGATCATCGAGTGCTCCGCGGCGTGCAGGGCGGACAGGAGCTTCGGCATGTGCTCCAGCCCTTCGAGCTGCATGTCGGTCGGGACGTACCAGATCGCCTCGGTCTCGAAGCTCGTCTCCGGCAGGTCGAGCGGCACCGTTTCGAGCGTCGCCTGGTCGCGCACCGACTTCTTCTGGTAGGCGACGACCTGCTCGGTGACGGAGAGCCGCCCGAAGGTGAGCTCGAGCCCGCACCGCAGCTCGGAACGGAGCGGTTCCTCGATCGCGGTTGCAGTCTCCTTCTTTGCCTGGGTGTAGTAGTCGCCCGTGTACGGCGTCACGACGGCCGCCCGCGCGCGCACGTCGAGCTCGCGCACGAGGTAGCTCTCGCCGAGATGGAGGTAGACGGCGCCCTCGTGCACCGTCGAGTAGGCGCGCTCGCGCTCGACGATCCCCAGGACGGTCCCCGTCTGTGCTTCGACGACCGCGAACGAGTCCGCACTCGCGGACCGGAGGTTCGCCTGAGCTGCCGGGTAGTCGCGTCCGGCCCACACGTAGCCGGACTTCGTACGCCTCAGCTCCGGGAGGAGCGCGGCGCGCTCGAGGGCCTCGTCGCCGAGCACGGGGCGATCGTCGTCGTCGATCGGCGCCTCGAATGCTGCCGCGCGGACATGTCCGTCGAGGACGCGAGGGTTCGCGTGGTCGAGGATCGCGGCCTCGACGCGGCGGTCGAGCAGCGCTTCGGGCTCGCGCATGAAGTACTGGTCGAGGGCGTCCTGGGACGCGATCAAGACGGCGAGGCCGTGGCCGCGGCGGCCGGCGCGTCCCCACTGCTGCCGCAGCGACGCGACGGTGCCCGGGAAACCCACCGAGATCGCGCAGTCGAGCAGGCCGATGTCGATTCCGAGCTCCAGCGCGTCCGTGGCCGCGACTCCCAGCAGCTCCCCGTCCACGAGCCGCCGCTCGATCTGACGGCGCTGCGCGGGCGTGTAGCCGGCTCGGTACGGCGCGAGTCGCTCGGCCGTCTCGGCGTCGACGCGCTCGCGCGTGAACTTGTGGATCAGCTCGGCGCTCTTGCGGCTCTTGGCGAAGCAGATCGTGCGCAGGCCGCGCGACACCAGGGCCGCCATCACGCGCGACGCGTCGCCGAGCGCGCTTGCGCGCAGACCGAGCTCCGAGTCGATCAGCTCCGGGTTCCAGAGCAGCACCGTTCGCTCCGCGCGCGGAGCCGCGTCTTCGTCGACGACCCTGGCCTCGACGCCCGCGAGATTCCGGACGAGCTCGCCGGGATTCGCGATCGTTGCCGTCGCCAGCAGGAGCTGCGGCTCGGCGCCGTACACGCCGGCGAGCCGCCGCAGCCGCCGCAGGACGTTTCCGACATGGGAGCCGAACACGCCGCGGTAGACGTGCGCCTCGTCGACGACGACGTAGCGCAGGTTGTGCAGGACGTCGGCCCAGCGGTCGTGGTGCGGGAGGACACCGAGGTGCAGCATGTCTGGGTTGGTC
>VAXU01000135.1 GCA_005885125.1 Actinomycetota bacterium
GCGGAGCGGCTCCCCCGTCGCGCGGCGCGCGCAGCCGCTCGGCGGCATCCGGCACGAGCGCGATGCGCTCCCCGGGCAGCTCGCGCACGTCGCGCACGCGCGCGAGCTGCACGGTGAAGATGGCGCCCATGCTCGCGCGCACCGCCTTGGGCGAGTGCGGGTCGGCGCAGCCGGGCCCGAACGCCACGCAGGAGGCGCCGAAGGCGTGCGCCGCGCGCAGCACCGTGCCCACGTTGCCGGGGTCCCCCACACCGTGCAGATACACGCACAGCGGGCCCGCCGCGACCTCGCTCCAGCGCTGCTCGTAGACCCCGATCACCCGGCTCCCGGACCCCAGCGCCGAGACCGCTTTGAGCGCGTCCGGCTGCACGTCGCAAAAGCCCGCGCCGCCGAGCCCCGAGCCGCTCACGCGATAGCCCTCCAGCGGCGCCCGCCCGGCCCGCTGCGCGGCCGCGATCAGGTCCTCGCCCTCGGCCAGGAACCTGCCGCTGCGCTCGCGCTCGCGGCGGCGCTGCAGCCGGCGCAGCGACCTCAGGCGCGGGTTGTGCGGAGAGGCGATCAGCGTCATGGCGCGGTGCGGATCGGGGACATCGTGGTGGGGGTGCGTGGTGTGGATGTGTGGTGTGTGGTCCGTGCTCGGGGGATCCAGAGAAGACAACGGGCGCCGTTCCTTTTAGGAGCGACGCCCGGAGGCCTGGATCTCGATCGCCGGGTGAGAGCCGGCTGGTGCCGGCGCTCAGGCGCTCGAGGCCTCGCGGGCGAGGTCGGCAAAACGTCGGAAGGTGTCGGCGTCGCGCACGGCGATGTCCGCCAGCATCTTGCGGTCGACCTCCACGCCGGCCAGCGAAAGACCGTGCATCAGCTGCGAGTAGCTCAGCCCGTTGCTGCGCGCCGCCGCGTTGATGCGGGTGATCCACAGGCGACGGAAGTCGCGCTTGCGGTTGCGCCGGTCCCGGTAGGCGTACGCGTCGGCCTTCATCAGGGCCTCCTTGGCGCGCTTGTAGTTCGAGTGCGCCTCCCCGCGGAACCCCTTCGTGAGCGCCAGCGTCGCACGCCGCTTCTTGCGCGCGTGTATGGAGCGCTTGACGCGGGTCATTTGGATACCCCAAGCATGCGCTTCACCCGCGTGGCGTCATGTCCGGAGATCCGGGCCGGGCGGCCCAGCGCGCGCTTGCGTTTGGCGGTCTTCTTCTCGAGGATGTGGCTCGTGAACGCGTGACGTCCCCGGAGCTTGCCGCGGGAGGTGAGCTTGAAGCGCTTCTTGGCGCCTGAGTGCGTCTTTGACTTGGGCACGGTCGCAGCGCCGATTATGCCACGGGGCTGCTGGCCGGCGGGGTCGCGCCGGCGGGAGGCGGAGTGCCGGCGACCGCCTCTGGCGACGGGCTGCCGGCGGCGCCGTCGGAGCTCGCGCCGTCGAGTCTGACCTCGCCCCCCGCCACTTGGCGCGCGCCGTTGGCGGCGTCGCTCGAGCTCGCCGCCACGTCCGCGCGCCCCGCGAGCACGGCCTTGGAAGGGGCCATCATCATCGTCATGTTGCGCCCTTCCTGCGTCGGGTGCTGCTCGATCACGCCCAGCTCCGCGAGCTCCTCGGCGAGCCGGTCGAGGATCGCGGTGCCCCGCTCGGGGTGCGTCACCTCGCGCCCGCGGAACATGATCGTGACCTTGACCTTGTCCTTGTGGCGCAGGAACCGCTCGACGTGCTGCTTCTTGGTGTCGTAGTCGTGCTGGGCGATCTTGGGCCGAAACTTGATCTCGCGCACGGTCACCTGCTGCTGGTGCTTGCGAGCCTGCTTCTGCTTCTGCGCCTGCTCGTACTTGTACTTGGAGTAGTCCAGCACGCGCGCCACGGGCGGGCGCGCCTCGGGGGCGACCTCGACGAGGTCCAGGTCGCGCTCCTGCGCGAACCTGAGCGCGTCCGCGGTCTTCATCACCCCAACCTGATTGCCCTCGTCGTCGATCAGGCGCACCTCGGGCACGCGAATGCGATCGTTGATCCGGGTGGTGTCCCGCTCCGGCGGGCGCCGGTCGAACCTGCGTGGGACCGACACTAGCTGTGCTGGCGGCGCGTCAAGCGGGTGCTAGGAGTCGCGCACTGAAGATTTGCGGGGCTTCAACGGGGTCGAGTATAGCCGTCGCGCAGGCGCTCACCAAACTCTTGCACGGGCTCGCTGCCCGTGTCTCCGCCACGGTGCTCGCGTACTGCCACCGTCCCCTCGCGCTCCTCGCGCTCGCCCACCACGAGCATGTACGGGACCTTACGCAGCTCGGCGTCGCGGATCTTGCGACCCACCGACTCGTTGCGGTCGTCGAGCTCCACGCGCGCCCCGCCGGCGCGCAGGCGCGCGACCACCGAGGCGCCGTACTCGTTGAAGCGATCGGACACCGGCAGCACGAGCACCTGCACAGGCGCGAGCCACAGCGGAAACTCGCCCGCGTAGTGCTCGGTGAGGATGCCGATGAAGCGCTCGAAGGAGCCCAGCAGCGCGCGGTGGATCATCGCCGGGCGATGCTCGGCGTTGTCGGGGCCCGTGTAGGTCATGTCGAAGCGCTCGGGCATGGCGTAGTCGAGCTGCACCGTGCCCAGCTGCCAGGAGCGCCCGATCGAGTCGGTCATGTGCAGGTCGATCTTGGGCCCGTAGAAGGCGCCGTCGCCGGGGTTGAGCTCGTACTGGAGGCCGAGCGAGTCGAGCGCGCCCGCGAGCGCGGCCTCGGCGCGGTCCCACATGTCGTCCGTGCCGATGCGCTGCGGCGGCCGCGTTGACAGCTCCAGGCGGGGCTCGAAGCCGAACAGCTGATACAGGTCGAAGCCGAAGCGCAGGCACTCCACCACCTCCTGCTCGACCTGCTCATCGGTGCAGAAGATGTGCGCGTCGTCCTGCGTTATGTGACGGACCCGCAGCAGCCCGTGCAGAACGCCGCTCGGCTCGTGCCGGTGCACGAGCCCCGCCTCGGAGAAGCGCACGGGCAGGTCGCGGTAGGAGTGACGGGACTGGTTGAAGATCTGGATGTGCGCCGGGCAGTTCATCGGCTTCAGGCCCATGGGGCGCTTCTCCACCTCGGTGAAGTACATGTGGTCGCGGTACTTCTCCCAGTGGCCCGACTGGCGGAACAGCTCGACGTCGTACAGGATCGGCGTGCGCACCTCTTCATAGCCGCGCGCGCGGTTCTCGCTGCGCCACAGGTCCGTGAGCACGTTCCAGATCGCCGTCCCCGCGGGCTTCCAGAAGGGGCTGCCGGGCGAGAGCTCCGAGAACATGAACAGGTCCAGCTCGCGGCCGAGCTTGCGGTGATCGCGCGCCCTTGCCTCCTCGAGGCGCTCGAGGTGCGCGGCGAGATCGGCCTGGGAGAAGAAGGCGGTGCCGTAGATGCGCGTGAGCATCGTGCGCGAGGAGTCCCCGCGCCAGTACGCTCCCGCCACGGACTGCAGCTTGAAGGCGCCCACGCTGGCCGTGCTGGGCGCGTGGGGCCCGCGGCACAGGTCGGTGAAGGGACCGTTCGTGTACAGCGACACGGTGCGCAGCGGGTGCTCGCGGGTGGCCCCCTTGACCAGGTCGTCGATCAGCTCGACCTTGTAGTCCTGTCCGTCCGCCGCGAAGCGCTCGCGCGCCTGCTGCGGCGAGACCTCCGCGCGCTGGAACGGCTCCGCCGCCTTGATGTGAGCGCGCATGCGCTCCTCGATGCGCGGGAAGTCCGCCTCCGAGACGACCGTGCCGTGTGGAAACTCGAAGTCGTAGTAGAAGCCGTCCTCGATCGGCGGCCCGATCGAGATCCTCACGCCCGGGTAGAGCTCCATCACCGCCGTCGCGAGCACGTGCGCGGCGTCGTGCCTGATCAGGCGCAGCGCCGGCTCGCCGCTCTTGCTGGTGATCACGGCCACGCGCGCTCCGTCGGACAGGGGACTGGCGAGGTCGTGCACCTCCGCCTCCTCTCCGGCCTCCGGGTGGCTGAC
>VAXU01000012.1 GCA_005885125.1 Actinomycetota bacterium
GCTCGCCGCGGCCGAGGCGGCTGATCTCGCTGTCGTCCTTGTAGGTGCTGAACGTCGCGTCGACCCGTCGGAACCAGTCGAACATCCGATCGAGCACGGCCTCGTCGACGCTCTCGTCGCGGACGTCGACGACGATCGGCATGCCCATGATGTGCTCGACGCGGCGGACGCCGGGCGGAGCAGCGACGGCGCTCACGCTCGCTTCGCCTTCAGGATCGCGGACTGGAGCGACTCGACGAATGCGTTGCTCAGGTCGGTCGCGCCCGAGACGAGGTCGATCCTCGCGCTCTGCGCCTGCAGCGCCTCGCTGCGCAGGATCGGGACCGCGTTCGCGCTGATGTACGAGGAACGGCTCGTGTGATTCGGGTAGACAGGGACGGTCACGGCGGTGATCCTCCGCGTCACTCTCTTCTTCGTCCCCGTGGTCGTCGTCGTCTTGCGAACGACAATCGCGACCTGGACGGTGCCCCAGCGGTCGACCTGAGCCGACGAGCCGGTGAACCTCTGGATGACGACCTTCTTCTTGGCGGTTGCCTTCACCGCCGCGGTCGCGTCGACGACCGGCATGGCGATCACCGCCGCGGTCAGGAACGTCATGACTGCTTTTCGCATGGCTTCTCCTTCTCGTTCGCTCAGAGGGCGAACTTCTCGGTGTGGATGAAGCGGGGGGGAACGTCGGCGCGGCGGACGTTCCGCTCGAGCAACTCGGTCATCGCGGGCGGCCCGCAGACGTAGACCTGGCGCTCCGCGATGTCGGGGACGAGCTCACGCAGATGACGTGGAGACAGCAGCCGCCTGCCCTCGCGCGTCGCGTGATCGCCGACGACGAGCAGGAGCGTGATCCCGCGCTCGTGCGCGAGGCGCTCGAGCTCCTCGCGGAAGATGAGATCGCCTTCGCCGACGACGCGGTAGACAACGATCACGTCCCCGGACATGTCTTCCATCAGGGCGCGGATCGGCGTGATCCCGATCCCGCCGGCGATCAGAACGACCTTCTCGCGTCGCCGCGCGGCCTCGGTGAAGACGCCGAACGGCCCTTCCGCGACGACTCTGGTCCCGGGACGGATCTCGCCGATGCGGCTCGAAAAGTCGCCGAGCGACTTGATGGTGATCCGGAGCGACCGTCCGTCAGGCGCCTCGGACAGCGAGAACGGATGCGACGCCCACCACGAGCTCCGGCTGAGGAAGCGCCAAAAGAAGAACTGACCGGCCCGTGCATTGAGCCGATCGAGGCGCCGACCGGTGATGCGAAGCGACACCACGCCGGCTCCTTCGTCGACGACCTCAGCCACGCGCAGCCGATGGCGCAGCGCCCGCGCAAGCGGGGCGAGGACGCGGAAGACGAGGAGCAGGGCGAGCGGGACGAGGTAGAGCGCCCGCCAGTAGTCCGCGGCGACGCGGTCGAGCACGAGCTCGTTTCCGGTCGGAATCTGGTGGAACCAGGCGAGCGCGATCCCGGCGTACGCCGCCAGGTGAACGGCGTACCACGTTTCGTACCGAAGCCGCCGCCGCACGATGACGACCGATGTGAAGACGACCGCGATCAGCAGGCCGGTCCCGATCGTCGCCGTGATCATCCCCGGGTAGACGCCGCCGCCGAGCATGGTCGAGATCTCCTTCGGGAGCGAGACCTTGTCCATCAACGCGTAGCCCCAGACGGTCAGGACGACGTGGGCGAGCACGAGGTCGAGACACGCGTGGCCGTTCCAGCGGTGCCAGACGGTAAGCCTGTCGAAGCCGACGAGCCGCTCCGCCAAGGGGAGCCGCGCGAGCAGCAGGACCTGGAGCAGCGCGGAGAACGAGGCCAGGAGACCCGTGATGCGCCCCAGGCTCGTCAGCAGCTCGCCGGTCGTCAGATGCTCGGAAACATTGCCGCCGTGGACCCAGAGCCAGACGATCACGGCCGTGTTCCCGCCGACGACCGCCCAGAGGGCGCCGATCGTCAGGGCACGGCGTGCCGCCCGCGGCCGCCTGTCGGCGGCGGGCGCAGAAGACCGTTCGACGGCGAATCCGGCACCGGACATGCGTCAGAGAGAACCAGCGCGGCCTGAGAAACCGATGGGAACGACGTAAGAGCTGTGTAAGTGGGCTCTAGCCCGCGAGTGCGTGCGCGATCCGGGCTTCTTGCTTCTGTGCGAGCGCCAGCGCGACGCTAGGGCCGCCGGCGCTGCCGGTCCCGAGCACGCTCAGCTGTGCGACGACGCGACCGTGCCGCCACAGCATCACGTACGTCGCGTCGTGGAAGTTCGGACCCTTACGGACCTTGCCGTAGAGGCACGTCTGCTGACCGACACGCGTTGTGAGACGCAGGCGGTGCAGGCCGAGGTCAAGCAATACCGACTTCTGCGTCGTGAATCCGTTCACGGCGCCACCCGCGCTGTCGAAGAGCCACGCGCCGTCGGCGATCGAGAGCTCGTCCTTGCCGCCGCGGAAGACGAAGTTCCGCTCATAGCCGGTCGTCATGCCGTAGAGGATCTGCCCCGAGTAGACGAAGCGCCCTCCGAGGAGTCCCCTCACGTCCGCAGGCTGGAGCACGAGCGCCTTTGCGTCGAGACGTCCTGCCAGCTCGTTCGTCGACACTGCTCCGGCGCCTTCTGCTGCGCCGATCAGTGCGCACGCTGCGGTAGCGATCAAGGCGAGCCTTGCCCTCACAGCACGACCGTAGGCGCAGCTTCGGTCGGAGCCATCCCCCAAGCGGTGGTCGCTAGAGCCGCGTCGGGATGCTCTGGCGAAAGTTGAACACGTTGCCCGGGTCGTGCCTGCGCTTGACGCTCACGAGGCGCGCGAGGTTCGAGCCGTAGTACGCGTGCTTCCAGCTCGACAGCTCGGGATCGATGTAGTTCTGGTACGAGAACCCCGAGACAAATGGACGCATCGCTGCGTAGAGGTTCCGCAGGAAGCGGAGATTGGCCGCGCCGACCGCCGGCGGGTCGGTCGGCTGCCAGTACGCGAGGTACTGGAGCGAGAAGAGCGCGTCGCGATGGACGAACGCAGTCGCGCCCTTCGGAACACGGTTGATCGCGCCCCCGGACGAGTCGAGGAGCACGATCGCGCTCCCGGAGCCCCGCGTTTTCCGGGACTCGATCCCGCGCACGAGCGTGTCAACCGCGCGGGCGCTGAACAGCTTGTTCGCGTAGTCCGACTTCCCCTTGAACGTCGAGCGCCCGAGCGCGCCCTGCGGCTGCAGATGGCACTCCGCGATCGTCCCGGAGCAGCCCGCCCACATGCGCGCCGCGTCCATGTACGTTCGGGAGACGACGGACACGCGCGTCGGCGACCCGGTCGCCGTCAGCGGAGCGATCAGCGTCTTGAGCTGTTGCGCCGTGCCGAAGAACTGTCCGGCCGAGGTGATTCGCGGGGAACCGCCGCCGGCACAGTTCAAGTTGCAGACCGAGAAGAGACCGTCCGGGGCGTGCGGCGCCCACTTCTGCCAGGCCTGGACGACAGGCCGCGCGTCCGACCACGGCCATTCGAGCGCGTACGTCGCGACGCCGGCGACCGGGTGGGTGCGGAAGACGAACCGCGTCACGACCCCGAAGTTGCCGCCGCCTCCCCCACGGAGCGCCCAGTAGAGATCCGCGTGCTCGTGTGCGTTGCAGACGAGCGCGCGGCCGGAAGCGGTCACGACCGTCGCCTCGACGAGGTTGTCGCACGTGAGGCCGAACTTGCGCGCGCCGAAGCCGATCCCGCCGCCGAGCGTCAGGCCGGCGATCCCGACCGTCGGGCTCGTTCCCGCGGGGACGGTCAGCCCGTGCTCCCACAGCCCGGCGTAGACGTCGATCAGGCGCGCCCCGGCGCCGACGACGGCCCGGCGCTGAGGGCCCAGCGCAACCCTGCTCAGCCGCGACACATCGACGACGACTCCCGGCGAGAGCGAGTAGCCGCCGTAGCTGTGGCCACCGGAGCGCGGGGCGATGCGAAGGCCGTGCCTCCGGGCCCAGGTGATCGTCCGCTCGACGTCCGTGAGGGACTCGCAGAAAACGACGGCATGCGGATGGACGCCGTCGAAGCGGGTGTCGAACAGCACCCGCGCCTGCCCGTAGGCCGGATCGCCCGGGACGACGACGTCGCCCTGGAGGGTCCGGGCGAGCTGCCCGTAGATCCCCGGCGGCGCGGCGCGGGCGAGCTCGGCCAGCGGCCCGGCAAACGGGAGTACGCCGGCAGTGAGCGCGACGCGACCAGTCCGCTCCAGCAGCTCCCGGCGGGTCATCGACTCCACTTGCGCCAAGTCATACCCTCGAGAGTGCGCCAGCCGCAGGGCAAGTGTGTGGGTAACCACACTGCGTGGGATGGCCCCCGGGCCTAGCCTCGTTCCTATGAACGTGGCTGCCCTCCGCCCCTCCCCCTCCCTCCGAGGCCTCGTGTCCTCTCCCCACCGAGGCCTGGTGGAGGGCGCCACCCTCGTGGCCCTCTACGGCGTCTACGAGCTGATCCGCGGCGGCGGGAATGCGAGCCTCTCGCTCGCCCAGTCGCACACCGACTCGATCGTCTCGATCGAGCGGCACTTCCACATTTTCGGCGAGCGCGCCCTGCAGAACGCTGCGCACGCCGTACCCGCCCTGCCCTCGCTGCTCGGAGTCGCGTACGTGGTGCTGCACTTCGTCGGGACGACGGCGTTTCTCGTGTGGATGTACCGCAAGCACCGCGATCGCTTCGCGTTCGTGCGGAACACGCTCATCGCCGCGACGGCGATCGGCCTCTCGATCTACGTCCTCTATCCCGCAGCGCCGCCGCGGCTCGCAGGGCTCGGCTTCGTCGACACGGTCACGAACGGCGCGCATCTCAATCTGAGCTCGAACCTGCTCGGCAGCGTCTACAACCCGTACGCAGCGGTGCCGTCGCTCCATTTCGGCTACGCGCTCATCGTCGGCGTCGCCGTCGCGGCGTTTGCGCGGCGGCGCGTGATCCGGATCGCGGGCGCCCTGTACCCGGCCGTGATGCTGATCGTGATCGTCGCGACCGGCAACCACTTCTTCTTCGACGCCCTCGCAGGCGGAGTCGTCGTCGGCGCCGGCTACCTCATCGCCCGCCTGGTCAGTAGTCGCGCAACGCAGCCGAGCCCCGGTGCAGACATGGAATCCGTCGTCCTGCCGTCGGCCGAGCGCTTCAACGCACGGCGCTTCCGCCCCGCCGAGCACGCGCTCGACGTCGCAGCCTAGGCCTGAGAGCTCCTTAGGCCCGCTTCCACATCGCCGCGTACTGCTCGTCCGGCATCGCCTCCGCTGCGCGGATCAGCGCCTCGACGTCGAACGGAACGCGACGGAACTCGACGCCGAGCTTCCCGTCGTCGGCGGTCAGGACGGCATACTCGGCCCAAGGGTCGAACGGCCGCTCGTCCATGGGCTCCTTGTGCTCGTAGACGAGGCCGACGGAACCGGCACAGAACCAGATCCCGCGGCCCGCGCGGCGAAGCCATTGGAGGTGGACGTGGCCGCCGGCCACGGCATCCGCACGGCCGATGAGCTCCTCGACTTTCTCCCGCGGCGTCTCCGGGAGGACGACCTCCTCGTTCGACGCCGGGGAGCCGTGACAGCAGACGAGCCTGCTCCCGCTGACGTCGAGCTCGACCGTCGGCTCGAACGCGCCGAGGAAGGCGAGCTGCTCGTCGCCGAGCTGTTGCTCCGACCACCGGCCCACCGTGACCAACTGCTCGCGCCGTTCGTCGTCCACCTCCTCACTTCCCAGCTCGAGCGTCAGCAGGAACTCGTCGGAGTTCCCGAGCACGCAGCGGCAGCCGAGCTCACGCAGCCGGTCGATGCACTCCGCCGGCTGTGGGCCGCCCTGCGCGACGTCACCGAGGGAGACGACCGCGTCGAAGCGCTCGAGCTCGAGCTCCCGCAGCACGGCGTCGAACGCGACGGCGTTGCCGTGCATGTCGGCGATCAGCGCGACGCGCACGCCTGGAGACTAGCCAGGCTGCGTGCGAGCTCCGGCTCGGTTGCGACGAAGTCGAGCGGATACGCGTGCGACGCACGCCAGCCACCCTCGTGCTCGACGACGCGACCCCAGAGCAGCACGCGACCGAGGACGCGGGCCACGGTGCCGGGCTCGTCGCGGCCGCGCAGGTAGGACCAGACGGTCGCAGGCTCACGGGCCGCGTGGATGCCACAGGAGCACTCTTCATTCGGTGCCTCGTGTCGGCCGCCGCCGTCGCACCGTGCCACGAGCTCCGTCCCGCGCGGCCACAGCTCCTCGTGGATCACCGACCCGAGCCGCAGCCCGTCCGCCGTCGCGACGACGCACCAGACGCGCCAGCCGATCAGCGCCTCGGCGTAGTCGGGAGCGCGCACGGCCGCGCGGCGCCATCACCTGGTCGGCGAGGCCGTACTCGACCGCTTCCTGGGGCGACATGAAGTGGTCGCGGTCGATGTCCTTGACCACCTTCTCGAGCGGCTGGCCGCTGTGACGCGAGATGATCTCGGACATCCGCTGCGTCATCTCCAGGATCTCCTTGGCGGCGATCTGGATGTCCGCGGGACTGCCCCGGAAGCCGCCGGAGCCCTGGTGGATCATCACCTTCGCGTTCGGCAGGACGTAGCGCTTGCCCGCGGCGCCGCCGCACAGGATCATCGCGCCCGCCGACATCGCCATCCCGATCGCGTACGTCGCGACGTCCGCCTTGACGAACTGCATCGCGTCGTAGATGGCCATCCCAGCATACGACGAGCCGCCCGGTGAGTTGATGTAGAGCGAGATGTCCTTGTCGGGATCCTCGGCGTCGAGGAAGAGCAGCTGCGCGGTGATGAGGTTCGCGATCGAGTCTTCGACCTCCTGGCCGAGGAAGACGATCCGCTCGCGCAGCAGCCGCGAGTAGATGTCGAAGGAGCGCTCGTAGCGGCCGTCCTGTTCGACGACCATCGGGATGAGTGGCATCGGGCCTCCCTGGTAAAGTGCAACCGTTCGGTTGCGCCTAGTATACGCAACCCTCCGGTTGCGGATTGGAGGAGTCATGGAGGTCAGCCGCGAGATCGAGTTCCCCGTCCCGCCGGATGAGGTCTGGGAGGCGCTGACGGATCCCGAGCAGCTCGAGGAATGGTTTGCGAACGACGTCGAGCTCGATCTCCGCGAAGGCGGCGCGGGCATCTTCCGATGGGAGGACGGCGAGGAGCGCCGGGCGACGGTCGTGGTCGCGGAGCCGCCCGAGCGGCTCGTGCTGGACTGGGAGGACGAGGGCGAGACCGAGTTCACGCTCGAGGAGACGGACGACGGCACGAGGCTGCACGTGCGGGAGTCGACGCCCGAGTTCTCGACCGCGCTCGAGCTGCGCGCACTCGCGCTTTCGCTCGCGCACACGTGACAGACCCCACCGGCCGCGTGTTCGACGCGCTCGCCGATCCGAATCGCCGCTACGTCGTCGAGGCGCTGGCCGAGCGCGGGACGGCGACGGCGACCGAGCTGGCGGCGGAGCTCCAGGTCTCCCGCCAGGCAGTCGCCAAACACTTCGCGGCCCTCGGCGAGGCGGGGCTCGTCGAGAGCCGGCGCGAGGGACGGGAAACCCGGTACGAGCTGACGCCGCAGCCGCTCGCCGGCGCGCTCGACTGGATGGCCGACGTCGGCGGCAAGTGGGACGCGCGGCTTGCGGCCCTTCGGAAGCTCCTCAGCAGCGGGTCCAGGCGACACTCGCGGCGTCCGCGGTCCTAAACGCGCTTGTGCGACGGACGCGCGGGCCAAGCCCGCACGTCCTCTAGGTCGGCATCGACAAGCGACGCCTCAGCAGCGGATCCGGGCGACACTCGCGGCGTCCGCGGTCCTAAACGCGCTTTTGCGACGGACGCGCGGGCCAAGCCCGCACGTCCTCTAGGTCGGCGTCGACAAGCGACGCCTCAGCAGCGGGTCCGGGCGACACTCGCGGCGTCCGCGGTCCTAATCGCGCTTTTGCGACGGACGCGCGGGCCAAGCCCGCACGTCCTCTAGGTCGGCGTCGCAAGCGACGCCTCAGCGGCGGATCCCGAAGCGGCGGAGGCGGCGCTCGGCGCCGGGAATGATGCGGTTGAGCGCGTCCAGCAGATCGCCGGGCTGCGCGATCCCGTAGGCGTTCCGCGCTGCGTAGTGGTGCAGCGCGCAGTTGACACGGCGTGCCTGCCCGAGCGACGCCAGCGCGACGACGCCGCCGCCGTACACCTCGCGGAAGTAGGCGACCTGACGCGTGTTCCAGTAGGACATCGGCGAGCCGACGTGCTGGAACTCCGAGCTCGGCGAAGTTGCGATGCTCCCGGGGAGGCCGCTGCCGAGCTGCAACTGGCCCCACGTCGCGAGCGCTTCGTCGAGCCACGGATCGCGCGCCTGGTCGTTGCCGACGAGCGAGTAGAACCATTGATGCGCGGTCTCGTGGTCGACGATCACGCGCAGGATGGGGCTCGCGCCGATGAAGGTGAGTGTCGGATACTCGATGCCGACGCTGCGGAGGTCGGGCGGAACGACGACCGTATATGTCTTCCACGGATACGCCCCGTAGAGTCGCGACAGGCGTTCGAGCGCGCGAACCGCCATGCGCAGGACGTTGGGACCTTCGACTTGGGCCGACCGTGCGACGCCCACGACGACCGTGACGGGGCGCGGCGCGCGCGCGATCGCCGTGAAGACCGAGAAGCGTCCCACCGCAACCGCGACGTCCCGGACGCCGTGCGCATGCCAGTGGTCCGTCCCAACCCGCGTGCCGGACACGAGCGCTTCCATCCCTGACGGCCCATCGACGCGAACGTCGAAATCGGAGGCGGGAGTCGTGGAGCTCTCCCCCAGGATCTTTGCCGGCGGATCGGTGACCCAGCCGCGTCGCGGATCCCACGCAAGGATTGGAAAGAAGGAACCGAGGCGAACGCCGGCGGCGAATCGCGACACGCGGTCGCGCGCGTCTAGGGGAACGCGCAGCCGCCACGGTAGGTGGACCGCGATCGTCTCGCCGGCCCGGAGCTGGACTCGCAGAACGAGCGTCGTCGGGTCAGGGCGGGCCGCGTGCAAGGTGTGGCCGCCCGCAGTCGCATCGCCGACGTCGAGGCGTGTGCCCTCCCGTTCCTGCAACGGCCCGTTGGGCCAGAGACGGAAGACGAGCCGTTGTGTCGGTCGGTTCGGCGTGAACCGCACCGTCAGGTCGCCGCTGACCTCCTTCAGATCGGAGTCGACGTGCACGTTGACCTCGTAGCGCGGCCGGTCGATGCGCGGCGGCGGCGAGGGTGGGACGGCCGGGCAGGCGAACACGACGGAATCGTGCCCGACCGTAGAATCGCGCGGTGGAACAGCGTGAGATCGGTCGCGCGGGCGTGCAGCTCTCACGGGTCGTCCTCGGCTGCGGCAACTTCGGCGGGATCGGGTCGGCGCCCGAGCTGTTCGGCCAGGGCGAATCGGAGGAGCGGGCGTTCGCCGTCATGGACGCGGCCTGGGCGCTCGGTATCTCGGCGTTCGACACGGCCGACGCGTACGGAGGCGGCCGCAGCGAGACGGCGATCGGCAGGTGGATGCGCTCGACGGGGAACCGTCCCACGCTCACGACGAAGACGTTCAATCCGATGGACGCGGGCCAGGATCACGGTCTCGGGCGCGACCGCATCCTCCGGCAGATCGAGTCCAGTCTCGGTCGCCTGGGCGTCGACCGTGTCGACCTCTACCTCGCGCACGCGTTCGATCCCGAGACGCCGCTCGCTGAGACGATCGCGACGTTCGAGGAGCTCGTCGAACGCGGGCTGACCCGGGCCTACGGTGTCAGCAACTTCGACGACGAACAGTTGCGCGCCGCTCTCGACGCTGGCCGCCCGGCGCTCGTGCAGAACTCCTATTCCCTGCTGGAACGTGGTGACGAGCGCGACGTGCTGCCGTTGTGCGCCGGGCGCGGGATCGCGTACGAGGCCTTCAGCCCGCTTGCGGGCGGCTGGCTGACCGGAAAGTACCGCCGGGGCGAGGAGCCGCCGGCCGGGTCGCGGATGACCCAGCGCCCGGAACCGTACGAGCACCTTCGAGACGATCGAGTGTTCGATGCGCTGGAGGCGTTCGACGCTGCCGCCGCGCAGCGAGGAGTCGACAGCGCAGCACTCGCCCAGGCGTGGCTGCTCGCACAGCCGAACGTCACGGCCGTGATCGCCGGCCCGCGCCGGCCCGAGCATCTTCACACCGCGTCCGACGCGCTCGAGCTCGAGCTCGGGCGCGCGGAGGCCGACGAGCTCGCGGCGCTCTTCGGCTAGAGGCGTTGGTCATGAATTCGATCGGTTCGACCGGTCGTTTCAGACGGACGCGCGGGCAAAGCTCACGTGTCCTGACGGCGGCGCCGCAAGCGGCGCCTAGGGCGAAAGGCGCTCGATCGTCCAGCCGCTGCCGTCGCGACGGTACCGAAGGCGGTCGTGGAGGCGGTCCTCGCGGTGCTGCCAGAACTCGTAGGTGTCCGGGAGGAGGCGGAAACCGCCCCACTCCGCCGGCAGCGGCACCTCTTCGGTTTCGTGTTGCGACTCGAGCTCGGCGAAGCGCGCTTCGAGCTCGTCACGGCCTTTGAGCGTGCTGGACTGCCGAGATGCGAGAGCAGCGATCTGGCTCGCGCGAGGCCGCGAGTGGAAGTAGCGCTTGCTCTCCGCGGCCGACGTGCGCTCGACGACTCCCTCGATCCGCACTTGCCGGCCGAGCGGGTCCCAATAGAAGAGCAGCGCGGCGCGCGGGTTCGACGCGAGCTCGACGCCCTTTCGGCTGCCGTAGCCGCTGAAGAAAACGAAGCCGCCCTCGTCGAAGCTCTTGAGAAGGACCATCCGCACGGAAGGCACAGCGTCCTCGCTCGCGGTTGCGACCGCCATCGCCTCCGGCGCGCGCACGACGCCTGCCGCCTCGCGGAACCATGCCTCGAACTGCCGCAGCGGGTCGGGATCGAGGTCGCTCTCGAGCAGCGGCCGCGCGCGTTCGTCCACGGGAAGGAGCCTACTGTGGTCGCGCGGAAGTCTTCTCCGGTGCGCCGGCTCCTCCCGATCCTCCTCGTCGCCGTGCTCGCCGCGGGTTGCGGGAAGTCGTCGTCGCACAAGGCGTCGCCGCCGACGTCGACCGGCTCGACGGTGTCGACGACGACGACGGAGTCCGTTCCCCGCGTCACGACGACGTTCGTGCGCGTGTACTTCCTGCGCGGCGGCAAAGTCGCCCCGGTCGGGCGCGAGGTGCCTGACACGAGAGCGGTTGCGTTCGCGGCGTTGGAGCAGCTCTTCGGGGGACCGAGCTCGGTGGATCGGGCGGACGGGCTCACGTCCGGGGTGCCTGCGAACGCGTCGCCGGCTGCGGTCACGCTCGTCGGCGGCGTCGCGGTCGTCGACCTGCCGCAGCTGTCGCGCGCCGGCCTTGCGCAGGTCGTCTACACGCTGACGCAGTTCTCGTCGGTTCGAGGCGTGCGGACTGCGCGGTCGATCGGCGACACGAAGCCGCTCACGCGCGCGGACTTCGAGGATGTCACGCCCCAGATCCTGGTCGAAAGCCCGTTGCCGCACGAGCCGGTGGCGAGCCCGCTGCACGTTCGCGGCACCGCGAACACCTTCGAGGCGACCTTCGACGTTCAGCTGTTCGATTCGGCGGGCCGGAAGCTGTTGCAGAGGTTCGTCACGGCGACGTCGGGCTCAGGCACGCGCGGAACCTATGACGTGACGCTGACCTTCCCGGACACGGTGGAGCCGCGCTGGCTCGAGGTGTTCGAGCCGTCCGCCGAGAACGGCCAGCCGCTGCATCGAGTCCGGATCCCGCTCAACGGCTAAAACGGGCATGTCCCAGGGACTGTCCCTCCCCAGGGACTGTCCCGCATAGGACTGTCCCTCCCCAGGGACTGTCCCGCATAGGGACTGTCCCCCCGAGGGGACTGTCCCTGACCTGACTCAACGGAACAGGTCTCGGTCGGCCGGCATGGCGAGGTCGCGCGCTCGCGCGTCACCGCGCAGGCGCAGTCCGCGCACGACGGCGCCCGGGACGCCCTCGACCTTCCCCATCACGAGCTCCGCCGCCCCGGCGATCTCGTCGGCGACGGCGATCATCGTCGCGTGGAGCTCGTAGCCGACGGGGTCGTGCTTTCCGCGCAGGTCGAGGACGACCGGGAGCCCGGCTGCGCCGATCGCGACGTCCGTCGTCCCCTGCCGCCACGGGCGGCCGAACGAGTCCGTGACGAGAACACCGACCGTGCGGCCGGTGAGCTCCTGCACGCGCTCGCGGATGCGCGCCGCCGATGCGTCCGGATCCTCCGGCAGGAGCACGAGCATGCCCGGCTCGGGAGCATTCGACGTATCCACTCCGGCCGAGGCGCAGATGAAGCCGTGGCGCGTCTCGGCGATCACGAGCGGGGGCCGCACGCGGACGACGCGGGCCGCCTCGCGCAGGATCACCTCGATCCGACGCGGGTCCTCGTTACCTGCGACCTCGCGCGCACGGTCGGACGGATCGACGTCCGCGAGCCGGACCACGCGTCCCTCGGACTTGGAGACGATCTTCTGCGCCAGCACGACGACGTCCCCGTCCTCGAGGCCGACCGCCTCGGCGACGAGTCACGTGGACGATCACCGCCGTCATGCCCTCCAAGGCGCGGGCATTCGGCAACGGCCCGGCGTCGATTGCGCGACCGCTCACGAGGTGCTGGCCGAGCTCGAGCACGAGCTGCTTGGAGTCGGCGTCGTCGCCGCAGACGAGAACGTCCTCGTCGAGCAGGCCGGACTGGGCGAGCTGCGCCGCCGGCAGCGCCTGGAAGCCCGAGACGACCGGCCCGGCGACGATTGCGGCGACGTCCTCGGCGATCGAGCCGGCGTCACGCGCGGGAAACACGCCGTGCTTTTCAAACCGGAGCTCGCTGGCGACGCAGAGCACAGGCGCCGCGCCGATGACCGGCGCGAGGTCGCGTGCGGTGTCGATCGCAGCGCTGGATTGGACGGCGAGGACGACGAGGTCCGCATCGCGCACCGCCTCCTCGTTCGTCGCGCCCGAGACCCCGAGCACCGCAGCCCGCTCTTGCGCACGCGCCGCGTCGCGCGAGCCGATCGTGATCTCGACTCCGGCCTCGCGCCACCGGGCGGCGAGGCCGCGGCCGAAGGCACCTGTGCCGCCGACGATTGCGACCTTCACGCGACCGCCATCGCGTCGAGTACAGCCTCGACGAGCCTCCGCCGCGCGTCCGCGTCCGACATCAACGTCCGCGTCACCACCGGCCGCACGCCGAGCCCCGCGACCGCTTCGACATGCTCCGCATCCGCCTCGTCGAACACGAGCGCATCGATCAATCCCGCGTAACACTGCGTTACGTGCGCCGGGGACGTGCCTCCCTCGAGGCGCTGGAGCATGTCGGCCGCCGGCCCTTTCACCGCACGGCCGCCGATCAACGGACTGACGGCGACACACGGCACACGCCGCCGTTCGAGTGCTCGGCGGATCCGCTCCACCGCCAGGATCGGGCCGATCGACACGTAGGGATTGCTGGGCGCGATCAGGATCGCGTCCGCCTCGTGCAGCGCGTCCAGCACGCCGGGTGCGGGTCGCGCATCTGCCGCACCCTCGAACCGCACGCGGTCGACGGGATCCCGGTGAGAACGCGCAACGAACCACTGCTGGAACGAGTACCCGCCGTTCGGGGTCTCGAGCCACGTGCGCAGCGGCTCATCCGATGCCGGCAGGATCGTCGACTCCAGGCCGACGGCCGCGGTCAGACGTGCTGTGACTCGCGACAACGGCTCGCCGGCGCGGAGCCGCTGCGTGCGCACCAGATGCAAGCCGAGGTCACGGTCGCCGAGCTTGAACCACGACTCGCCGCCGAACTCGTCCGCGGCGGCGAGCGCGTTCCAGGACTCCTCCGCCCGTCCCCAACCGCGCTCCTCGTCGGCAAGTCCCGCCAGCGCATAGAGGACACTGTCGAGGTCGGGCGAGACGTAGAGGCCGAGCACCTCGAGGTCGTCGCCGACGTTGACGATCGCCGTCACGCTCGCAGGATCGACCGCCTCGACGACGCCGCGCAGAAAGCGGGCGCCCCCGACGCCGCCCGTGAGCACAGCAACCCTCACGCGCGCGCCGGCTCGTTGAGGTAACCGCGCGTGAACCTCCCGACGCGGTCGCGCACGCGCTCGAGATCCTCCCACGTGTCGACATCGTCGCGCATGCCGGGCAGCGCGAGCCGAGCAGCGCGGAGATGGTCGCCGAATCGCTGCGCACTGCCCGGACCGTAGAACGGCTGGAAATCACCGGCGTCCCCGAGGGCGAGGGCGTTCGTCGTCCCATCGCGCGCGGCGACAAGCGCCGGCGCCGAGCTCGTCAAATCCTCGATCTCCGTGCTCGTCACGCACGGAATGTCGCCGTTGAGGATGGTCACCGGGCCGCGAAGCGGCTTGAGCGCCGCCGCGACCGCTTCGTTCTGGCCGCCCGGCGCGTCGACGATCAAAGCTTCCTCGCCGAGCGCGTTCACCGCCGCGGCAACGTCCCTCATCATCTGCCGGGCAAGCTCCGTATCTCCGAGCCGAGTCTTGCCCCGGAGGCGGAAGAGAATCAGGAAGGTCGCCACGCGGCAAGACTAACGAGACGATGCCCAGCTCCCTCGACAACGCGACGATCGCGGAACGCCTGGAGGCGTTCGCCGGGCTCCTCGACCTTTCAGGCTCGAGCTTCTACACGTCGCGCGCCTACCGGCGGGCGGCCGAGACGATCCGCGAGACGAAGGCGCCGGTTGCCGAGCTCGTTCGCGCGAGGCGAGTGCAGGAGTTGCGCGGGATCGGGTCGGGGATCGCGGCGCGTCTGCAGGAGCTCGTGGAGACGGGTCGCATCGCGGAGCTCGACGAGCTCGAGCGTGACGTGCAGCCGGAGCTCGTCGGCCTCGGTCGCTTTCTCGGGATCGCCCCGAAGCGGATGGTCGAGATCGGCAGAGCGCTCGGCGTCCGCACTGCCGACGAGTTTCGCGAGGCGGCGCGCTCCGGCCGGCTACAGAGCGTTTCGGGCATCGGGCCGCAGACAGAGAAGCGAGTGCTCGCCGCGCTCGACCGCGAGCGCGGGGCGGAGAAGCACGGACTGACGTTGAACCGGGCGCGGGCCCTGCTCGAGGAGATCGCGGGGGCGCTCGAAGGCGAGCCCGCAGGCGATCCACGCCGCTGGGCGGACGTGTCGTTCGACCTTGCCGTCGTCTGCTCGGCGGCTCGGCCGAAACAGGTGCTCGACGCATTCGAGCGGCTGCCGTCGATCGTCTCCGTCGTCGAGCGTGAGGCTCGGCGCGCGCTCGGCGTGACCGTCGAGGGCGTCCCGGTCGAGCTCGTCGTCGCCGAGCCGTCGCGGTTCGGAACCGAGCTCGTGCGCGCGACGGGCGCACGGCCGTATGTCGAAGCGCTCGAGCCGCTGCCGGATGCACGTGACGAGGCGGGCGTGTACGCGGCGCTCGGAATTCCCTGGTGTCCGCCCGAGCTGCGCGAGCAGCCGTTCCGGGGCGAGCCGCCGTCGCTCGTCGAGCTCAGTGACATCAAAGGCGACCTGCACTGCCACACGACGTGGTCGGACGGGAAGGCCTCGGTGCTCGAGATGGGAACGGCTGCGCGGGATCTCGGGTACGAGTACGTCGCGATCTGCGACCACACGCAGAACGTGCGCGTCGTCCCGGGGCTGGACGCGGACGATCTGCGCCGTCAGGCGGAGGAGATCGCAGCGGCGAATGAGCGGCTGGCGCCGTTTCGCATCCTGCGCGGAACGGAGGTCGACATCCGCGGAGACGGCGCGCTCGATCTTCCCGACGACATCCTCGGGGAGCTCGACTGGGTGCAGCTGAGCCTGCACGCGGGGCAGCGCGAGCGCGGCGACCTGCTGACGAAGAAAGTGACGGAGGCGATGCGCCATCCCGCCGTGTCGTGCCTCTCGCATCCGAAGGGCCGGATGATCAACCGCCGTCCGCCGAACGCCCTCGATCTCGAACGCGTCTTCGAGGTCGCGCTCGAGACGGGTGTCGCGCTGGAGACGAACGGGTTGCCCGACCGCCTGGATCTCTCCGGAACGGAGGTGCGGCTCGCCATCGATGCCGGCGTACCGATCTGCGCGTCGACGGATGCGCATTCGGTGGGCGGCCTCGCGAACATGCGCCTGTGTGTCGCGACCGCGCGCCGCGGCTGGGCAAGCGCGGCGAACGTCGTCAACACGCGTTCGCTGGCCGAGCTGCCGCTACGCGTCAGCTAGCGGGTGCAGAACGGAGAGCCGCGCCAGGGTCGCACGGTGCCGCCGTACAGCTTCACTGCGCCCCGTACGTCGTCGGCCTGGAGCAGCCTGCACGTCCACGTTCCCGTCGGCGGCGCGGGGCACAACGTCGTGTGATCGTCGGCGACCGAGGGATTCATCGTCGCGCAGACACCCGTCTCGTGATCGAGGCCGAGCACGTGCCCGAGCTCGTGCGCAACGATCAGCGCCATCTCGTAGCGGTCGTGGCCCGTCTGGATGCCGACCTGCGCGCTCATGATCCGCCCGCCGAGACGCTGCACGAGCGCGTCACCGGCGGGACGCTTGTACCAGCGGATCCCGATCAGGACCTTCGCACGGGCGCGCGACGACTTGACGAACTGGACCCGCGCGCCGCTCGTGTTCCAGGCGTAGGCCGCCGTGTCCACCGACCACGCGTAGGCCGGTGTCTCCGTGTAGTACGTGATCGTGCGCGTCTGCCACTTGGCGCCCTCGAGGCGGTAGGCGCCCGCAGGTCGCGGGCCGAGCACAGTAAGGAGGACCGCAGTCAGGACGAGCACGCGCCGCATCGATCACGGATGTCGGCATGCGAGACTCGCGGCTTGAAGGTCCTGGCAACGCGACGCTATCCCGGGCCCCCATTCGACGAGCTCTCGGAGGTCGAGGTCGGCCCGTTGTCGGCTCGACGGGAGGACGTCGAGGCGGTGATCGTGGCCAACGAGCCCGTTCCCCTCGACCTGTTCCCGTCGCTCCGCCTGATCGCCAACTTCGGCGTCGGGTACGACCGGATCGATCTCGAGGCTTGCGCTGCGCGTGGCGTCGCGGTCACGAACACGCCAGGCGTGCTCGACGCTGCGACGGCCGACCTGACGTTCGCGCTGATCCTGGCGATGCGCCGGCGTGTCGTCGAAGGCGATCGGCTCGTGCGTGCGGGCCAGTGGCGAGGCTCGTGGTCGGAGGGCTTCCTCGGCCGCGACGTGACCGGCTCGACGCTCGGGATCGTCGGCCTCGGCCGCATCGGCTCGGCGGTGGCCCACCGGGCCCGCGGCTTCGCCCTGCGCGTCCTCTACACGCAGCGCCGGCGTGTCGACACCGACCTTGGGGAGTACCGCGAGCTCGACGACCTACTGCGGGAGTCGGACGTCGTGACGATCCACGCGCCGCGCACGCCCGAGACCGAAGGACTGATCGACGCGCGCCGCCTCGCGTTGATGTGCGACGGAGCCTGCATCGTCAACACCGCGCGAGGCGAGATCGTCGACGAGCAGGCGCTCGTTCGCGAGCTCTCCAGCGGCCGGCTCCACGCGGGGCTAGACGTCTTCGCGCACGAGCCGAATGTCCCGAGCGAGCTCGTCGGCCTGCCGAATGTCGTGCTCACGCCGCACATCGGCAGCGCAACGGTCGAGACGCGCGCAGCGATGACGCGGCTGGTGGTCGACAACATCCTCGCCGCCGAGCGCGGCGAGCCGCTCCTGACGCCGGTAACGCCGCGTTAGAGGTTCGAAGCGGCGCTGCCCGGCCCGCTCGACGTCCACTCGGCGACCTCGAACCAGTGCGTCGCGCGCAGCGCCTCGCCGACCTTCGGATCCGTGTGCGCGGCGTAGAAGACGTGACGTTCGAGATCGCAGCAGATCGCGACGTCGTCGAGCGAGATCTCCGGGATCTTCATCAGCGCCTCGCCCGGCAGCTTCGCCTCGGCGACGGTGTAGTGCTTGAACTGGAGATCGGGTGCGTACTCCATCAAGATCGGCCAATCGGGACAGGTCCGCGAGCTCATCTGACAACCCTTTCAGCCTGCGCCTCGATCTCCTCTGCCGACCAACGTCCCTCCAGCCGGACGGCGCCGCGCTCGTCGCCGGCAGGGTAGACGACGAAGACGAGTGCGTCGTCGAGCCAGTGGTAGAGACGTTCGCCACTGACGTCCGTGAGCCCGAGCCGCACGTGGAAACGGCCGTCTGTCAGTGGAAGTTGCTCGACCTCGAAGCGGATCGTCAACGTGGTCGTCGACTCGTCCCAGCCGAGCTCGTCGGTGGGCTGGCCGCCGCCTGCGAGCAGGAGGCCGGATTCGTCGCGCACCTCGTACGACAGCCGAGGCGACGGCAACGGCCGCTCCGCGACAAGGCGTAGGCGGAGCGCCATCGGCTCGCCGCCGAGGAACTGCGTCCGCTCCTCGCCGTCAGGGCCGAGCAGCACGGCGTCCTCGATTCGAGCCTCGCCTGTGCCCCACTCCTTCAGACCCGCGCCGCGCTCGTCGGGGTCGCGGTCTGCCGCGAGGAGCCGCCTGTAGCGGACGATCGCGTCGTGCGTGGGGCCGTCGAACTCCATGTTCCCGTCCCGAAGCAGGATGGCGCGGTCGCAGAGCCGCTCGACGGCAGCGGCGTCGTGCGACACGAACACGATCGTGCCTCCGCGCTGCTTGAACTCGAAGATCTTGCCGAAGCACTTGCGCTGGAACTGTTCGGCAGGCCGGCGAAGGCGACGATCTCGTCGAGCTGCTCGCGGATGTACGCGCGCTGCAGGCCGTGGATCGACCCGTTCAGGAACACGTTCTCGCGACCGGTCATGTCCGGGTGGAAACCGGCGCCTAGCTCGAGCAGCGAACCGACCCGGCCTCCCGCCTCCGCACGGCCGGAGGTCGGCTTGATGATCCCGGAGATGAGTCGGAGGAGCGTCGTCTTCCCCGAGCCGTTCCGGCCGACCAGCCCGACGGCGCTGCCCGGGTCGACCTGGAAGGAGACGTCGCGGAGCGCAACGACGTCCTGGCCGCGCGCGCGGCCGCGGGCGACGACGAGATCCTTCAGCCGCCGCGCCTCGCGCGGATAGACCCTGAAGTGTCGCGAAGCCTGCTCGACGCGAATCTCGCCCGGCTGGATCACGCCCCCGAGGGTACCGAGAGGGCCCGCCGAACCAGGCCGGCCAGGACTTGGACGAAGGCGCGGTCAGCGTTCGGCATGTCGATTCGGTCGAGGTGCATCCCGAGCTCGCGCGCCTTCTCCCGCGCCTCGTGGTCGAGGTCCCAGCGGATCTCGAGGTGGTCGGCGACGAAGCCGACCGGGCAAACGAGGACGTCGGCGACGAACGTCCACGTTCGGAGCCCTGCCCGCTCCGCGACGAGCTGTGACGTCTCCAGGAGCTGGTCCTTGTAGGGATCGCCGGTTTCGAGGACGCGGGCGGGGAGCGAGTGTGCCGTGAACACGACGTGGGCCTCGGTGCCGCGCACGCGGTCGGCCAGCACCTCGACGAAGCCCGCATCGTCGTGCCAGCTGTCGATGAACGCGAGCTCGGCGCGGCCCTCGAGCGCCTCCGCGAGCTGGGTGCGGTAGCCGCCGATCGACATCGCGGAGTAGTGCGGGGCGAGCACGAGACCGACAACCGTTTGCGCGCCGCCGGCGACTGCTCGCTCCGCCGCGTCGGCGATCCGCGGCGTCCAGTGCTTCATCCCGGTGAAGACGGGCACGTCGAGCTCGCGCTCGAGCGCCGCGCGCGTCTGCTCGGTGATCGCGTTGAGCGGCGATCCGTCCTCGATCCCGAGCAGGCGATACCGCTGGACGAGATCGTCGAGCAGCTCCGGTCGAATCGGCCGCCCACCGCGGATGTCCGCGTAGTACGCGGGGACGTCGCCGAGCCGCTCGGGCGACCCGTAGGCCATCAGGACGACGGCGACCGGCGCAGCTCCCGTCACAGCCGCGTCACACCCTCGTCGCGGTGCCTGGCACCGCGGCGGCGCCCGCGGCGGGACGACGACGAAGCGGCGGCGGGCACTTGGTGGACCCGTGGCTCATGAGGCCGCTTCGCTCGGGCGATGCGCCGCGCCGCTTTCGTCACACTTCGGTGCGCCTTCTGGCTCCGTGCCTGGCACCGGGACGCCCGACGGAACATGTCAGACCCGCGCCTCCACCGTCGCTTCGTGCACGTACTCCGTCAGGCGCCGCAGGACGGCCGGGTCTGTGTCTGGCACGACTCCGTGCCCAAGGTTGAATACATGACCCGGCCGACCTGCGGCACGGTCGAGGATATCGCGCGTCGCGGCCTCCGTCCGCTCCCACGGCCCGAGCAAGACGGCCGGATCCAGGTTCCCTTGCACGCCACGATCGTCGCCGACGAGCGCCCAACCGCGGTCGAGCGCGATCCGCCAGTCGAGGCCGATCACGTCGCCGCCCGCCTCGGCCATGTCCACGAGCAGGGCGGTCGTCCCCGTCCCGAAATGGATCGTCGGTGCCTCGACGGACCGGAGAATCCGCGCGGAGTAAGGCGCAACGAACTCCTCGTAGTCGGGCGGCGAGAGCGCGCCGACCCACGAGTCGAACACCTGGATCACGTCGGCGCCCGCGCGCACCTTGCCGTTGACGTACCGCGTGAACTGATCGGCGAGCTTCTCCATCAGCGCGTGCCACACGGCGGGCTCGCGGTACATCATCGACTTCACGTTCGCGAAGTCGCGGCTCGGCTTTCCCTCGATCAGGTAACCGGCGACTGTGAATGGGCCACCGCAGAAGCCGATCACGGCTCGCTCGGGGGCGAGTTGCTCGCGGACCAGCCGCACGGCTTCGAGGATGAACGGCGCGGATTCCTCCGGTTCGGTCACGCGCAAGCGATCGACATCCGCGCGTGTCGCGATCGGCTGAGAGATGACCGGGCCGACGTTCTCGACGAGCTCGACGTCGACACCCATGCCGACCACGGGGAACATGATGTCCGTGAACATCACGGCCGCGTCGACGCCGTGCGCCTCCACCGGCTGCAACGTCACCTCCGCGCACAGCTCCGGCCGGCGCACGATGTCGAACAGCCCGTACCGCTTCCGCACCTCTCGGTATTGCGGCAGCGAGCGTCCGGCCTGGCGCATGAACCAGACCGGCGTGCGCTCGACCGGCTCGCGCCGGCACGCCCTGACGAGGAGTGGTTCCACCGCCGCCCTAGACTAGCCCCGGCTTGGAACGACTCGGCGAGCACCCCGTCCCATCCGGACCGCTGGCCATGCGCTGGCTCGCGCTCGACGTGCCGCCGGTGCAAGCGGGGACGCTCGCACGCATCGGCGTCGAGCTGGAGAACGCGGGCGGCGCACCGTGGCGCGGGCTCAACCTCTCGTACCACTGGCTCGACGAGCGCGGAAATCCGATCGTGTGGGACGGGATTCGCACGCCGGTCGAGGCGGCGCCCGGCGAGCTACTCCGGGTCGACGCGCCGGTGCGCGGCCCGATCCCACCCGGTTCGTACAGGCTCGCCCTCGACCTCGTCGACGAGGAACGGTTCTGGCTGGCCGAGCTCGGCAACCACACTCCGACCGTCGACGTCGACGTCGAACCGCGTGACGCGACCGCGGCGCGCGCGTTCGTGCCGAACGGCCTCGAGCTCGCGCCCGACTGGGAGGAGCGCGTGTACGTCGCACACACGGAGGGTTACGCAGCGGTCGGCGGCTCGATCGCGTACGAAGGCGGGCGGCTGAAACGCGCGACTCCTGCGGAGCTCGAGCCGTACAGGCCGGGCGGAGGACGCAACCCGGGCTTCGCGCATCCGCTCGTGTGTCCCTCGCTGATCCCGCCGCTCGAACCGAACGCCGAGGTGTTCGGCCTCCCCGCCTGGCGCCCGGAGGGCGACGAGCCCTGGCTCTACGACGCTCGCGTCGCGCTCAGACTTCCACCGCGATCTGATCGTCGACGCGCGTGAAGACGAACGCGCCCAGCGCGAGCGCGACGATCGAAGCAACGACGAGGTAGATCACGTCCGACACGCGCGGGAGGTCCCCGTAGAACAACGGCGCGCGCAGCGCCTGGATCGCCGGGGAGAGCGGATTCCCCCAGTGGATTATCTCGACCACCTTGTGATGCTTCGAGATGTCCGGCGAGCTGAGCGGGTACAGCACCGGTGTCAGGAAGAACAATGGCAACAGCAGCGCGGCGACGAGGAACTCGATGTCTCGAAAGAGGACGTCGAGTGAGGCGATCGCCAGCGCGAGGCCGCTAGCGATCGCGACGACACCGGCCGCGATCGGAATCGCGAGCCACTCCGTCGCCCGCACGCGCGGCAGGAGCGCGAAGTTCAGCGCGAGCAGTCCCACCAGCATGACCGCGAACGACACGAGGTGCGTGGCGACAATCGAGAGCGGCACGAGCTGGCGCGGGAAGCGCGTCTTCCGGATCAGGTTCGCGTTGTCGAGCATCGACCGCGACGCGGACTGAACCGACGTCGAAAAGAAGATCCACGCCGAGAGGCCGACGAGCAGGAACAGCGCGTAGTGGCCCTCCGTGCCGAACGGGGTGTGCCAGAGCACGGAGAAGACGAGCAGGTACACGGCCATCAGCAGCACCGGGTTCGCAAGCGTCCATGCGACGCCCAGGAGCGAGCCTCGGTACTTCGCCTGCACGTCGCGGCGGAAGAGATTCCCGAAGAGCTCGCGGTAGCGGATCAGGTCGCCATAGACGGTCATCGCGGTTTCCGACTGTAGACGCTGACGCCGGCGTACCGGCCCGTGGAGAGGTGGACGAGCGTCCCCGCCGTCATCCCGACTTTCGGCAGCTTCTCGAGCACGCGGGCGAGCCCGACGAGCGGCCATCCTTCCGCCCGCTCCATCCGGCGGACCCGCAGGCCCGCGCGGACGAACGCGCCGAAGTACGCCCAGACGGTGTGCACGTGCTCGTTGATACCCAGCTTCTTCTCGGCCTCCTGCTCCGGCGAGTCACCGCTCGCGAGCATGCCGCGCGTGCCCTCGTTCAGGGCGCAAACGACGCCTCCCGGGCGCGTCACGCGCGCCATCTCGCCCACCATCGCCGTCAGATCGAGCGCGTGGTGCAGCGTCGCAACGCAGAACGTCGCGTCGAAGACTTCGTCTACGAAGGGCAGATGCTCCGCGTCGGCTTGTATTCGCGAAAAGCCTCCGTAGAAGGCACCACGCCCGAGGCCGATGCTCTGGTCCGTGAGCGTGTCGCTGCCGATGTACGAACAGCCACGCGCCAGGAGATGGGGTGCCGCCCAGCACTTTGCCGCGCCGACTTCGAGCACGCGCATACCCGCCGCGATGTAGCGGTCGAGCATGACGGAGAACGAGTGCGCGTTCGCGAGCCAGAGGTCGCCCGCGAGCTCCGGGTCGACCCATGGGAGCATCCGGTCGATCTCGTCGTCGGGCTCGTACCAGCCCTCCGCCCGCGCCTTCGCGAGCCACCCTTCGATCTCGCGCTTCTTCTCGCGCGCGCCGGGGAGATCGTCGTGCAGCAGCAGCGGGATATCGCCGTCCAAGTCGAAGGAGCGGCCGCACGCTTCGCAGACGAGCGCAGCGTCCTCCTCGTCCAGTCGGCCGCGACAGACCGGGCAACACAGGATTTCCAGCACGGCGGCGTCCACGGCGCGGCCCAGCCTAGACTCTGACTCGTTCATCGGCTCGCGGCCTGCAAGATCGGTGCGAGCGTCTCTGCGAAGCGTCGGGTCGAATGGCGCTGCTCGGCGCGCAGGCGCGAGCGCGCGCCTCGTTCGGCCGCGGCGCCCGCATCGGTCAACACATACTCGATCGCGCCCCGCAGCGCGGCGGGATCATGCGGCGGAACGAGCTCGTCCGAATCGAGGTAGTCGTGGAGGATCGCCCGCTCGGTGGCGACGATCGGCTTTCCCATCGCCATCGCCTCGCAGAGCGCGGTCAGGCCGCCGCCGTCGGAGCCATACGGATACTCGTCACGCTGCTGCGGCACGACGACGCAGGCCGCGCCGGCGTAGAGCTCGCGAAGCTCCACCGCCGGGATGAAGCTGCGAACGCGCGCGTTCGGCGGCAACGCTACGCCCGCGAGGTTCCGGGGATGTGCGACGAGCTCGACGTGGACGTCGAGGCCGCGCACGGCGTCCGCAAACGTGCGCAGGTCGCGCGCGAGGTCCTTGCCCACGGTGAGGACGTACGGCTCCGTCGCGTGCACGTGCCTTGGCGTGAACCACTCAACGTCCGCTCCGAGCAGAAGCGTGTGCACGTTCGCCGGCTCGAGCCCCGCGCGTTCGATCATACCCCGCCGCTGCGACTCGCCGAGACAGATGACTGCGCGCGCAGAGCGAAGCGACGCCGCGAGCAGTCGGCGGCGCGCGCGCGAGCTGCGGTCGTGGATCACGTTCAACCCGTAGTTGACGACAACCACGCCCAGGGACGGACGGAGCCGCGCCACGAGCGGAAAGACGTTCGCGAGCGGCGTGAACACGACGTCGGCCTCGCTGATCGCCCACGGCAACGGCAGCTCGCGTGCGGTCCACGCCAGCCGTCCGACAAGGCCCGAGTAATCCCGCCTTCCGAGCAGCGGGTCCTGAACCCGCGCGTCGACGCCGAACTCCGCCAGATGATTGAGCCCGACGAGGGCGGTGTCCGGCTCCCGCCCTGCGCGAACGTCCTCGAGAAGCTGTCTGCGCGGGTTCTGGAAGACGAACGCCGCGCGGGTCACCGCCCGTACGATAGTCGGCTGTCCGTCCGCCCCTGTACGGTCACACACAGCCGCTTAACAGCCCTCGGTTAGCGTTCGGGCTCGGAGGAATCGGTGGAAGTCAGGCTCTCTGGGAGGCGCGCGTGAGGTTCGCCGTTGTCGCGGTGGGCCTGCCCGTCACCGCCCTCGTGATCTGGGCGGTCGTCCGCTCGCCGCTCGGCGGCCGTGTGGTCGCCGCACCCCGCCTCGACCGCTGGCACACGCGGACGACGCCGCTGCTCGGCGGCGTCGGGATCTTCGCGGGCTTCGCCGCCGGGCTCGGGGCCTGCCTCGCGATCGGCGCCGCTCCCGCGAGCAAGGAGCTGCTCGGGATCGTCGGCGGCTGCACGATCCTCTTCCTCGCCGGGCTCGCCGACGACGTCTTCTCGCTCGGCCCGATTTCGAAGCTCGCCGCGCAGGTGCTCGCGGCGTGCTCGGTTCTCGTCGGCGGGCTCTCGCTGCAGATGGTGGGCAACGACGTCGTCGCGGACGTGATCGCCGTCGCCTGGCTCGTCGGGATGACGAACGCGTTCAACCTGCTCGACAACATGGACGGCCTGGCGGCGACGCTGGCCGCGATCGCCGCCTCGTTCTTCGCGATCGACGCCGTGACGTCGCATCCGAGCCACAGCTCGCTCGCGATCGCCCTCGCGCTCGCGGTCGCCTGCGCCGCGTTCCTGCCCTTCAACCTCCGGCCGCGCGGCACCGCAGCCGTCTTCATGGGCGACTCCGGGAGCCAGGTGCTCGGGTTCACGCTCGCGGCGCTCGGTCTCGCGTCGAGCTGGAAGGTCGCAGGCACGACAGTCGCGACCTTTGTGCTGCCGATCCTCGTGCTCGCGGTGCCGATCCTCGACACGACGCTCGTCACGATCGTGCGTCTGCTCGACGGCCGTCCGATCTACCGCGGCGGGCGCGACCACACGTCGCACCGCCTCGTCTACCACGGTCTGTCAGAAAAGCGCGCCGTCATCTTGCTGGCCGTCGTCTCAGTCGCGCTGGGGACGACGAGCCTCGCGTACGAGGTGCTCGGGAACGGCTGGCTGACGCTGATCGGCGTACTGCTGACGTTCGCACTGCTCGTTCAGTTCGGCAGCCTGCTGGCGGACGTCGACCGGCAGCCGGACCACGCACCGCCCCGTGAGCGATCGCTGCTGCACACGTTCGTCGCGAATCCGCGCCGCCTGATCGAATCGCTCGTCGACTTCGCGCTCGTGTCGGCGTCGTTCCTGGCCGCCTACTACATCCGTCTTCAGGGCAGCGGCACGACGTACGACCGCCACATCTTCCTCGTCTCCGCGCCGGTCGTGCTGTTCGCGCGCTACGCCGCCTTCATCCCGTTCGGTCTCTACCGTGGCGTCTGGCGCTACGCGGGTGCACGCGACGCGGCGGCGGTCATCGCCGCCGTCGTGACGTCCGAGCTCGTCGCGTACGGGTTCCTGGCGTCGACCGTCGACTGGGGAGATTTCCCGCGCAGCATCTTCGTCATCGACGCGATCATCTGCACGGTGCTGATCGGCGCGTCGCGGTTCTGGGAGCGCGCCGCCTTCCGGGCCCTCGGTTCGCTCCTCGGTCGCGCCGAGCGTCGCCGCACCCTGATCGTCGGCGCCGGACGAGCCGGTCGCAGCCTGCTGCGCGAGTTGCGCGAGACACCGGGCGAGATCGTGGTCGGGTTCGTCGACGACGATGCGCGGCTGCGGGGGCGGCGCCTGCAGGGCGTCCCCGTCCTCGGCGGTGCGCACGAGATCGAGCGGATCCTCGACTCGGCGCGGCCGGGGACGGTGCTCGTGACGATCCCGGACGCGCCACGCGAGCGGCTCGACCTTGTCGTCGAAGGCTGCGCGCAGGCGGAGGTACCCTGCCGGTTCGTGCGCCGCGAGACCAATCTCGATCCACGCGTCGTCCTGGGCGCAGCCCGGGAGTGAGCCTCGTCGCGCCGCGGACGCGCGCGGCGGGAGCCGGCGAACGGACGCTTGCCGACCGCTTCCTCGCGGCGTTCCCGCTGCTCGCGGTCTTCTTCTGGCTCTGCGTCTTCTACGCATGGGAGGCATGGCGGCACGGCTCACCGTGGCTGTTCGGGGACGAGCTGGAGCTGACGCAGCTCTCACGCGCGATCGCCGACACCGGACACGCCGCGCGCCGAGGCCAGCCGCACTCGTTCGACTCGCTCTACACGTACTTCATCGCACCCGCGTGGCGGATCGGCAACGTGCACCACGCGTACGACGCGGTCAAGTACCTGAACGTGATCGCCATGACCGCGACGGCATTTCCTGCCTACAAGATCGCGCGGTTCCTCGTCGGGCGGCGGGCAGCGTTGTTTGCCGCCACCGGCGCGGTCGTGATCCCGGCCCTCGCCTATTCGTCGCTGATCCTGCAGGAGTCGCTCGCGTACCCCTACTCGACGCTCTGTCTCTATCTGATCCTCGGAGCGCTGGTCCGCCGAACGCGCACGTGGATCGCCGCCGCGGCGGTGGCGTCACTCGTCGCTCCGCTCGTGCGCGGCGAACTGGCGGTCATTCCAGCCGTGTTCGTGCTGGCCGTGCTCTTCCTCCTCTGGCGATCTCGCGCGGCAGAGACGTGGCGCGCTCGCTGGAGCGTCATGGACTGGATCGGCGCCGCAGTGCTTCTGATCGGCGCAGCGATCTTTCTGAGCGCCTACCTCGGTCATCAGTCGACGCAGTGGCTGATCGCGACCGGGTTCTACAAGCACCGCATGTGGACGCTCGGCATGCGCGCGGCCGGTGCATTCACGATCGGCCTCGGGGTGCTGCCGCTCGTCGCGGGGCTCGCCTCGCTGTGGCGAGCACCCGGAGAGATCTTCCGCTGGGAGCTGCGGGTCTTCCGAAGCGTCCTGCTCGGCTCGATCGTCTGCTTCGCTCTGTACACGGCCGTCAAGGCCTCGTACATCTCGACGTCGTTCGCGACGATCACAGTTGAGCGGAACCTCCTGTACCTCGCACCGCTCCTCATGGCGGGGACCGCCCTCTGGGTCGAGCGGCGGACGGTGCACCCCCTTGCGGTCGGCGCAGCCGCGCTCTTCGCGCTCTATCTGGTGCTGACGACGCCGTACGAGATGGACAAGCGTCTGGATTCGGACGCGTTCGGCCTCGCGCTGCTCCAGCGGCTGAACCGTGTGCAGATGTTCGCGTTCACCCCCGGCGCCGCGAAGGTCCTACTGGTCGTCATTCTCGTCGCTTCGGTCGCGGTCCTGCTCGTGACGCAGTTCGTGCGACGTGCCGGCCTCGTGGTCGCGGTCGTTGCGGCGGCGTTCGTGCTCGGCTGGAACGGCCTCGGGGAGCTGTCGGCTGCGAACGCGTCGAACGCCTTCTCGGATTCGTTCCTCTCCAACATCCACGGGAACCCGAGGTGGCTCGACCCGATCACCGGCGGCGCGCCGACGCTTTACCTCGGTCAGCAGATGCAGGACCCGAACGGCCTCTGGCTGCTCGAGTTCTGGAACCGTTCGCTCAAACAGGTCTGGAGCCTCGACGGGACCGCCCCGGGTCCCGGGCCGACGCTCACTCCCAACCTCGACAATACGAATGGAACGCTCTCCAACGACCCGCACTATCCATACGTCGTCGCGGAGCAGGGGATCGACGTCGTCGGGAAGGTCTTGAGGGTTCATCTCCACCGCGGCGGCGGTGCGCTCGTGAAGTGGACCCTCTACCGGGTGTCGGGACCGCTTCGGCTCCGCGGCGCCGCCACGGGGCTCTACGCCGACGGCTGGTCGGGACCGAACGACTCCGCGTACACGCGCTACTCGACCGAAGGCGGACGTGCGGGGAAGCTGAAGGTGACCGTCTCTTGGAAGCAATGGGCCGGGCCGAACCGCGCAAAGGTCACGATCACGATTGGAACCGTGAGGATCGGGCCCGACCAGCAGCCGCGAATCGGCAAGGCGATCTCGGTGAAGACGTGGACAGTTCGTGCGCACCAGGAAAAGTCCTTCGTCCTTCAGGCCCCGGGACCGCGGTTCCGGGTGGACGTGAATGTGTCACCGCACTTCCGGCCGCACGACTATGACCCGGCGAACGGCGACCGGCGTGAGCTCGGCGCGGTGATCACATACACGTTCAGCGCGAAGAAGCGCTAGGCGATCACCAGAACGCGAGCAGGCGCTCCGGGTGCTTGCGCAGGAAGCGCGCCATCGCCTTGGCGTGCCACCAGTTGCGGCGCGTGAAGAACCGTTTGTCGATCACGGCCTGGTACTCGTGGTGCACGACGGCACTCGGCACCCACCAGCGCTCCCAGCCCGCCTTCATCGCGCGGTAGTTGAAATCGATGTCGTCGACGTACAGCTGGTAACCCGGGTCCCAGCCGCCGAGCTCGTCCAGCATCGTTCGGCGCATCAACAGGAAAGCGCCGAGCATCGTGTCCACCTGCATCGGCTCCCCGGACGGCGCGTCGAGGAGGTAATGGCGGCGCTGCCACCTGAGCGGTGGGAACAGCAGGCGAATCGGGGTCCGGCGGACGATCGAGCCGGCAATCGTCGGGAACCGGCGGCGGGACGCCTGCAACGTTCCGTCGGGATTGACCATCTTCGGCCCGGCGACGCCGCAGCGCGGATGGGCATCGGCAAACCCGACCAGCTCGGCGATCGCGTCGGGCTCGGGAACCGCGTCCGGATTCGAGACGATGACGTATTCGCCGGAGGTGGCGGCTATTCCCGCATTGATGTTGGCCGAGAACCCGCGCAGCTCGTGGTTCCGGATGACCTGTGCGGCGACGGGAAGGTCGCCGTCGACGCTGTTCGGGCCGTTCGCCACGACCACGAGCTCGTCCACTTGCGGCTGCAGCGCCGGGGCCGACTGTCGCATGAGCTCGGTCTCCTCGGCACCTGTGACGATCACGATCCCGGAGACCTTCACGAGCCGATCGCCTCGCGGTAGGTCTGCGCCGTCGTCCGAGCAGTCTCCTCCCAGCTGAACGTCTTCGCGCGCTCGATCCCGGCGGCAGCGAGCCGCTCGCGCTGTGCGAGCGCCGCGCGAACGCACTCGGTCACGTCGTCGCCCAGGACGGCAGCGTCCCCCGCAACCTCGCGAACGGCCGGATCGGCCAGCGCGGCAACCGGTGTGCCGCACGCCATCGCCTCGACGATCGGCAGACCGAAGCCCTCGTAGCGCGACGGGAAGACGAGGCATGCCGCGTGCTGATAGAGCCGCACGAGCTCGTCCTTCGAGACGTAACCGCGCAGGTCGGCGCCGCGGCGGCGAAGCTCTGCGGCGAGCTCTTCGTCTTTCGTGGGCCCGACGACGACGAGCGGGCGCTCGAGCGCGTGCGCCGCGTCGGCTGCGAGCAGCGGCTGCTTGCGGGGCTCGATCGCGCCGACGTACAGGAGGTAGGACTCGCGCCGGCCGTTGCCGAGCTGGAACGCCGGATCGACGCCAAGCGGCGTGACGACGATCTTCTCCTCCGCGACCCGGTACAGCTCGACAACGTCACGCTTCGTCCGTTCGGAGATCGCGAGCACGCGGACGGCGCCACGCGCTGCGCGCGGGACGACCGCCTTGAACGTGAGCCGCGTGCGCAGGTCCATCACACTCGGATCCCGCTCCCACGAGATGTCCTGGATCGTCACGACGGCGGGGCACGGACACCTGAGCGGCAGCGCGTGCAGAAAGTGCGCGACCGCCGGGCGGATACGCCGCAGCAGGCGCGGGACCGACCAGGCCATCCGCAGTTCCTGGCTCCGCGCTGGCAGGTTCAGCGACTCGACGCCTTCGGGCACGAGCTCGGGCCGGCGCGTAATCGCGGCGAAGCGAAGATCGTCTGCGACCCGCGGAAGCGCGCGCAGGAGCTGCTCGACGTACGTCTCGTCGCCGGTCCGCTGCCGGCCGAGCACGTCGGCGTCGATCACAACGAGCGGCTTGCTCAAGCGACCAGCTCGTTGTAGACGCCGACGGTCATGTCCGCGATCGACTTCCAGCTGAACGCCTGGGCCCGCCGGAGCCCTCGCGCGACGAGCTCGTCGCGCTGGGAGGCCGCGCGCTCGATCCCGGCCGCGATCGCGGCGGGGTCGAGTGGGTCGACGAGCACCGCCGCTCCGTCCGCAAGCTCCTCGGTGGCGCCGCCGCGACTCGTCACGACCGGTGTCCCGCAGGCCATCGCCTCGAGCACCGGGATCCCGAAGCCCTCGTACAGCGACGGGTACGCGACGCAACGCGCCCCGCGGTACAGCTCGGCGAGCTCGTCGTCGGGCACCTCGCCCAGCCACCGGACGCCGTTTCCACCGACCTCGACCCCACCCCAGCCGCGCGCCCCGACCACCCGCAGCTCGACGTCGAGGCTGCGGGCCGCGTCCACGACGCGTACCAGGTTCTTCCGCGGCTCGAGCGTGCCGACCGCGAGGACGTACTCGCCCTCGGCTGCCGGTCCGTTCCGCGTGAACGCGTCCTCGACGGCATTCGGGATGACGCGGATCTTCTCCGCGGGCACGTCGAGCAACTCGATCAGCTCACGCTTCGTGAACTCCGAGACCGCGATCACGATGCGGGCAGCGCGAACGACGCGCGGGACGACGCGCGGCCCGTACCAGCGAGACCAGCGATTGAACGCGTCCGGATGACGCAACACGGCGAGGTCGTGCACGGTGACGACGAGCGGCGCGCGGCCGACGATCGGGCCGCGGTACGTCGGACAATGCAGGACGTCGAGGTCGCGCGCCGCGCGCGAAAGCATGAACGGGTACCACAGGGCGTCGCGCGGCAGGTTCCACGGGCGTGCTGAGCCGCCGAAGCTGAGCCGGCGTACGTCCACCTCGTCCCTACCATCGAGCTCGCGGAGCAACCCGTTGATGTAGCGCGCCGTGCCCGCGCGTGTCTGCGCGAGCGGCGAGACGTCCATCCCGACTCTGGTCGTCACAGCGCGTCAGCGTATCCCTGCAGGTGGATCCGGCCCGTCTCGAGCCAGGTGAACCGACCTGCGTGCTCGAGCCCGCGCTCCACCAGCTCGTCGCGGCGCGCAATCGCCTCGTGCACGGCCTCGGCAAGCGCGGCGGGATCGTCAGGATCCGCCCGGAGAGCGGCGTCGCCGGACGCCTCGTCCAGGGACGGATGCGACGACACCACGCATGGGACACCGCAGGCCATCGCCTCGATCACCGGGATCCCGAATCCTTCGAACCGCGATGGGTAGACGAACGGCCCGCACCGTCTCGAGGTTCTTCCGCCAGTCGAGGGTCGCAGTGGTGAACGCATAGGGCCGCCCGGCGTCGTGCCGTTCGCCCTCGCGTGTGAACGCGGGGTCGATGCCCGGGTGGGCGACCCGGATCCGAGCGCGCGGTATCCCGAGCGTCTCGACGATGTCTTCCGCGGTGAACTCCGCGTTCGTGAACACGATGTCGCACCCGCGCGCCTGTTGCGCATTCGCGGTGTGCATGCGCACCGTCCGCGGATGCAGTTTCTCGGGATACTTCAGAGGCCCGAGGTCGTGGATCATCGTTGCGCGCACCCCGGCGCGCTGCGGCGGATACATCCAGTCCGTGAAGTGGAGAACGTCGAAGCGACCGACGAACCGCTCGGCCGGCGGGCGTCCGAGCCGGCTCCAGGCCCGGCGCGTCGCGTGCGCGAACGGGACGGTGAGAAACCGCTGTTCCGCCGGCACGCCGTTCAGCGCGCGCTCGAGCAACGGGCGGCCGCGGATGCTGACCGGACCGAACGCGACCAGATCGCTCTCGCCCGCCGAGGCCTCGGCGATCCCGCGCAGCGCGCCGAGGACGTAGTTGCCGACGCCCGTCCGCGGATGCGAGAGGGGCGTCACGTCGTAGGCGATCCTCACGGCGCCGTGTAGCGGAACGACGTGAAGTGCGCGCCGAGGACCCGGGCGTCGGAGCTGCCTTTCAGCACGACCGCAGGGATCGCGGTCGGCGCGACGTTGAAGACGACCCTGCAGCTTCCGTCGGCGCGCGGCCGCATCGGCACCGTCAATGTCGCGGTCTGGGACGACTCGAGCGAGACGCTCCTCCCCTCCGCGCTCACCGTCTGGCGGCCGGTGAACAGCGTCGCGTCGCCCACGAGGTCGACCGCCAGCCTGCCGCCGCGGCACTGCAGGCGCGTGTACGTCACCTGCGGTCCGGACCACGTGTCGTTCGGATACAGGCCCGTGATGCGGTAGGCGATCCGAAGCGGCCCGTCGAGTTGTCTCAGGACCATGCCCGCTCCCGTGTCCTCGGCGACGACACGGCCCGCGAGCGGCACGCTATGAAAAGCGAGGACGTACCGCGCCGCGATCGGATCTCCGTGTGCGAGCAGGGTCCCGTCCGCGCTCTGGCTGAGCGGCGTCTCCGGCAGCGTCCCCGGTGACGGCCCGTGGAGATCGTAGACGTGCCCGACGCTCCGGTTGAAGAACTCGTTCTCCCACAGCCGGAACTGCGCGTTCTTGTCCTCGTTCGCCCAGACGAACGCGACGTTCGCGCCGCGGCCGACGAGGCGGTCGATCCAGTCGCGGTGCGGCAGCTTGATCCCCTGGTAGCGCGCGCCGATCGACGCCTTCGGGAATCCGTGGTCGAAGTTCTCGATCCGTTCGGTCAGGAACACGAACCACACGAGGACGATGACCGGCAGCGCGTAGGCCCACCGCGCCGGAACGAGCAGGAAGGCGCACGCGAGAACGATCGCTGCGGCGACGGCGACGAGGACGACCTCCGACATCGTGATCAGGTGCTCCTGCAGCCACCAGAACGGGAGGAGCGCGAGCGTGTCCGACTCCGCCGGCGCGTCGATCAGATCCCGGTAGGGGATCACGCCGGGAAGAGCGGCGGCAATCGCTGCACTGATCGCGATCACACGACCCGGCCGCGGTAAACCGCGCTCGATCCAGACGAGGAGCGCCGTGAGGAAGAGCGGCGCGACGTAGAAGAAGTTGCGCTCCTCGATCCGCGGCGAGATGGCTGACGCGAACGTGGCCACCTCGAGCACGAGCCAGACGGTCAGCGAGAGGGAAGCAGCGACGAAGACGCGCGCGGGGCGGTCGAGCGTGCGCACGGTCGCCGTCAGCACGAGCAGCGCGGCGAACGGGAGGATCCCGAGATAGAGATCCAGCCCCGCGAGGTGGTAGACGAGCCACCGCAGCACGTCGCCGGCGTTGTAGTGCGTGTGTCCCGTGACGCTGTAGCTCCCGAAGACGTCGTACGGCGACTTTCCGCGCGCGAGCTCGACGACGATCGCGCCGACGACGGCGACGGCCAGCACGCCGTAGAGCACCGAGAACGTCCGCAGCGCGGCCCGCAGGCGCTGCCGGTCGGCGAGCGCGAGCGCGAACGGGGCCGTGGCGATCGCCGGGACAAGTACGACGGCCTGAGTCCGCGTCAGGTACGCGACGAGGCAGACGCCGAGCAGCGCGAGCTGGCGTACCGCGGTCGGCCGCTCCAGCGCCAAGACGAGCGCGAGCGCGACGAAGACGAAGAGCGGATAGAAGAGCGTCTCCGTCATCAGCGTGCCCGTGTAGACCATCGACGGCACCACGACCGCCAGCACTGCGGCGAAGAGCGAGGGCAACGGCGCGAGCACGCGACGCGCGAGGAAGTACGCCGGGACCGCAGTGAGCGACATCGTCACGGAACCGATCGCCTTCGCCGCGGCATACGCGTCCGGAATCGAGCCGAACACCTTCCACGCGGGCGCGATCAGCACCGGATACAGGAAGCCGTACGCGCCGTGGTGCTCCCCGCGGAGCAGGAAATGGCCCGTCGCAGCGAAGCTCTTCGCAAGCTCCGAGTAGATGAGCTCGTCGCCCATGATCCACGGCGCGGCAACACGGCGCGAAAGCGCGAATCGCACGACGGCGGAGACGAGCACGATCGCGGTGAGCCACGCCCAGACCGGCACGCGGCCGAGCCTGCTCTCGCGCGGCGGCGGCACCGGTTCGGGCCGTCCGTTGCGTGCCAGGCCCAGCTCGTCGAGCCGCGCCGTCAGCTCCTGCGCAAACGGCGTCCCGGGCTCGACACCGATCTCCGCGGCCGCGTGCGCAACCTCGGCCACGACGGCGTCCGCGACGATCGTGCCGCCGGCCGCCTCCTCGAGCGCCACCGCGTAGAGCTCCGCCGTACGCCCGAGGTCGTGCTCGCGGGCCACGTACGCACGCGCGGCATCGCTCATCGCAAGCTGCGTCGCCTCGCTCGCGGCGAGCAGCTCGAGCGACGCCGCCAGCGCCGGCACCTCGTCCTCGTCGACCGGAACCTTGAGTGCGACCTCGTCGGGCAGCTCGGCGAACCAGCCGAGGTCGCTGACGACGAGCGGGCGGCCGAGCGACAGCGCCCGGATGACGCTGCCGGAGGTCTCGCCCATCGTCGGCGCACGGAGCGACACGCACGTGTCGCATGCCGCCATCAGCGACCACAGGCGCTCTTCGCCGACGTAGTCGAGCCGCTCGACTCCGTCGCCGCCGAAACGGTTCGCGTCGAAGCCGGGCGATGCGGGCCCGACGAGCAGCAGCTTTGCGGCGGGATGGCGGCGACGCACGAGCTCGAACGCCTCGACGAGCTGCGGGATGCGCTTGCTCGCATTCAGATGGCCGAAACAACCGAACAGAGGCCGACCGTCGATCGCAGCCGGCTCGATCGCGGACATCGGCCACGCCGGATGCGGAATCCGCCACACCGACCCCTGGTAGCCGGCCTCCCGCACGCGCTGCTCGACGTGGTGCGAGTGCACGATCAACGCGGTTGCGGCCGCAAGCACCTCGCCGGCCAGTGGGAATTCGTCGGGACGTGTTTCCCAGAGCGGCGCCACTCGCCCCTCGAGCACGCCGTGCGCGAGCAGACGGCCCGGAATTCCCGCATCGCGCTCCATCGCCGCGAGGTATCCGGGCCCGTCCTTGCGACCGAGTGTGAGGCCCGCGACGAGGTGGTGGAGGACGAAGTCGTGCAGGACGACGACACCGGGCCGCCGGCGGAGCGCGTCGACGATCCAGCCGTGCGCTTCGGGATCGTTGCCGACGTGATAGAGCGCGACGTCCGCCGCAACCGGACGTGTGCGTCCGCGACGCACGACCTCGACGTCGACGAAGCGCCGGAGCGCCGGCAGGAGGAGGGCGCTGTAGTCCGCGATGCCGGACCGCTCGGGCGGGAACGGCGAGTAGTAGGCGACCTTCACGACGACGATAACAAGCGCTCGATCGTCTCGTCCCACGAGACGCGGCGCGCGATCTCCTTGCCGGCTCGGCCCCACTCCTTCGCGTCGTCGACGTGCGTGCGAAGCCATGAGCACGCTTCGGCGAGCGCAGCCGCGCGCGGCTCGCAGACGAGACCGGTTCGCCGGTCCGCGACGACCTCGAGCGGTCCACCCGCGTCGGTCGTCGTCACGACCGGCTTCTCGGAGAGGAACGCCTCGAACGGGACCATCCCGAAGTCCTCGTCGACAGGCGCGTAGTAGACGGCGAGGCAGCGCGCGTACAGGTCGGCGAGCTCCTGCTCGTCGACGCGTCCCGTGAACCGCGCGCGCCCGTCGAGACCGTGCCGGCGCGCGACCGCTTCCAGCCGCTCCCGGTCAGGACCGTCGCCGACGATGACGCAGCGCAGCGACTCGTCAGCCGCCAGCGCGTCGAGCAGTAGCTCGTGCCGTTTCGCGCGGTCGAGCCGGCCGACGGAGAGGACGAAGTCGTCATAGCTCTCGGTCCGGTAGGGAAGCTCCTGCGGCGGGTGCGGCATCACTTCCGCGCTCAATCCGGTGGAGCGCTCGAGCCGGTCGGCGACGTTGCGAGAGGTCGCGAAGAGCTTGCGTGCCTCGCCGAGGACGACGCGATCGAGCCGCTGAACTGCACGACGGGCCGCTCGGTCCTCGGCGCTCTCGCCGAACTGCCCGAGGTCGGTGCGATCGAGCTCGTATGCCTGTCGGAACTGGTGCAGGAGCCAGACGACCTTGTTGCGGTGGCGCACGGCGTACGACGGGAACTTCGTCGCAATCACGAGATCGATCGTGCGGCCGTCGGCTTCCTCGAGATCGAGCAGCCGCCAGAGGAACGCCTGACTGAGCACGCGCTCACCGGGGTACCACTTGTAGGGAACCGTGACGTGATCCACCTCGTGGTCGCGCGCGCGCAACTCGGCCACGAGATCGTCCGCGAAGATCTCGGCCCCCCCGCGCGCGAACGGAACTTGCGGCGTGCAGACGGCGATCCTCATGGCAAAGCCTCTAAAGCAACACGCGCGTGAAACCGGAGCCCACCACGCCCGCCCACCGACAGCGTACGTTCGAAAGACGCACGCGTCTGTCGTGCAAGCGTGACGAATGCGTGACCTCCCCTCACGAGGACGTCCGGGCGACGAGCGCGTAGTCGAGCGGACCGAAGAGGAGCTCGTTCAGTCGCCGGACGTTCGCGGCGATGACGGGGTCGTCCGGTTCCGTCAAACGTTCCGCAGGCTCGTTGAGGAACCTGATCCCGGCCTCGGCGAAGCCCGCCTGGCGCGCGAGTAGCTCCAGCGTCTCGGGCACGAGCGGCTGGGCATGCGTCAGGTCCGCGAAGTAGTTGCGGAGGGCGAGCGGCGACAGCGGGTTGATCGTCTCCGCGACGAGGAGGCCGCCCGGCCGGAGCTTCGCCACAGCGAGCTCGAGCACACGCACGAGTGTGGCCGGCGGCAGATGCTCCACGACCTGGCCCATGAAGATGCCGCCCAGCGATCCGTCGGTGACGCCCTCGAGGTACAAGACCGCATCTGCTTGCTCGACGTCGAGCCTTTCGCCCCGCGCGTAGGCGACCATGTCCGCGTCCGCGTCGATACCCCGCGCCTCGACCCCGGCTTCGCCGAGCAGTGCGACCAATTCCCCGCGACCGCAACCGACGTCGAGCACCGGCGCCTGGCCGCGGAAGTCGTCGACATACCCGCGCTGGCGTTCGCGAACGGACTCGACGCTGCCGCGCATGCGGCTCTCGAAGGCGAAGTAGTCCGGCACGGCCGCCGCGGATGGCTGCGTCGCGACGGTGACGGGACCAGCACCAGTACCACCGCCGCCGGCCCGGCCGCGCCGCTCGAGCCGTGCGAGCCGTTCCTCGAGCTCACGGACCAGCCGTTCGGCTCGTTCCCGCGCGGCGCCTGCGTCGTCGCCGCGCTCGGACAGCGCGTCGAGCAGCTTGAGAACCGAATCGTTGAAGATGCGCTGGTCGGCCGCGAGCGGGTCGACGTACCACCGCATCAGCTTCCGAAGGACGCGTTTGACGAATCCCTTGGGCCCGCCGCCGACCTCGCGCTCCGCTGTGACGGGCCAGAACCGCTCGGCGAGCGCGCGGGTGGCGGCCATTCCGGCCCCAGCCGGATCGCCGTCCGACGGCCCCCGGCGCAACTCGGCGCGAAGCTGCTCGTAGAGCGCGGCGACGTCGATTTCCTCGGGCGGAAAAACCCCTGCAGCCGCGCGGTTTTTCTCCTCCCGCATGCGCGGGATTGTACGGACTGCCTCAGCTAGTGCCCCGCGCTAGTGCAGGGCGCGCACGTACTGCCACGCGTCCGCCAGGCCGAGCTGACGCACCGCGACGAGGATCAAGGTGTAGACGACGAGCCCGAGCCCCGCCGCCGGAACCGCCCCGAGGAGGAGCGACGCGCCGCCGAACGCGAGCGCCGTCGCCGCACCGACGATCAACGCGAGGCGGCCGAGACCGATCACCGACAGCACCAGCATGCGCGACGAGAGCGCACGCATCAGGCCCAGGACGAGGAGGAGCGTGGAGATCCCGAGCGCGAACGCGACCCCGGTCAACCCACCCCACGCGCGCCCGGCGATCGAGACCGGGATGTCGACGGCGACCACGGCAACGGCGAGCGGCACCAGCCAGCGAGTCCGATACGTCACGAAGAGAAGCGGATACGTGATCGAGAACGCAGCGAAGCCGATCATCCACGGCGACAGATACACGACGAGCTGGCCGAGCTGATCTCCGACGGCCCCCGAGTAGGCGTGTCCCAGCAGCGCGGTCACGACACGGCCGCCGACGAGCGCGACGATGCCCGCTCCCGCGCCGACGAGCGCGAGGCTCACCCACGCGGAGTGGACGACGTGCTCTGCGGCGCTCTCTGCGTCGAGGCCACGCCGTGTCAGCGGCGCCGCAGCGATCAAGGAGAGCGAGAACGCCGTTGCGCTCACGAACGTCGCCGCGAGGAGGTACGCGTACGAGAGGCTCGTGACCTTCCCCTCGCCCGTCCCCGCCGCGAATCGGAGTGCGATCAGATAGAGCGCCTGCACGGCAAGCGGCACCGCTGCACCCGACGCGAGGCGCCACAGGCGTGCCGAGACGGCGAGACCTCCTCGCAGATGATGAGCCCTGCCGCCGTGCGCGAGCAGCGCCACGAGCGGGATCCCGGCGGCAAGCGCGCCGTTCAGCGCCAGGCCCCACGCCAGCGAGATCAAGCCGTGGTGGTCGGCGAGCACGATGAACATCACGAGCCCGCCGATGCCTCCGAGGCCGAAACCGGCGGCGGCGGCCGCGTAGGAGTTGCGCGCAGCAAGGGCGCTTGCGGCGAGCGCCGCAAAGAGCTGCGCGAACGCGGCCGGAACGATCCACGTCAGCGCACGGCCTGCGATCACCGCCGACGAGTGCGGCAACCGCCCGGTGATCAGCTCGCCGAAGAATCCCGGGAAGGCGGCGACCGCGACGGTCGCCGGCACCGCCACGAGGAGCATCGCGATCGCATAGGCGCCGAACTCTCCGCCCAGCCGGCCCTCCGCGGCGGCGCGGGTCAGATCGGGGACGACGACCATGCGAAACGCCTGCGCCCCGAACACGAGCACGAGGTAGACGCCGTACGCGGCCATGAAACCGTCGGTCTCGTCGTTCCGGCCGAACTTGTGCGCGAGGTACACGCCCGCGACCGCGCCCGCGACGCTGAGCGTCACGTACGAGAGGCTCGTCACCAGCCCGCTGCGAACGGCGCTCTGGCCGCGGAAGGGGCTACTCTTCGTCTCCTCGTCGCCCGGCACGGCCCTGATGAAACCAAACGGCTCTGACTCCCCCTGGACGGACGAAGCGCTCGCCGGGCTCCGGAGGGAGTACGGCGACTTCTTCACGGGGCGGACCTGCCTGGTCACCGGCGCCGACGGCTTCATGGGCTCCCACCTGACGGAGGCGCTCGTGGCGCTCGATGCGAACGTCCAGGCGTTCGTCCGGGCCACCTCCAGCGGCGCCCTGAACAACATCGGCCATCTGCGCCGTCAGCTGGCCGTCCACTTCGCCGACCTCACGGACAAGACGTCCGTGGACTACCTGGTCAAGGAGCTCCGCAACGTGGACGACCGGCCGTATGTCTTCCACCTCGGCGCGCAGGCCCACGTCGGGGAGTCATGGCATCGCCCGTACGAGACCGTGATGGCGAACACGATCGGCACGCTCAACCTCCTGCAGTCGATCGTCGACCACGGCCTCGAGCTGGAGAAGTTCGACACCGCCGGCACGTCGGAGGAGTACGGCAACGTGCGCGAGGCCGTCGCGCATCACCATGACTACGACGAGCACGGTGGCCTGATCCTGCATGAACGCTCGCCGATCAATCCCAAGTCGGTCTACGCGACGTCCAAGGTGGCGGCCGACTTCCTGACGATGAACTACCACGACGCGTTCGGGCTGCCCGGGGTCGTGACGCGGATGTTCAACAACTACGGCCCGCGCCAAAACCCGCGCTACATCACCGGGACCGTGATCACGCAGGCGCTCGAGCGGGAGCGCATCGAGCTCGGCCAGCTCGAGCCGATGCGCGACTTCTGCTTCTGCACGGACGGCGTTCGCGGTCACCTGTCCGTCGCCGCGCACGGCGTTCCCGGCGACCTCTACGCGTACGGCCAGGGGGAGAACATCTCGATGGGCGACTGGGCGGCGCTGATTCTCCGGGTCGGCGAGGCCGAGGGGTACTGGCCTGCGCGCGAGGTCGTGTCGGTCCCCGAGCGGTACCGCCCGGGCGCGAGCGACGTGATGGCGCTGCGAGTCGGCTACGAGAAGCTGAACCGCGAGACAGGCTGGGAACCGACCGTGTCGTGGGAGTATGGCGTCGCGCGGACGATCGCCTGGTACGCGGCCAACCGCGAACGCTGGATCGGCCGGGTCGACTGGCTGGCGGCGGAACGCTCGCCGGCATGAGGATCCTCGTCACCGGCGGGGGCGGCTTCCTCGGCTCGCACCTCGTCGAGCGCCTCGAGCGCGACGGACACGACGTGTTCGTCGCTCGGCGACGCGACTACGACCTGACGCGCTGGGAGGACGGAGAGCGGCTGTTCCAGGACGCGCAACCGACCCGCGTCTTCCACCTCGCGGCGGAGGTCGGCGGGATCGGTGCCAACATGCGAAATCCTGGTCGCTTCTGGTTCGCCAACCAGATCATGGGCGCGTACGTGCTCGAGCTCGCGCGCCAGCACGAGGTGCAGAAGCTGATCCTGGCCGGGACGGTGTGCGCGTACCCGAAGTTCACGCCCGTCCCGTTCCACGAGGACGACCTCTGGAACGGCTATCCGGAGGAGACGAACGCCCCCTACGGGGTCGCGAAGAAATCGATCCTCGTCGGGGCACAGGGCTATCGCGAGCAGTACGGCCTCAACGCGATCTTCCTGCTGCCGGCGAACATGTACGGCCCCCGCGACAACTTCGACACGCAGAACGCGCACGTGATCCCCGACCTGATCCGCAAGATGACGGAGTCACGCGAGCGCGTCGTCCTCTGGGGCGACGGGTCGCCGTCGCGCGAGTTCCTCTACGTCGACGACTGCGCGCAAGGCCTCATGCTCGCGGCCGACCACTACGACGGAAGGGAGCCCGTCAACCTCGGCACGGGCGTCGAGACGACGATCCGCGAGACCGCGGAGCTGATCGCGGAGCTGACCGGGTTCGAAGGCGAGATCGTCTGGGACACGTCGATGCCGAACGGCCAGCCGCGGCGGAGCCTCGACACCTCGCGTGCGCGCGATCTGTTCGGCTTCGAGGCACGCACGCCGCTCCGCGAGGGGCTCGAGCGGACGATCGTGTGGTACCGCGAGCACGCTGCAGCGGTTGCAGGCGCCCAGGCGTGAGCTCTCCCGCGGTTGTCCTGCCCACGCGGCTGCGCCGCGCGGCCGGTTGGATCTCCGTCGCGCGTGACCGGCTGCTCGCCGTGCATCCGCTCTACGTGCTCGGAACGCTCATCGCGGTCCAGTGGGCTGCGCTTGCCGCGCTCGCGCTGACCGTCCGGCACAACGGCTGGGTCTACTACATGGGCGGCGACCAGTTGTGGCACTACTCGGGCGCAGATCTGCTTGCGCACGGGCACCTCGCGCCCACGCTCGTCGGCGTCGGGTGGTCGACGATCCTGAGCCCGATCTCGTGGTTTGCCGGCCCGGATCTCGTCTCGGCGCTGCCGGCGATCATCCTCTTCAACGCTCTCGTACTGGCGCCGCTGGCACTTCTGTGCCTGTACGGCATCGCAGAGAGGATCGGCGGGCGACTGTTCGGCTATTGGGCAGGGCTGCTCTGGGTCGTCGTGCCCTACGTGGGGATCTGGTACGCGCTTCCGGGCTACCACCAGAAATGGACAGAGTTGACCCTGCCGCAGATCCTCGGCCTCGGCGCGATGTCCGACTTCCCTTCGATGGTTGCTCTCCTCGTCGGCGCCTATCTCTGCCTGCGCGCCGTGGACGAGGGTCACTGGCTCTGGTCCGCGGGCGCCGGTTTCGCGGTCGGCTATGCGGTTGCGATCAAGCCGTCGAACACGGTCGTGCTGCTCGCGCCGGCATTGCTCCTGCTCGCCTTCCGTTGGCGCTCGCTGGCCGGGTTCGCCGGCGGCCTCGTTCCGCCGCTCTTCGTGCTCGGCCTCTGGAAGGAGCGCGGTTTCGGACATCTGCCGGCCTTTTCGCGGGCCGCACCCGAACGGCGTGTCGCTGCCGGCGTCGGCGACGTCTTCAAGCCGCTGCACAAGTACACGCACGACAACTCGTGGGTGCAGCTCCACAACAACCTGATCCAGCTGCGCGAGCAGCTCTGGAGCGATCGGGTCCTCGAGTTCCTCGTCGTGGCCGGAATCGCGGCGCTCGTCATTCGCTCGCGGCGAGGCGGGATCTTCGTCGGCGTGTGGTTCCTCTCGTTCCTGCTCCTGAAGGGGACGTACCTCAATTCTCGCGTCGAAGACGCGACGTTCTGGCGATTGCTCCTGCCCGCATTTCCCGCTTTCGTCCTCCTCGTCGCCGCCGTTCCTTTGCTCCTTCCGGGCACCAGGCTGCGTCCTTCCACTCCGCGACCCGGCCGAGTCTCACGTCGTGTGGCGATCGGCGGTGCAACCGCGGCCTGTGCGCTCCTCGTCGTCTTCCCAGCCACGCTGATCGCGGCAGCGTCGCCCGTACATCAGCCCACGATCTCGGCACTCCAGGTCAACGCCACGCTCGTCCCCGTCTCGGCGAAGCTCGACCTCCGCGCGACGAGGGAGACGAACGGCGTCCTCCTTTCGTGGAACCTCGAGAGGCCGTCGTCGAGCAGCGTTTTCTACCGCATGTACCGCACGCCGACGTCGGGCTCGAGCAACTGCGTCGTCATCGGGCACGGACTGCCGGACAAGTGCGGGCCCGGGGAAAACGATCTCGTCTGTCGCGTTGGTTCCAGTGCGCCCGACAACTGCCTGCTCTCCGGAAACACGCAATCGTTGGGCACGACGCGCCAGGGAGCATGGCTCGACCGGCCCGAGTCGGGGACGTGGGTGTACCGCGTGGGGCTCTCCGCGAACTGGCTGAACGATCCGCAGTTCGGTGATGTCTACGTCTTCAGCAGGCCGGTCACCGTCTCGATTCCCTAGCCGCGTACCGCTCCTCGCGGGCGCCGGCATCGTTGCAGCGACGGCGGTCGTTGTCGCCGCGGTTCACCACGCGCCAAGCACAGACGGGTCGCCGATCGTTCCGACGGGCGGCTGGCTGAACGCATACCGCGCCGCGCTGATCCTGGGGCTGGCCCTGTACGCCGCTGCTGTCATGCTGCTGCGCCGCCACACAGTGGCGCTTGCTGCCGTGCTCGCGATCGCGGCCGCCGTCCAGCTTCTTCCGCTCGCGGCTCCTCTTCTCCTGTCACGCGACGCCTACTACTACTGGAGCAAAGGGCGGGTCGAAGCCGTGCACGGTGCCGATCCGTTCGTCACGAAGCCTTCGGCCTTTCCAGGCGACGTCGCATATCCCCGTGTGGCGCAGGATTGGCGAGACCGGCCCAGCTACTACGGCCCGACGATGGCCGGCGTGTCCGACGTCCATGCGCTGCTCGTCGGCAGGTCCGCACACGCAGCGGAGTACGGCTATCGACTCCTCGCCGCGGCGTCGATGCTCGCGATCGTCGGGATCGTCGCCGCGCTCGCACCAATCCCGGCGCTGGGCGTGGCGCTCGTCGGCTGGAACCCGCTGCTCGCACTCCACTTCGCCGGCGGCGGCCACAACGACGCGCTGATGATGGCGCTCTACCTCGGCGCGCTGCTTCTTGCCGCGCGGTCGCGGCCGCGACTCGCAGGAGCGTTGGGGGTCCTGGCGGTTGCATCCAAGTGGATCCTGGCGGTCTTCTTTCCCCTGGAGCTCCTCCGCCGGCCGCGCCGATTCAGAGTTGCGCCCTGGCTGGTCGCCGGGGCGCTCCTGTGCGCCGCCTCGTTCGCAGCCTGGGGCGTGGGCTGGCTCCACTCGATCAGCGCACTCCGCAGTCAGGCGGAGATGGTCAGCTCGAACAGCTTCGCGTGGTGGTTGTCGGACCACGTGGGCGGCGGACGGTTCGCGTGGGCGCGGGGCTTGCGCTACGCGTTCGCGGTCGTCTACGCGGGCCTCGTCCTGCTCGGGTGGCGAACAGGCCGCGTGCGGATCGGACTGACCGCAGGCCTTCTGGTTGCCGCGACGCCGTTTCTCGCGCCCTGGTACCTCGTCTGGCCTGCGGCCTTGAGCGCGATCGAGGAGGACGGCGCCGCGCGGCTCGTCGTGGTCGCTTTGACGGCGTGGCTCTTACGCGACGCCGTGGCGTTCTGACAGGTCCTCGCGCAACTGCTGCTCGAGCAGCGCCAGCCGCTGCGCGAGGATCGTGTTCTGATCCGACAGGCGAGAGATCACCGTTGAGTAGTGCAGCAGCACGACGAGGATGAAGAGGGCGCCGACGGCGCCGAGAATCGCGGGCGGGTACGTCGTGACGCCAAACCACCCGGCGATTGTGTTGAGACCACCGCGCCACAACGAGAGCGCCAGCAGCACGGAGCCGGTGAGCAGCCACAACAGGGCGTAGCGCTCGCGCAGGCGGCGCGAGCGGATCAGCTCGAGGACGACGAGCAGCAGTAGCAGCGAGGCCACCGCGGCTGTGATCGAGACGGTCCAGGGGGTCATCGGCGCTCCTCCTCCAGCGGGACGGCGTAACGGCGGAACAGACCGACGAAGATAGCGAGCAGCACCTTCGCCATGTAGTAGATCGAGCGGAGCGCGGTGATCGAGGAGCGACCGCCGCTGCGCTCGCGCATCTCGACGGGCACCTCCGTCAGGCGCAGCTTGTGCTTGACGCACATCACCGTCGCCTCCACCTCCGGGTAATCGTGCGGGTAGTCCGCGGCGAAGAGCGCGATTGCCTTTCGGTTGACCGCGCGAAAGCCGGACGTCGTGTCGGTGACGCGCTGCCGGACGACGGCGGAGACGACACCCGCGAAGATGCGAATGCCGATGCGGCGAGCCAGGGTCGAGCGGTACGCGCCGCCGCCGGCGAACCGCGAGCCGACGACAAGGTCGGCCGCGCCTTCCAAGACCGGCCTGAGGATGAGCGGCAGCTGCGCCGGATCGTGCTGCCCGTCGCCGTCCACCTGCACCGCGAGGTCGTAGCCGTGCTCGAACGCGTAGCGGTAGCCGGTCTGCATCGCGCCCCCGATCCCGAGATTGAACGGCAGCCGGATCACGTGCACGCCGCGGTCGGCGGCGATCCCGGCGGTCCGGTCTATCGATCCGTCGTCGACGACGGCGATCTCGAAACCCGGATCGAACGCGCGGATCTCGTCGATCACACGGCCGACCGACGCCTCCTCGTTGAACGCAGGCACGATCGCCACTCGCTTCAGCTCGCCGAGCT
>VAXU01000136.1:0-2317 GCA_005885125.1 Actinomycetota bacterium
AGCCTGCGTGAGCTTGTCGCGGAGCGGCTGGCGACACTGACGCCGGCGGCCCGCGAGGCGGTGCTCGCGAGCTTCGCCCTCTCGCGACCGGCGCCGGCGGCGATCGAGTCGGCCCTGCGCGCCGCGCGCCGCTCGCAAAGCGGCCTCGCCGCTGCGGTCGAGGCGGATGCATTGGAGCTTCGGCACGGGCTCGTCCAGCTCAGACATCCGTTGATCGGATCGACGCTGTACGACGAGCTGACGCCGTCGAAGCGGCGTGCCCTTCACGCAAGGCTCGCGGTCGTCAGCGAGGACCCGGAGGAGGCGGCCCGCCACCACGCCCTCGCGACCTCGGCGCCCGACGAGGAGGTCGCCGACCTGCTCGAGGACGCCGCACGCCGCGCTCGTAACCGCGGCGCACCCGATGCAGCCGCCGAGCTGCTCGACCTTGCGCTCTCCTTGACCCCGGGCGATCTGCGCGATACGCACAGCCGGAGAGAATTCGCGCTCGCACAGGATCAATACGTCGCAGGCGATCCGGAGGGCGCTCGAACTCGTTGGCGGCGGCTCGCTGATGAAGCGGCGCCGGGCGCGCTCCGCGCTGAAGCGTTATGGAGCCTGGCGCAGTTCATGGAGACGCGGCCCGACGTGAGCGAGCCACTGCTCGCGCAGGCGCTCGCCGAGGCCGACGGAGAGTTTGCTCTCCAGGCGAACGTCGAGACCACCTGGGCGCGAGTCGCGTGGTGGGCCAGCAGATTCGGCGATTCGGAGACGCACGCGAACGCCGCGGTCGAGCTCGCCGAGCGAACGGGCGATCCGGCAGTGCTGGCGCCCGCGCTGGCGGAGGCGGCGGTCGTCGCTCGCTACCGCGGACGCCGTCAGTGGCGCGAGCTGCTCGACCGCGCCGTGGCGGTCGAGCGGCAGATCGAGAGCCCTCCGCCGTTGGCGACCTTGCCGACGATGGTCCGGGCGCTCATCTACCTGGCGGTCGGTGACGAAACCGAAGCCGTGCGTGCATACGTGGAGGAGGTGCGCGAGCTCGCGCGTCGTCGCGGCGACGAATGGGCGCTCGCAAGCATCCTCGCACCGCTGTGCGAGTTCGAGTGCCGGGTCGGAGATCTCGAGACTGCTGCGCAGCACCTCGCTGAGGGTCGTGAGTCGATGCGGCGCGCCGAGGCCTGGCATCTGGTCCCGAGCTACACGTACGACTCGGCCCTCATCGACGCCCTAGCCGGGCGCGTCGACGAGGCGCGCGCGCAGGCCGAGGAAGCGCTCGCCGAGAGCCGGGAACTCTTCCCGATCAGCAGCCGCTGCGGCTGGCTGCTTGGATTCCTCGCCCTCATGGAGGGACGGCCCGGCGAGGCCCTCGACCGCTTCGAGCCGGAGCTCGACAGGATCCGCGCCGACGGACTCTTCGAGCCGGTGCGCCTCGAGACGGATCTCATCGAAGCGCTGGTGCTACTGGGGCGGCTCGACGATGCCGAAGAGTCGCTTTCGTCGTTCCTGGAGAGGGGCAGGCGCGTCGGGAGGCAATGGGCGCTCGCCGGGGGCGAGCGGTGCCGCGGTGTGCTCCTCGCTTCGCAGGGCCGTCTCGACGAGGCGGCAGAAGCGCTGGAGCAGGCCGTGCAGCTGAGCGAGAAGCTCGGTCACACGCTCGAGCTCGGCCGTGCGTTGCTCGCGCAGGGAATCGTCACGCGGCGCGCGAAGCGCAAGCGCGAAGCCGACGAAGCTCTCGCACGCGCGCTCGAGGTGTTCGAGCGGTCCGGCATGACACTATTCGCGGACCGCGTCCAGGCGGAGCGCGCGCGTATCGGCCTCCGTCCCCACGCGCCGAGCGAATTGACGGAGACGGAGCAGCGGGTCGCGGAGCTCGCTGCGGTGGGGCGGCGGAACGGCGAGATCGCCGTCGAGCTGTTCATGAGTGTCCGCGCCGTCGAGGCGAACCTCACGCGCGCGTACCGGAAGCTCGGGATTCGCTCGCGCAGCGAGCTCGCGTCGCGTCTGGCGCGGACTCGTCGCAGCTGACCCCGACAGATCGGCGGTTTCCCACACTATCTCCGCGAAGGCGGCGACCCTAGCGTCGTGGCATGCACGAGTACCTCGCCGAGCGGTACGAGCCGGGAGCGACGCGCGAACAGGTAGAGGCCGACGCCTCTCGGCTTGCCGTCGCGGCGGGCGAACTGCAGGCCGAGGGACACCTGATCGAGTTCCTCGGCTCGACATTCGTCCCCGGGGACGATGCGTGCCTCTCACGGTTTGCGAGCAGCTCGGCCGAGCTCGTCGAGGCCGCGCATCGGCTCGCGTCGGTACCGGTGGAGCGGGTCGTGGAGGCCCTGTC
>VAXU01000136.1:2327-6347 GCA_005885125.1 Actinomycetota bacterium
GCGCTTCAGGGAAGCTCCCTGACCAGCGCGGCGCGGGCCGCAGTCAGCGGCGCGATCACCGAGTACTCGGTGCCCAACGACAGCTCGCCGGGAAGGCCGCTGGGTGTCGCACCCGGGCCGGACGGCAACGTCTGGTTCGTCACCGGCCTGGGTCAGCTCGGCAGGGTGACCCCGACCGGAGCGATGGCGCTCTTCACGATTCCCACTCCTCCTGCATGCACGACCAACTGCCCGCCGCCGACCGCGCCGCCGCCACCGGCCGAGCGCCTCGCCTCGGGACAGGAGATCGCTCTCGGGCCTGACGGAGCACTCTGGTTCACACAGCCGTTTAGCAACAACGTCGGCCGCGCGACTGTCAGTAACGGAGCTCTTGTCAGCATTCAGGAGTTTCCGGCACCGACGGGATGCCATCCGCCCTACCGCTTCTGCATGGATGGAATCACGACGGGGCCGGATGGCAACGTCTGGTTTACCGAGCCGATCAAGGGCAAGATCGGACGCCTCGATCCCTTGACCGGAATCATCACGGAGTTCGCGATCCCTGGGGGAGGGTTTCCGCTCCGCATTACCGCTGGACCCGACGGCAACCTCTGGTTCGCCGACAACGGTACGTCGTCGGTCGGCCGCGTCACTCCCCTCGGCGCGATCACCGAGTTCGCCATCCCCAATCAGGATCCCAATGCCGGCGCGCACGCAGGAGATCCGAACTACTCCTACGGCGTGAACCCCGGTATTACCGCCGGCAGCGACGGCAACCTGTGGTTCAGCGAGGAGGCCGGCGTCTGCAACCCTCCGATTATCTGCGGCGCGACGTTCGATGAAATCGGGCGCATCACTCCGTCGGGCACCGTGCTGGCCGGTTATCCGATCGCTACGAGCTCGAACGTCCAGAGCCTGACCGCGGGTGTCGATGGGAACGTCTGGTTCGCCGAGGGCAACGCGTCGGATGCGCAGGGGAACTTCGCCCCGGGAATGCAGGTCGGGCGACTCACACCGAGTGGAGAGCTCACCGAGTTCGTCACGCCCACGGCCGCGAGCGCGCCGTTCGACATCACCCGGGGAGGGGACGGACAGATCTGGTTCAGCGAACGGTTTGGCGCGTCCGGTGCCATCGGAACGGTCCACGACTTCGACTTCGCGACCGGAGGCACTTTTGCGATCGGAGATGGCAACAGCGCCGTGGGAAGCCCTGTCACCTACTGGAGCGCGCAGTGGTCGGCCGCGAACCTTCCGAGCGCCGGAATCGCGCCGACGAGCTTCAAGGGATTCGCCTCCGGTGCGGGCACGACACCGCCCGCCTGCGGAACCGGGTACTCGACGTCCGCCGGTAACAGCGCCAGTCCGCCGGGGAGCGTGCCCGCGTATCTGGCAGTCGTGGTCTCGAGCACCGTCTCGCAGTCGGACGCCACGATCTCCGGTGACGTCAAGAAGATCGTGATCGTCAGGACGGATCCGGGATACGCGCCAAGCCCCGGCCATCCCGGGACCGGCACCGTCGTCGGCGTCCTCTGTTAGCAGCAACGGAACCATGATTTGAAGCTCGCGCCGCAGACGCATCCGAGTTGCGGCGCGAGCAACACCTGAAGAGAGTGCGCCTGGCAGGAATCGAACCTGCGACCTTGCGCTCCGGAGGCGCACGCTCTATCCCCTGAGCTACAGGCGCGAGGGCGTCTAGTGTAGCCCCGATGGAAGTCACAGCCAGGATTGCAAAACTGGAGCTGGCGGAGACCTTCGTCATCTCGCGCGAGTCGGCAGACACGGTGGATGTCGTGCAGGTCGAGATCCGGCACGACGGGAAGACCGGTTACGGCGAGGGGTCTCCGATCGAGCACTACGGCGAGTCTGCCGAGTCGGCGGTCGCGTACATCGAGGAGCACGCCGATGTCCTCGGCGACGATCCATGGGCGCTGGATCACATCGAGGAACACTTGCCGCGCGAGCAGTTCGCCGCGAGGTCTGCGCTGGACGCGGCGCTCCACGACCTGCAGGGGAAGCTCGCTGGTCTCCCCGTCTGGCGCCTACTTGGACTCCACCGCGAAGGGCCGCCGACGTCGTGGACGATCTGGCTCGGCGACCCGGACGACATGGCGCGTCGCGCGGCGAAGGTCGGCGACCGCTTCCTGCGCCTGAAGCTGAAGCTCGGTGCGCGCGACGGCCTCGACGTCGAGCGCGTGAAGGCTGTCCGCGCTGCGACACTCGCGCCGCTCCAGGTCGACGTCAACGAGTACTGGACGCTCGACGAGGCGCTCGACGCCCTTCCGCAACTCGCGGCGCTCGGCGTCGAGTACTGCGAGCAGCCGCTTCCCGCGGGCAGCGGCGCGGAGCTGAAGACGAAGTCACCGGTCCCGATCTACCTCGACGAGGACTGCCACACGCTCGAGGACGTCGCCTCGTGCGCGGAACGCGCACACGGGATCAACATCAAGCTGGCGAAGTCGGGCGGCATCCGTGAGGCGGTGCGAATGGCGCACGCGGCCCGCGCGCTCGGCCTCGGCGTGATGATGGGTTGCATGATCGAGTCCGGGCTCGGCATCGCCGCCGCAGCGCAGATCGCGAGCCTGTGCGACCACGTCGACCTGGACGGCAATCTGCTCCTGACCCAGGACCCGTGGCCGGGGGTCGAGTTCGTCGACGGCGTCCAACTCCCCTCCGAGGAGCCGGGTCTGGGCGTCGGCACCGCCGCACGTGCCTGACGAGATCGTCCGCGCTCTTGCGCGCGATTACGGCGTTCATCCGTACTCGAAGTGGCGCGGCGCGCATTGGCGCCTCGCCTCCCTCGTCGAGATCGCTCCCGACGACGCGCGAGCGGCAGCCCGCCGGGCGGCGGAGGACGTGCTGGGCTGGCTCGCCGATCCGAGGCGGCCGCGTCGATTCCCGACGATCGAGGGCCGTGTTCGGCACTGTGCCAGCCAGGAGGGTCTCGCGCTCTATGCGTGCTGTCGTATCGGCATGGCAGAAGAGCCCCGACTCCGGACGATCGCGGATTCGCTCGTCGCAACGCAGTGGCCGGACGGCGGTTGGAACTGCGACCGGCGCCCCGAGGCGACGCATTCGTCATTCAACGAGACGTGGGCTCCGACGATGGGCCTCGCGGCGTACGCGCGAGACACGGGAGACGCGCAAGCTCGTGCTGCAGCGGAGCGTGCCGCCGAGTTTCTGCTCGTGCACCACGTCTTCCAATCGCATCGCACCGGCGAGCCGGCGCATCCTGCCGTGAGCAAGCTTCGCTTTCCACCGTACTGGCATTACGACGTCCTCGTCGGCCTCGTAACGTTGGCGCGGTCGGTCGGTCTCGCCGATGCCCGAACGTCCGACGCGCTCGACCTCGTCGAGTCGAGGCGGCGAGACGACGGCACGTGGCGTGCCGACGGCAGATGGTGGAAGCCACCGGGCTCGAAGGGCAGCAACGTCGAGGCCGTCGACTGGGGAGAAACGGCGCACGAACGCCTGACGGCGCGGGCATTCGAGGTGCTCGTCGCGGCAAACCGGCTTCAGGTTGGCGTCCCGTGAGGCGCGATCGGACCGGGTCGGGGCGGCGCGATGCTCTGGGCTCATCGGGTTGGCGGTGCCAGGCACGGCGCCGCGATCGTGATGACTTTGTCAAGCGATTCGAGCAGTCCACGGCTGGGAGGAAGCGCGATCGCGACGGATGCGTACGGGCGACGTCGTCGCGACATGGCTCCAATCGACGTGTTCGAAACGCGGCGCGGTGCCAGGCACCGTGATGGATCCGTCGCAAAAGCGATACCTGATCCTCGCTGAGGAGTTCTCACACGACCCGCACTACGGGAAGACGCTGCGGGGCGTCATGCGCTACCGGCGCGAGTCGGTCGTCGCGATCCTCGACACGAGACGCGCGGGGGAGGTGGATGACGGCGTCCCGATCGTCGCGCGCGTCGACGATGCGCTCTGCTTCAACCCGGACACGGCGCTTGTCGGCGTCGTCACACAGGGCGGGCGCTTCCCCGCAGACTGGCGCGCCCTGCTCCGCACCTGCGTGTCGAAAGGGCTGCACCTCGA
>VAXU01000137.1 GCA_005885125.1 Actinomycetota bacterium
GCTTCGACGCACGCTTGAAGCGAGACGGAACGGGCCGCAGAGCCGTCGCATTCATCTCGGTGATCATCATCGGCATCCGACGCAAAGAGTTGAGCAGGGTTAGGCCGAATTCGTAAAGACACCGTAAAACCCTCCTCGGATAGCATCGCGCCCCGATGGGGGAGGTCGCCGTCGAGGTCAAGCTGCCCGGGCAGATCGAGCCCGACGTGCTCGCGCTGCCTGTGCCGGAGGACGGGGGCGGCGCTGCCGCCAACGGCGCCCGGATCCTCGACGAACGGCTGCAGGGCCGGTTGCAGCGCCTCACCCAGGAGGGTGAGCTGCGCGGCGAGCTGGGCAAGACGCTCGTCCTCCACACGGACGGCGAGCTCAAGGCGCACCGGGTCGCTGCGGCAGGAATCGGCCGGATCGAGGACCTCGACGCGGACGCGCTCCGCACGGCGGCGGCGTCGGTGGCGCGCGCGACGGAGGAGGTCGGCGGGACGGTGGCCTGGCTGCTCGACGAGACTCTCCCACTCCCGCTCGACGAGCAGGCCCGCGCCGTGGTCGAGGGGATCGTCCTCGGCTCGTACAGGCCCGGGCGGTGGAAGACGGACGCGCACGAGCCGCGGCCGGTCGAGCGGATCGTTCTGTGCGCGGGCGATCAGGCAGGGCTCGAGGAGATCGGCGCCCGCTCGGCCCGTGTCGCACGCTGGGTCAACTGGGCGCGCGACCTCGCGAACTCGCCGCCCAACGAGCTCACCCCGGAAGGGCTCGCCGCGCGCGCCGCCGAGCTCGACCTCCCGAGCCTGCGCGTCGAGGCACTCGACCCGAAGCAGATCGACGAGCTGGGGATGGGCGCGCTCGGAGCCGTCGGCCGTGCGAGCGCGAACGGCCCACGCCTGATCGTCCTCCGCTACGAGCCGGCTCAGCCGGCGCGCGCCGATCTCACGCTCGGCCTGGTCGGCAAGGCGATCACCTTCGATGCCGGCGGGATCTCGATCAAGCCGGCACTGAAGATGGAGGACATGAAGGGCGACATGGCCGGCGGTGCAGCCGTCCTGGCCGGCACCGCCGCGATCGCCCAACTCGGTCTACCGGTCCGCGTGCTCACGGTGCTCGCAGCCGCGGAGAACCTCGTCAGCGGCGACTCGTTCCGCCCGGGCGACATCCTGCGCGCGGCCAACGGCAAGACGATCGAGATCACGAACACGGACGCGGAAGGGCGGCTCGTGCTCGCGGACGCGCTCTGGTACGCCCGCCGCGAAGGCGCGACGCACGTCCTCGACATCGCCACGCTGACGGGAGCGATGGAGTTCGCGCTCGGCGACCTGTACGGCGGGATGTTCGCGAACGACGACGCATGGCGCGACGAGATCCTTGCGGCGGCTCGACGCAGCGGCGACCACGTGTGGCCGTTCCCGCTCCACCGGCGGTTCCGCAAGTACGTCGACTCGGACTACGCCGACCTCAAGAACTCCTCCGACCTCCAGCAGGCATCGCCCGCGCTGGCCGCGGAGTTCCTGCGCGAGTTCGCCGGCGACGGACCTTGGGCTCATCTCGACATGTCGGGACCGGGCTTCCTGGAGCGTTCGCGCGGCGACTATCTGACGCAGCGCGGCGGGACCGGCTACGGCGTTCGTTTGATCGTCGAGCTGGCAACCGCCCTAGTGACTTGAACTTCGACCTCGGGCAGGAGCACGAGCTCGTCCGCGACACGGTGCGCTCGTTCGCAACGGAGAAGGTCGCACCGGTCGCCGAAGAGCTCGACCGAGAGTCTCGCTTTCCCTATGAAATCGTCGCCGGCCTCGCCGAGCTCGGGCTGATGGGGATGACGATCCCGGAGGAGTACGGCGGCGCCGGCGCAGACACGCTGTCGTACGCGATCGCGATCGAGGAGCTGACGCGCATCGACTCGTCGGTGGCGATCACAGTCGCCGCGCACCACTCGCTGGGGACGCTGCCGATCTACTACTTCGGAAACGAGGACCAGAAGAGCGAGTGGCTCCCGGATCTGACCGCAGGGAAGAAGCTCGCTGCGTTTGGACTAACGGAAGCCGGCGCCGGTTCGGATGCGGGCGCAACGCGCACGACCGCCGATCTGCGGGACGGGCAGTGGGTGATCAACGGCTCGAAGATCTTCATCACGAACGCAGGCACCGACATCACCGCGTGCGTGACGATCACTGCGCTGACGAGCGACGGCGAGATCTCGAACATCATCGTCCCGAACGGCACACCGGGCTACGGCATCTCGAAACCGATGAAGAAGCTCGGCTGGTGCGCCTCGGACACACGCGAGCTGTCGTTCAAGGACTGCGCGGTTCCCGAGGAAAACCTGCTTGGCCCGCGCGGGAACGGGTTCCAGCAGTTCCTCGAGATCCTCGACGGCGGGCGAATCTCCGTATCGGCGATGGGGGTCGGGCTCGCGCAGGGAGCGTACGACCTCGCCTCCGCGTACGCGCAGCAGCGACAGCAGTTCGGGCAGCCGATCTCGAAGTTCCAGGCGATCCAGTTCCGCCTCGCCGACATGGCGACGGAGATCGAAGCGGGGCGCGGGCTCGTCTACAAGGCGGCGTGGCTGAAGGATCAGGGCCGCGACTTCGCCCTCGCGGCGGCGCAGGCCAAGCTCTACACCGGCGAGCTGTCGAACCGCGCCGTCAACTGGGCGCTGCAGATCCACGGCGGCTACGGCTACATGGCCGAATACGCGATCTCGCGGTTCTATCGCGACCAGAAGATTCTCGAGATCGGGGAAGGCACCAACGAAGTCCAGCGGATGGTGATCGCCAAGCACCTCGGCCTCTAGCCGGGCGGAAGTATTCGCCGAGGAGCGTTGAACCCTCGGTAGACGTGATGCATGAAGTGCGCCGTCGCCGTCATGTCGAGGACGCGCGGACGGAGTGTGTGCGCGTCGAAACGGACGAGGAACCAGGCGGGGATCTTCGGGTTCAGGAACGACACGACCAGGGTTTCGCGTGTGCGTGCGAACACGTGCGCGTTCGTGATCGGCGTGCCCCAGATCGGGGACGGCTGCGGAAGGTAGCTGCTCGCCGAGCTCGTCCAGCGCCCTGCCTCGCGGTCCCAACGGCGCGTGCCGATGACGATCCCGGTGGAGCCGCCGTGGATCCGGTACTCGACGCGGTTTGGCGCCTCGAGCGTGAACGTGGAGACGATGCGGTTGCGAGTGCTCGACGCGAGCTGCTCGACATAGGTGACGCTTTGCAATGCGCGGAACGCGCGGGACGCGCGCGCCACCAGCGCCGTCGCACTGGGCGTCTGGCGCGGCACGCGGAACACGAACGGGCGGCCGTCGACAACGACGGGCACGGCGCCACGCGCATCCGTCGGCGCGTCGTAACAACCGGCACCGCAGCTCGACCCCTGCGTCCCCGCGATCGCGACGCTCAGCCCGTTCATGCCCAGACCCTGGCCGTCGAAGACGGTGACGCGCATGCGGCTCGGCTGGACGGCGATTGTCACTGCGTTGTCGCCGTCCTCCTGCGCCAGTACGACCGCATCGCGGGCGGGAAGCGGCGGCGCGCCGGTCGCCACCTTCGCCGTCACCGCGTGCGCCGTTCCCGGCCGCGCGTCGGTGAGGATCGAGACCGCGACGACGAGCCCGGCGAGCAGAACGAGCTCTGCGACGGCGCTGCGCCGTAGTGGCGTCGGG
>VAXU01000138.1 GCA_005885125.1 Actinomycetota bacterium
CGGGCTCACCGCCGCGGTGGCGCTGCACCGGGCCGGCTTCGACGTCCACGTCTACGAGCAGGCGCCCGAACTGACCGAAGTCGGCGGCGGGATCAACATGGGGCCGAACGCGGCGCGCGTCCTGTATCGCCTGGGTCTCGGCGCCGCGCTCGACCGCGAGGCGGTGCGGCCCCGCAGCACTCACCAGCGGCGCTGGCAGGACGGCCGCACGCTGCAGCGCGCGCCGCTCAATCCGCGCTGCGAGGAGCTCTACGGCGCGCCCCATCTGACCGTTCATCGCGCCGACCTGCTCGCGATCATCGCCTCGGGTTTCGTGGCCGAACGCGTTCACCTCGGTCACCGCCTGGTCGGGCTGGACGACAAGGGCGACCGCATCACGGCCTGGTTCGAGAACGGCGAGCGCATCACGGCCGACATCCTGGTCGGCGCCGACGGCATCAACTCGACGGTGCGCGCCGGGCTGCTCGGCGAGGAAGCGCCGCGCTTCGCCGGCTGCGTCGCGTATCGCGGACTGGTCCCGACCGAGCGTCTCGCCGGGCTCGACCTCGAGATCGGCTCGCAGTCGTGGGTCGGCCCCGGCGGGCACTTCGTGCACTACTTCGTCGCGCGCGGCCGGCTGCTGAATTTCGTCGGGTGGACCGAGCACGACACGTGGAACCGCGAGGACTGGACCGATCGCGCCACGATCGAGCGCGCGCTCGTCGCGTTCGACGGCTGGCATCCACAGATTCGCCGGATCACCGCCGCGGCCGATACGTGTTTCATATGGGCGCTGTTCGACCGCGAGCCGCTGGAGCGCTGGTCTGTCGGCCACATCACCCTGCTCGGCGACGCCTGCCATCCGATGTATCCGTTCATGGGGCAGGGCGCGGCGCAGGCGATCGAGGATGGCGCGACGCTGGCGGCCTGCCTCGTCGCCGCCGACGCCGGCGATCCGGCTGCGAGGCTGCGTCGCTACGAGGAGCTGCGCCGCCCCCGCGTCACGCGCCTGCAGGAGATGTCGCGCGCCAACAAGATTCGCTTCCATCTTCCGGACGGCCCGGCGCAGGAGGCGCGCGACGCCGAGTGGGCACGGGCCGGCGACCGCTCACCCGAAGCGTTGCGCTGGCTGTACGAGTTCGACGCCACGGTGCTTCCGAAGGGTTGAGCGCGCCCTCACCGCCGCGGGCGCCCCGCGCTCCTCAGGCGTTCGGAATCCACGGCCAGTACTTCGCGATCGCGCCGCCGTCGACCCGGAGGTCGAAGCCGGTGACCATCTCCGCGTCGTCCGAGGCCAGGAACACGGCGGCGCGCGCATAGTGGCGCGGGCTCGGGAGCCGGCCCGCGGGCACCATCTTCTGAAAGTCGAGCATCGCGCCCTCGCGCCGCTCGGGACGCGGGCGGCCCCACGCGACGGCGCGCTCGGCGGCTTCCTCGCGGTCGGTCGCGGTCGGGGTGAGGCTGTTCACGCGGATCCGATGCTTCGCGAGATCCATGGCCGCGGCGCGGGTGAAGTTCAGCAGCCCGCTCTTGCTCGTGCAGTAGCCGATGTTCCCGGCCTGTCCCTGATGACCGGCCGTCGACACGATCACGATGATGCTGCCGGGACGCCCCTCAGCCACCATGAGCCGGGCAACGTGCTTGGTGCACAAGAACGTCCCGGTGAGGTTCACGGCGATCTGACGGCTCCAGCGCTCGAGCGGCATCTCGAGCACGCTGAGGCCGCCGAGGATCCCGGCGTTGTTGACGAGGATGTCGACACCGCCGAGGCTCTCACGGGCGCGCCCGACCATCGCGGTCACCTGGGCCTCGTCGGTGACGTCACAGGCGATGCCGAGCGCCTGGCCGCCGCGGCGCTTGATCGACTCGGCGCACTGCCGCGCGTTCTCCGGAACCTGATCGACGCAGACGACGGAGGCCCCTTCGTCAGCCAGCCCCTCGGCGATGCCGCCTCCGATGTTGGGGCTGGTCCCGGTGACGATCGCGACCTTCCCCGCGAGCTTCATCGTCGCGGTCCCGGCTTACGACTTCGCCCGCGCTTTTTCTTGAAGGTAGCGCACGGACACGCGGCCGAGCGGCACCTGGTCCGGCACGATGTCGTCGGGGTTCCGGTACTCGTAGTGCGCGTCGCGGCCGCCGAAGTGCTTGGTCACCACGAGGCGCCGCCACTGGATGACCTCGGCATCGGTCCCCGACAGCTTCTCCGGCGAGTCGTAGCGCTGATCGAGCATCACGCGCTCGTCCTGCCGCGAGAAGTTGTACTCGATGATCCACCGGTGGAGCGCTCCGTACAGGAACCGCTGCCACAGTCGCTGGAACGTCCCCTCGGGCCGCAGGCAGTGGTAGTACCAGACGCGCGTCAGGTTCTCCTCGATCGGCACGCACATGCGGGTGTAGAGGTCCCAGGAGAACTCGGTGCGAAACATGCCGGGGAGCCGATGCCCGCCCGCCCACCGCGCGGTCCGGGGCGCCGGGATGTGACGCCGGGCTCGCTCGGCGAGCGGCCGGAACAGCCAGGTCCAGTAGCGGCGATAGTTCGTCTTCGGCCACCGGCGTCCGTCGGGGTACACGTCGTACTTCGGGCTCTTGCGGAGGTAGTTGCTTTCCCCCACGTCGCCGGCGAAGCCGTTGCCGACGAAGATCGGGTGCTCGCCCTGCGCGCCGCGCGCGATGAAGCCGGAGCGGGCGACGACGAGGGCGTTGCGGTGCACGTAGTTGACGTGGGAGTCCATCGAGTTCTCGAGCGCGACTTCCCAGTTGCATCGCCAGACGACCTGGCCGATCAGGACGAGCGCGTCGTCGAAGAACTCCTCGGGCACGTCGTCCTCGATCGGCGCGGGCTCGGCGTCGCCGATCCAGACGAACACCAGCCCCTTGAGCGTGCGCGTCGGGAAGATCTTCGCCTCGGTGCCCGGCTTGCCGCAGACTCCCGAGACCGGTCCTTCGGACAGCACCATCGTGTTCTTCCCGGACTCGTCGAACACCCAGCCGTGATACGGGCACGCCACGGTCCCGGGATAGTGGCAGTGGCCCTGGCTCAGACGCGCGCCCCGGTGGGGGCAGACGTCCTGGATCGCTACGACGTTGCCGGTCGCCCCGCGAAAGAGGCAGATCTCCTCGCCGAGCAGCGAAATCTTCACCGGCTTGCGCCAGATCACCGAGCGCTCCTTCGAGGCGGGGTACCAGTAGTTGCGAAGCCCGAGCTTGGGGATCAGGGGTCGGATGTCGCCGCTCAGCTTCGGGATCACGCCGTTGTCGCTCTCGAGCGCGCTGGTCTTCTCCTTCGGTGTCACGACGGCCCTCCTGTGCGAGCGCTTGGGCAACCTTAGAATCGCACACCTGAGTAGTCAAGCGCTGGACCCGATCTTCAAACTCCCGCCGGGACGTGCTAAAGTCGCGGCGTCGCGTTCGGGATTGAGCTCCGCCATCGGTGCTGTCCGCCGCGGCCGGAAGTCACGAAGGACCCCCGCCAAAGGCGCCACCTCTCCCGGGCGGGCGAACGGGAGGAAAGCGCAAGCTCGGTGGACCTGGAAATCCTGATCGAGAACGTGCTGAACGCGGTCACCGCGGGCATCACGATCGGCTGCATCTACGGTCTGATGTGCATCGGCCTCGGGCTCATCTTCGGCATCATGCGGATCGTCAACTTCGCCCAGGGCGAGTTCCTCATGCTGGGCATGTTCGCAAGCTTCTACCTGGTCAGCGGGGGCAAGGTGCTCGCCTTCCTTGGTCCATACTGGGGACCATTCATCGGTGCGATCTGCGCCGCGCCGGCCGTCTTCGTCGGCGGCGCCGTCCTGCACAAATTCCTGATCTCCCGCGTGTCCGGCCTGCGCACGGCTGGCTCTCTCGATGAGGGCCATTTCGGCCAGCTGATCGTCACCCTGGGCATCTCGCTGATTCTCCAGAACGGCGGGCAGATCGTGTTCGGCTCCACGCCCGTCGCCGTCCGC
>VAXU01000098.1 GCA_005885125.1 Actinomycetota bacterium
CGGCGCTCGACCGTGCCGTCGCGGGCGACAATCCCTGTGAGGATCTTGGTGCCGCCGAGATCGACGCCGATGACGCGGGGGTCAGGCACGCTGGCTGGCTACCCTACTGCGTCGATGGCCGGGGTAGAAAAGCCCTACCGCGTCTACCGCGGCGGACGCGTGAAGGGCAAGGTGCCGCTCGAGCTCCCGCCCGAGCGCGCGCCCCGCGACGGCCGCACGCCCAGCAAGCCGAAGATCAGGCGTCCGCGGCGGCGCTGGAGTTGGAAGAAACGGATCGCCGTCGCCGCGCCGGCCCTCTTCGTCTTCCTCGTGCTCTGGGCGGTCGCGGGCTTCCTCGCGTTCCGCAGCGGCGTGGCGACGGCCAACAAGCGCCTGGACCGGATGGCCCCCACTGTCCACGCGGCTCTAACGCATCAGAACGGAGCGATCCTCAGCCATCCGACGACGATCTTGTTGCTGGGGACCGACCACATGAACAACGACCAGCGGGTCTACGACTTTCATTCCGACTCGATCATGTTGCTCCGCACGGACCCGAGCAAGCATCGACTCGCGTATCTCTCGATTCCGCGAGATTTGCGCGTCGAGATCCCCGGCCACGGTCCGAGCAAGATCAACGCAGCCATGCAACTTGGCGGACCGGCGCTCGCCGTCCGGACGATCGAGAACTTCACCGGGCTCCCCGTCAATCACGTGATGGTGATCAACTTCCACGACTTCAGGGAGTTGATCGACAACATCGGCGGAATCACGATCGACGTGCCGGAACGAATCCTCTCCAACCCGTTCGACTGCCCGTACACCGTCCAGCGCTGCAAGACGTGGAAGGGTTGGCGGTTCGCGCAAGGGCGACAGCACATGAACGGCTGGCGCGCACAGATCTATTCGCGCATCCGGGAGAACCAGCTCAACCCCGCCGACACGGACATCACGCGCGGCGAGCGCCAGCAGCAAGTGCTGCGCGCAGTCGAGAGCAAGCTCGTGAGCTTTACCACGTTCCTCGGCCTGCCGTTCAACGGGGGCAAACTCGTCAGGCCGCTCGCAACGGATCTGTCCGCCTGGCAATTCATCGAACTCGGCTGGGTGATCAAGCGCTCGCCCGGGTCGAAGGCGCTGCACTGCCGGCTGGGTGGCTCGAGCGACTCGAGCGGGAGCTCCGACATCATCCCGTCCGAGGAGAACCGATCGGTGATCGGCGAGGTCACCGGGGCCACTGCACCTCAGCCGCCGCAGCCGGGCGGCGGGTTCTTCGCGCCCGGGTGCTTCATCGGCAGGAGTGGGCCTTAGAGCCCTAAGCCTCGGCGGCCTTCTTCTCCGGCGGCTTGTCCTTCTTCTTCTTCTCCTCGCCGCCCGAGTCGTCGCTCGACTCCTTCGCGTCCTTCTTCTGCCTCCCACGCCCGTAGTCGGTCGAGTAGAACCCGGAGCCGCGGAAATGCACCGGCACGGGATAGAGCACGGTCTCGACTGGTGAGGCGCCGCAGATCTCGCAGCGTTCCGGAGGCGGATCCGCGATCCGCTTGAAGACCTCGAACACGTGCCCGTTCGGACACTTGTACTCGTACGTGGGCACGGGGAATGAAACGCTAGCAGCGGCCTCGGAGCCGATAGCCTCCCGGATCACGTTTTGATGATCGACGTTGCGGCACGACGGCTCTCTTTTACGCGCGCGCATGCGCGCGACATCTCTGTGCACTGGTTCTGGGTTGCGGTGGCGGCGACCTCGGGCGGGCTCGCCGCCGTCCTCGCCGTGTACCTCCGGACGTGGCCCCCGCACGAGGACGAGACGCTCGCGCTGTTCGTGGGGCGCGGCTCGCTTCCGCATGTCCTCCACACCGTGATCGCGGAGCGCGGCGGTGCCCCGGCGCATTTCGTGCTCGCCTGGATGGTCGCGCACCTGGGCGGCGGGTTGACTGCGCTGCGCGTCATGTCCCTCCTCTTCGCCATCGCGAGCGTCCCCGTGATTGCGGTCCTTGCGCGTCAACTCGCTGACCGCGCGGTCGGGGTCGTCGCAGCGGTTCTGGCCTCGGCCACCTGGGTGCTCCTGTTCCAGGGGATCTACGGACGGATGTACTCGCTGTTCCTGTTCACGAGTGCCGTGTCGTTTGTCGCGCTGCTCGACGCGCTCGAACGAGGTGGCCGCAGACGCTTTGCCCTGTGGGGAGTCGCGCTGCTCGCGACGCTCGCCAGCCATCCGTACGCGGGCCTTGTGCTCGGCGCGCAGGCCGTGTATGTCGTGTTGCAAAAGGAGCGGCGCCGGGCGGCGCTTACGACTCTGGCTGCGGTCGTCGTCGCGGCGACACCGTTCTGGTGGGCGGACGTCGTGCTGCGTAGCCGCTTCAACGTCGGGCTCGGCGGCGGCGGGTCGCGGCTCGGTTCCCCGCGCGCGGTCCTGCATTACTTCTGGTGGGTCAGCGGGGACTTCTCCGCCGGGCACCACGCCTGGTCGATCCCGGTCCTGCTCCTTGCAGGCGTGGGTTTCGTGCTGCTCGCGCTTCGTCAAAGACGGGGTGCACTGCTAACGGCGTGCGTGGTCGCGGTGCCCGCGTTCGCGTTCATGCTGGCACGGCTGCACGCAACGGCGTCGCCCGAGGCGCGACACCTCATCTTCGCGCTGCCGTTCTTCTCCACGCTGCTCGCGATCGCGCTGGTCGAGGCCGGACGAGTCCGCCCGCCGGCGACAGCCGTCGTCGCCCTCGCCGCCGTCGCGGTCCTCGTGGTCGGCGAGGTTCGCTGGGCGCACAGCAAGACGCCGTTTCTCTTCGACGGCGATCCACCAGGGGAAGGGCAAGCGCGCGCCGACGCCGCCGCGTGGCTCGCGTCGACGTCGCGGACCGACGACGTGCTGCTCGGCTACGAGCCCGTCTACCTCGACGCCTGGGAGCGCAACCGGTCGCTCTCGCGGAACGTCCTGCCACGCGCGGACCCGCGACTGTTCGCGTCAGCGCTGCGCGCCGTGCCGAAGCCGCTCGGCCGCGGCGTTTGGGTGTTCGACGCGAGCGATACGACGAACCTCTGGGAACGGCAGACGATCCGGTTCGTCCTGCCGGTACCCGCGCGCACGTTCGAAGGGCATGTCTTCGGTCCCTACCTGGTCATTCGCAGCCGTGAGCCGCTCCGCACTCTCGAGCGCTACCTCGCGGTGTCGGAAGACGTCATGCGCCTGGGCCGCTCACTCGAGATCGGCGACGCGGACGTGAACCTGCACACGATGCTTCTGGCAGCGAAGAGGATCTACGGCTCGCCCGTGTCGAGCTCGCGCTCGACGATCTCCCGGTAGCACGGCGCGCCTTCGAAGGCGGCGAGCCCTTGCGGATTCCGCCGCGGCGGCGGGCGCCGGCGAGGACGGCGGCGACGGGCTGCTGCAATCGCCGCCGATGCCCCCACGAGGCCGCCGATGACGAAAGAAGAGAACCGGCTGCGCCGATCTTCGCCGTCCATGGGACGATCCTAATGTGCGGCTGGTCTGCCTCGGAGATCTGCTCCTCGACGTGATCGTCAGGCTCGACGAGCCGTTGTCGCCCGGGGCAGACGCCGTCGCGGTGACGCACGCCGGGGCCGGAGGGCAAGCCGCGAATGTCGCGGCATGGGCTGCCGAGCTTGGAGCGAAGGCGCGGTTCGTCGCCAAGCGCGCAAACGACACAGCCGGCCGTCTCGTCGACGAGGAGATCCGGACGCGGGGCGTCGAGCTGGTCGGCCCGGTGGTCGAGGGACGAAACGGCGTGGTGGTCTCGATCGTCGGGCGCGACGGCGACCGCACGATGGCGTCCGACCGCGGCGTCGCCCCGGACCTCGAGCCGGAGGAGCTCGATCCGGCATGGTTCGCGGATGTCGACGTCCTGCACCTCTCCGGCTACTCGCTGATGCGCACGCCGATCGACGGCGCGGGGATCCGCGCGGCCGAGCTCGCGCGTGCCTCCGGCGCGCGGATCAGCGTCGACCTCTCCGCGTGGACGCGCATCCGCGAGTTCGGGCCGGCGGCCTTTCGCGGCCGCCTGGAGACGCTCGCTCCGGACATCGTGTTCGCGAACGAGCCCGAATGGGAGATCGTCGGCGGCGCCTACGCGCTCGCGCGGGCTTTCTCGTCGGCGGCCCGCAACTGGCCGTCGAGGCCGCCGCCCGCTGCGTCGCCAAGCTAGGGACGATGCCGTGATCCGCGTCGCCGAGGAGGTGCGCGGCTCGCGCGCCGTCGTCGCGCTCGAGACCACGCTCGTGGCACACGGCTTCCCACCCGGCGAAGGCGTCGGGGTCGGCCTCGAGTCCGAGCGCCGGGTACGCGCCGCGGGAGCCGTGCCGGCAACGATCGGGATCCTCGACGGCGAGATCATCGTCGGCCTGACGGAGCCGGAGCTCGCACGGTTCGCCGCGGACGCCCGCAAGGTCGGTCCGCGCGACCTCGCGACCTGCTTGGTGCAAGGCGCCGTCGGCGCGACGACGGTCGGCGGCACGCTGGCGGTGTGTCGTGTGGTCGGCATCCGGCTGATGGGAACCGGGGGGATCGGCGGCGTGCACCGCGGGTGGCAGGAGCATCCGGACGTGTCCGCCGACCTCGGCGAGCTCGCCCGGTGCCAGACGCTGGTCGTGTCTGCGGGGGCCAAATCCCTGCTCGACGTGCCTGCAACGATCGAGGTGCTGGAGGCGCTCGGCGTCCCCGTTCTCGGTTATCGAACCGACGAGCTGCCGCTCTTCTACTCCACGCACGGAGGCCCGCCGACCTCCGCGCGCGTCGAATCCCCCGACGAGGCCGCGCGTGTCGCGCAGGCGCACTGGGAGCTCGGCGGGAACGGATTGCTGGTCGCGCGGGCCCCGGACGAGAGCCTGGACGACATCGAGCCGCTGATCGAGGACGCGCTGCGCGCCGCGGGCGACGAGGGCGTGCGCGGTCAGGACGTCACGCCGTTCGTCCTCTCGTTCCTCCACGAGCGCAGCGGCGGCCGCACGCTCCGCGCGAACAAGGAGCTCGTCGCCGCGAACGCGCAGCTCGCAGCCGAGATCGCGGTCGCCCTGTCCTGATGGAAGCGCGCACCGACTTCGACGGCCCGGCGCTCGAGCTCGACTTCCCCGGCCTGCGGATCGGCGTCGCCGAGTACGAGGAGGGCCCGACGGGTTGCACCGTCTTCCATTTCGCCAGCGGTGCGACGATCGAGCGCGACGTGCGGGGCGGCTCGCCGGGCACGTTCGGCGAGTTCGAGTGGGTCGACGCGGTCTGCTTTGCTGGCGGATCGCTGTACGGGCTCGAGGCAGCGACCGGTGTGGCAGCTGAGCTGTTCCGGCAACGCAACTACGACACCGGCTGGATGTCGATCGCCGCCGTCGCAGGCGCGATCATCTTCGACTGGGGACCTCGCGACAACGCGGTCTATCCCGACAAGGAGCTCGGGCGCGCCGCGCTCCGAACCGCACGCGAGGGACGCTTTCCGCTCGGCCGGCGCGGCGCGGGTCGCTCGGCAACGGTCGGCAAGACGTTCGGCCTCGAGCAAGGCGAGCCGGGCGGACAGGGCGGCGCGTTTCGCACCATCGGCCCCACGCGCCTCGCGGTGTTCGTGGTCGTGAACGCGGTCGGTGCGGTCGTCGACCGTGACGGACACGTCGTCCGCGGACACTTCGACCGCTCGAGCGGCGCGCGACGCGCACTCGTCGAAGGAGTCGAGGTCGGCCGGCAGGTGCACGCGTCGATGGCGCGCGCGATCCACCCGTTCCACGCGCTGACGGACGGCGACGTCCTCTACGCGGCGACGACGAACGAGGTCGACAACGAGGCACTCGACAGCGTCGCGCTCGCCGTCGTCGCTTCAGAGCTTGCGTGGGACGCCGTGCTGGCGGCCGTGAGCTAACGCACGCCTAGGGAGTCGAACGCCAGCGCGACCGCCTCGTCGAGGCTCAGCGCCCGGCCTTGCCCCCATGCCTCCTCGAATGCAAGCTCGTCGAGCCTCGCACCGATGAGTCTCCGGGTCTTTTCATTCAGCTCGGCGATCCACCCGGGCTTTGCACCGATCTCCTCGAGCAGCGCCAGCGCCCTGGAAAAGATTTGCGCGGCCGTCGCCGCTCGTCCCTCGACAGCCAGGGCATACGCGAATTTGCGAAGGATCAACGCGACCTCGAGGCGGTCGTCGAGATCGAGGACGATGCGAAGGGCCTCCTTCAGCATCGGGGTTGCCTCCTCGAACCGGCCCTCGTCGACGAGGCTGGTCGCGAGGCGCTGCAAAGACGCGGCCTCCATCCGCTTGTTGTGCAACGCACGCGCCCGGCCGAGGTTGTCCTCGTGCTGCGCCCGAGCGCGTTCGGTGTCACCGAGCTCCTCATAGGTCCAGGCGAGGTTGTACGCCGCTAGCAGGGCGAAGTGCTCATCGCCGAGCTCGCGGAAGACTCGAACGCTCTCCTCGTACAGCGCATTCGCCCTCGCAAAATCGCGTCGGTCGTCGACGACGTGGGCGAGCGAAAGAGTGGAGTTGGCCACGCCCCACCGATCCGCGAGCTGCTGATGGAGCGCAAGCGACTCTTCCGCCCGCAATTCAGCCGTTGCAGTATCGCCGGTGTTCAGCGCCATCACGGACGCTCCGATCAGCGCCTTCGCGCGAGCCGCCGTCGGACGCTCGTCCCTTGCCAGCGCGCTTTCGAGACGGCGGCGACCTTCCTCGAGGTGGCCCCTCAGGTACCAGAACCGCGACGCTGCTCCCGCCATTCGCAACACGAGCTCGCTCTCGCCGGAGGCCTCGAGCCGGTCTAGCGCAGCCCGGAGGTTGTCGTGCTCGCGTTCCAACCGTTGGAGCCACGCCGCGGAGCCGTCGATCAGGTTCGGCTCGGCCGTTTCTGCCAGCGCCAGGAAATGGTATGTGTGGCGCCGCCGGAGCTCCTCTGCCTCACCCGACTCGTCGAGCCGGCGAACAGTCCCCGCTCCTCGGACGTCAGTAACTCGTGACTCCAACCAATCGTCGCGCGCAGGGTGCGCTGGCGCTCCGGTAAGTCGCGGGCGCCGCCCGTCAAGAGAGGCAACCGCTGCTCGAGCCGAGCGAGGATCTGCGCGGACGTCAGTGCCTTCACACGTGCTGCGGCCAGCTCAAGCGCGAGCGGCAGCTCGTCGAGCTGACGGCAGATCTCGGAGACGGCCTCGTCGGCCTGGAAGTCGGGATCGACCGTCCGTGCCCTCGCCAGGAAGAAGCCGACCGCATCCTCGTGCACGAACGGCGGCACTGCGTACTCCCGCTCACCGGTCACGTGGAGCGGCTCGCGGCTCGTCACGAGCAGATCGAGCTTCGGGCAGGAAGTGAGCAGACCGGCGACATCGGGGGCCGCCTCGACGACTTGCTCGAAGTTGTCGAACACGAGAAGCATCGACCGATCGGAAATGAGGTCGGCCAGACCGTTCTTCGCGCCGAGCGCCTGTCCCGCCGTCGCAATCACGAGCTCCCAGTCGCGTAGTGCACCCAGCGGCACCCACCAGACCCCGTGCGGATAGCTCTCGGCAAGCTCCCCGGCCGCCGCCGCAGCGAGGCGCGTCTTGCCCGTCCCGCCCGGACCGGTCAGCGTGAGCAGGCGAACGCCCTGTTGCGAGGCCAGGCCCACGACCTCCGCCAGCTCCTTCTCGCGACCCACGAACGGCGTCGACGGGATCGGCAGATTCGTCTGGTGAAGGCTCTTGAGCGGCGGGAAGTCGTCGACTCCGAGTTGATAGATGCGCTCGCGCGCAGACAAGTCCTTCAGCCGGTGCTCGCCGAGGTCGCGTAGCTCATCCGTGCCCACGAGGGCGGCGGTGGATGCCGAGACCAACACCTGCCCGCCGTGCCCGCAGGCGGCGATCCGAGCGGCGCGGTGCACGTCGACCCCGACGTAGCCCTCCTCAGCCATGTGCGGCGTGCCGGTATGGACGCCCATCCGCACTCGGATCGGACCCGGAGCCAGTCTTTCCAGCCCCTCCGCGGCCGCCCGGAGCGCGCCCGGCGCCGTCGGAAACGCGACGAAGAAGGCATCCCCTTGCGTGTCGACCTCGACACCGCCGTGGGCGCCGAACGCCTGGCGCAGGATGCGGCGATGTTCCGCCAGCGCATCCGCATACTCATCGGCGCCCAGCTCGTGCAACAGCCTGGTCGAGCCCTCTACGTCAGTGAAGAGAAAGGTGACCGTCCCGGTGGGAAGATCCCGCCGCACGGACCCCATGATGCGCCAGACCGAGATCTACGGCACGGGGACTCGACGTCCGCGCACGTGGCGCTCGAGGATTAGAGATCGCGCCGCTTGAAGGCAAGCAAGGCGGCCGTCCCGACAAGGCACAGGAACGCGAGGGCCCACAAACGGACCCCCCAGCCGTGCACGTACGCGCCGCCGAACGGGCCAAGCTGCAGGAGGAAACCCGTGAGCCCGCTGGTCGACGCCGTGATCTGGCGCAACGCGTCCTGGTACAGCGCCTCGAACGGAGTCATGTACGCGGCGACGGTCGAGGCATGCCTGATCGCGGTCGACCCGATCGCATGCCCGATCGTTCCCAGCAACCCGGCGACGAGCCCCGCGCCGAAGAGCATGAAGACTGCGATCCCGTTCGCGGTGGAGGAGAGGAAGACCGAGCCGAGCAGTGACAGCACCGTCACGACGGCGACGGCGGCGGCGATCTCGATTGCAGGCGTCGCGATGCGGTCAGGCCACCAGTGCATCGTCAGCCCGGTGATGACGACAGCCGAGAGGTAGACGGCGATCACGTACGGAGCCGTGACGGCGGTGGCACCGAGGAACCGAGCGAAGAGGAACGTCGAACGGCCGACCGGCCGGACAACGAGCGGCTGGAGCAGTCCTCGCTCGGCGTCACCCGTCACCGCTCCGAGCGTGAGGAACACCGCGAGGACGACGCCGAGAAACATGGTCGCGAACAGCGCCAACCCCGTCAGGAACGCGGACGCGAACGTCCGTGCATCAACCGGGACATCCTGTGGGACCTGCAGTGTCCGAAGCTCGTTGTGCACGTAATGGTTCGCGACCCAGAACAGGACGAGGAAGACGATGGTCAGGAAGAGCACGACGGCGAACACACGGCGCCGTAGCGCCTCCCGCAGGACGTATCCGACGATGACCGGGACGGCGCTCACGACGTCTCTCCGCCGACCGCCTCGAGGTACGCGTCCTCGAGTGTCGACGTCAGGACGCGCGCGCCGTACACGCGCGCCCCCGCGCGCACGGCTTCCTCGACGACGCGCGGCACGTCGTCCCGAGTTCCCTCGACCAGGCGCGTGCCACCGTCGGTTTCGAGCTCGATCCCCCGCGGCCTTGCGAGCTCGCCCGGCGTCCCCGCGGCGACGACCTCGCCGCCGAGCAGAATGACGACGCGATCGCAGACGAGCTCCACCTCGCTGAGCAGGTGCGAGTTGAGGAGGACCGAGATGCCGCGCGCGCGCAGCTCCTCCAGCAGCGTGCGCACCGTGCGCCGGCCGACGGGATCGAGCGCGCTCGTCGGCTCGTCGA
>VAXU01000099.1 GCA_005885125.1 Actinomycetota bacterium
CCTCGCCCACCGTCGGTCCGGTGTTGCGTGAACGGATCGGGGCGATCGCCGTCGACGCCGCGCGCGCGGTCGAATACCGCAGTGCCGGAACGCTCGAAGGCCTGCTGACGCGCGACGGCGAGTGGTACTTCCTCGAGATGAACACGCGGATCCAGGTCGAGCACACGGTCACGGAGATGGCAACCGGGCTCGACCTCGTCCGCGAGCAGGTGCTGATCGCTGCGGGCGAGCCGCTGTCCGTGCGTCAGGAGGACGTGCGCATCACGGGACACGCGATCGAGTGCCGGATCAACGCGGAGGACGTTGGCAACGGCTTCCTGCCCGCGCCCGGAATGATCAGCGCGTACCGCGAGCCGGCGGGCCCGGGCGTCCGTGTCGACTCGGGCGTCGTCACCGGCAGCGAGATCTCCGCGCTCTACGACCCGATGATCGCGAAGCTCGTCGTCCACGGAGTCGACCGGGAGCACGCGCGGCGCCGGATGTTGCGCGCGCTCGACGAGTTCGCAATCGACGGCGTGAAGACGCTTGTCTCGTTCCACAAGGCGTTGCTGACCCATCCATGCTTCATCGAGGGAGACTCGTGCCACGGCCTCATCGAGTCGGAGTTGATGGCTGCGCGTGCCGCGGAGCTCGAGGACGGCCGCTCCTTCGCTCCGGACGGCGCCGCCGCGCTCACACAGCACGAGACGGTCCGTGCAGTGGAAGTCGACGGCCGGCGCTTCGAGGTGCGCCTGCTGAAGCCCGAGCCCGCGTTCGCCGAGCTCGCCCGTCGTCGGCGGGAGCGCGGCCCTGGAGGCAGCACCTCCGGCGCGGCGAAGGACGCGGTCGTGTCGCCGATGCAGGGAACGGTCCTCGCAGTCGAGGTTGCGGAGGGCGACCAGGTCGAGGCCGGTCAGGTGATCTGCATCGTGGAGGCGATGAAGATGGAGAACGAGGTGCACACGCATCGAAGCGGTCGCGTCACCGACCTGTCGGTGGCGCCCGGCCAGCCTGTGAAGACCGGTCAGGTCATCTGCGTCGTGTCACCCCTCTAGCCGACCGCGGGACGAACGAGACCCACGTCGTAGGCGGCGATCACAGCCTGGACGCGGTCGCGGACTCCGAGCTTGCGCAGGACACTCGACACGTGCGTCTTCACCGTCGTCTCGCTGACGACGAGCCGTTCAGCAATCTCCGCGTTGGACAGGCCGCCGGCGAGTAGGCGCAGGATCTCGAGCTCGCGCTCGGTCAGCTCGTCGAGCGACGGCGGTTGCGCCGCAGTCGAGCCCGCGAACCGTTCGAGCAACCGTTGCGTCACCGTCGAGCCGAGCAGCGCGTTGCCCGCCGCGACCACGCGGATCGCGTCGACGAGCTCCTCGGGCTCGACGTCCTTGAGCAGGAATCCGCTCGCACCAGCGCGGATCGCCTCGTAAACGTACTCGTCCGGGTCGAACGTCGTGAGGATGAGGACGCGCGTGTCGGAGCCGCTCGACACGATTTGCCGTGTCGCCTCGATGCCGTCGAGATTCGGCATGCGGACGTCCATCAGCACGACGTCTGGCTCGAGCGCTCGTACCTGTGCGACCGCTTGGAGCCCGTCCTCCGCCTCGCCGACCACCTCGATGTCGGGTCGAGCGTCGAGGATCATCCGAAAGCCCCCGCGGACGAGCGCCTGGTCGTCGCAGAGCAGGACGCGAATCACCGTCATCCGCCCGCGCCGACGGGCAGTCTCGCGGAGACGACGTAGCCGCCGCCCTCACTCGGCCCGGCGTCGAGGTCGCCGCCGAAGAGCTCGACACGCTCGCGCATCCCGACGAGTCCGCGCCCGCTCGTCCCGTTCGGCTCGGTCGTGACGGCCCCGTCGTCGCGGATGCTGATTCCGACCTCCGCGTCGCCGTAGCTGACGTCGACCCAGGCGTGGCGGGCACCCGCGTGCTTGAGCGTGTTCGTCAGCGCCTCTTGCACGATGCGGTACGCCGACAGGTCCAGGGCGGCAGGCAGCACGTGCCGCTCGCCCTCGACGGTGAGCTCGACGTCGAGCCCGGCACCACGGACCTGCGCCACGAGTTCGTCCAGCGCGCCGAGACCCGGCTGGGGTCCCAGCTCGGCCCGACTTCCGTCGCGGTCGACCGCGAGCAGTCGTCGGAGCTCCGTGAGCGCGGCTCGTCCCGTCGACTCGATCGCGCCAAGCGCTTCACGCGCACGGGCCGGATCGGAGTCGAAGACGTCGCCGGCGGCCGCGGCCTGCACCGTCATGACGCTGACGTTGTGCGCGATCACGTCGTGGAGCTCGCGCGCGATTCGCGCCTGCTCCTCGGCTGCGGCGCGTTGAATGTTCGCCTCACGCTCGCGCTCCAGCCGGTCGGCCTTCTCCTCGAGCTCGTTCAGATACGCACGCCGGGTTCGGAGGTTCTCGCCGAGGATCCAGGCGGCGACGAAGAAGACGAGGCTCGCGTAGTCGGTGCTGCGGACGGTCGCCGCGACCATCGCTGCGAGTGCCCCGGCTGTTGCCCAGGCGGAGCGGCGGCGGGTCTCGTACACCGCGACCGTGTACACCGCGACGGCGCCGGCCAGCGGGACGACTGTCCGATACGCGATCGCGGTCCCGAGCGCGCCGAGCGTGACGACCGCCAGCACCGCGAGCGGCCATCGTCGACGCACCAGGAGGGCCAGCGCCTGGATCAGCGCGAGGGCGAGCCCGAGGACGTAGCGGTGGTGATAGACCGCGTCCGCGACGTAGATCGCGCCGACGGCCAATGTGAGCAAGGCATCGACGAGGACGGGGTGCCGCCGGAGCCAGTTCCAGACCATCGTGGAAAGGTACTCCGGCGGCTTCCACGATGGTCTGGAACGATCGCGTCCGGCGCCAGCTGGTTGAATGCCGCGCCGGGAACTACGTCACGTGCGACTCCCAGCGCGCCGATCGAGAGCAGGATCGGCGTGACGGCCATACGCCAGGCGAGCAGGATCGCGATCGTCTGTGCCCGCGAGCCGAGCAGAGACCCGAGCCCGAGGGCGACCGCGAAGTAGAACGCGATCTCGACCAGCAGCCACACCACGGTCCCGGCGAGCAGCCCCGCGCTCGGCGCTGCCAGCGAACCGGCAAAGCCGACGGTCACCGTGACGACGATCACCACCGCCGCTGCGATGAGCGAGACGATCACTGCCAAACCGCCGGGAATCCGCGCCGTGAACAGCGCCAGCCTCGAACGACCCGTGACGACGAGCTCGCGGAACACTCCGCTGGTGAGGTCGGCCGCTCCTGCTGCCGCGCCGATCAGAATCGCTGCGACGGATCCGAGCCCGGCGAGGAGCATCACCCCGTTCCCGAGGTTGGCGACGCCGCCCGCCGGTCCATGGTGGTCCGGATTGAAGGCATGCAGGAGTAGCAGGATCGTGTACGCGACGATCATCGCCCCGACCGTCATGGCTGCGGCGGTCAGAACGAGGCCGCGGTTCTTGCGGAGCTTGAGTACCTCGGCGCGGACGAGGGGAAGAAACGGTCGCCGAAGCGGTGGCGACGCGATGGCGGTCAGGGCGGTCATGCTGCTTCCTCCAATCGGGACGTGATCTCCAGGAATCGGCGCTCGAGCGACGCGTGCTCCGGCTCGAGCCGGTAAACGGGGATGCCGGCCTCGACGAGGCGGCGGTTGATGTCTGCGAAGGCTTCGTGTTCGACGCGTTCATCGACCCGGCCGAGCTGGACGCGCAGGATGCCTTCCTCCGACACGATGCTGCTGACTGCCGCGTGCGAGCCGAGAACGTGACGCGCCCGGCTGTTGTCGGCCGAAGCGATCATGAGTGTCGCTGGCCCGTTGCGGGTGAGGTCGGCGATCGAGCCCTGAACCACGACGCGGCCCTGATCGACGATTGCGAGCGCGTCGACGGTCTTCTCGACCTCGTCGAGCAGGTGCGAGGAGAGCATCACGGTCCGTCCCTCGGCGACGAGCGACCGGATCAAGAAGCGGAACTCCTCGATCCCGGCCGGATCGAGCCCGTTCATGGGCTCGTCGAGGATCAGCAGTTCGGGGTCGGCGAGCAGCAGCCGCGCGATCCCTAGCCGCTGACGCATTCCCAGCGAGTACGTGCCGACGCGGTCATTGGCGCGCCGAGCAAGACCGACGCGCTCGATCGCGCCGTCGATGCGGTGTGCGGCTTCGGGACCGCGCGCCGCTGCGACGATCTCCAGGTTCTCCCGGCCGGTCAGGTACCGGTGGAAGCGCGGTTCCTCGACGATCGCGCCGACGCGTGCGAGCGCCTCGCCTCGCCGCTGGGGCACAGGAAGCCCGAGCAGGCTCATGGAGCCGGACGTGGCTCGGGTCAGCCCGAGCAGCATGCGAATGAGCGTCGTCTTGCCGGCACCGTTCGGGCCGAGGTAACCGAAAGCGCTGCCGCGCGGCACCTGCAGCTCGACGTCCTGCACAACCGTGCGACCGCCGAACCGCTTCGTCAGCCCCGCCGTCTCGATGACGAAAGGAGAGGGAGTCATTGGTGTTCCTCCAGATGTCGATTGCATGCCATCGACGGTACGGGCGCTCGCACCCGGAGCACATCGGGCGCTCGACGGAAATCGACTGGACGAGCGGAGGATTCGCGAGTCCTCCTGAAGGAGGAGGCCCCGCCCGCTGTTACTTCCTCTTCGCCTTTCGCTCGTATGCCCCGATGTCGCAACGAGCGCCCTGGGGTCGGCGTACGCCGCGCTCGTCGGTCGGCGGCGGACAACCGGAACGGACGGCGTCGATCGCCGGGCTACCTCGAAGGAGTGCGTGCGTCGGCGCGAAGCCGCCGTTGCTCGCAAGCAGACCGAGGAGCGGATTCCGGCCGACGATGTCGCCGAGCCCCTCCGAAGGCTGCGGGCGCCGCCAGCGCGAGGGCGAGCGCGGCCACGCCGACGAGCTTGGCCGCCGTCACTGGGACCGCCATTGGAGCACCGATCAGCGGACACCCCTGCTCGCACTCGTGGACCCCGCGAAACGTCGCGCGGCAACCGAACGTGAAACGCTGCCGGCGGCGCGTCAATCATCCGTCTCAGTAGACTCGCCCGCGGCCAGTGGACCTGTACGAGTACCAGGGCAAGGAGCTCTTCAAGCGTTTCGGCATCCCCGTTTCGGAGGGACGGCTCGCGACGACTCCCAAGGAGGCGCGCGCTGCGGCCGCGGAGCTCGGCGGCCAGGTCGTCGTCAAGGCGCAGGTGCTCACGGGGGGGCGCGGCAAGGCGGGTGGCGTCAAGCTTGCGGGCGGCCCCGACGATGCGGAGCAGAAGGCGCGAGACATCCTCGGCCTGGACATCGGCGGGCACGTCGTCCGCAAGCTCTGGATCGAGCGCGCGTCCGATATCGCCAAGGAGTACTACCTCTCCGTCACCTTCGACCGGGGCGCGAAGAAGCCCCTGTTCATGCTGACGACGGAGGGCGGCGTCGAGATCGAGCAGGTCGCGGAGGAGAACCCCGACGCGCTCTCGCGTCTGCATGTCGATCCGCTGGAGGGCTACCAGCCGTATCAGGCTCGGAGGCTGATCTACGGCGCGGCGATCGGCGACCCGAACGAGCAGAAGCAGATCCTCGCGATCGTGGAGAAGCTCTACCGCTGCTTCATCGAGTCGGACGCGATGCTCTGCGAGGTCAACCCGCTGATCGTGACCCCCGACGGCGAGGTGAAGGCGCTCGACTCGAAGTTCACGGTCGACGAGAGCGCGCTCTTCCGCCATCCCGACGTGGCCGAGATGCGCGACGTCGAGGCGGCCGACCCGCTCGAGACCTTCGCGCGTGAGAAGGGCGTGACCTACGTCAAGCTCGACGGCGACGTCGGCATCCTCGGGAACGGCGCCGGGCTTTCCATGTCGACGGTCGACGTCGTCGTCGTCGCCGGCGGGCGCCCGGCGAACTTCTGCGACCTCGGCGGCGGGGGTGACGCCCAGGGCGTCGTCGAAGCGCTCGAGGTGATCACGCGCGATCCGCAGGTGAAGTCGATCTTCTTCAACATCTTCGGTGGGATCACGCGCTGCGACGAGGTGGCGCGCGGAATCCTCGCCGCGCTGGAGAAGATGCAGATCTCGCTCCCGATCGTGGTGCGTCTCGACGGGACGAACGCCGAGGAAGGGCGCCGCATCCTGGCCGACGCCGCGCCGCCGAACCTCCATGTCGAACCGACGATGCTCGAAGCCGCCGAACGCGCGGTGGAGCTCGCGGCGTGAGCGACGTGTGGAGTGGGCGCGCGCAGGCCTTCCGCGACTCGCCTGCGCACCGCGAGGGGCCGGACCTCGACCTGCTCGTCGAGCTGTGCGAGCCCGGCGCGGGCGTGAAGGTGCTCGACGTCGGCACCGGCGGCGGTCACGTCGCGCGGAGGCTGCGTGAGGAAGGGTGCACCGTCGTCACGGTCGATCCCGCTCCGGGGATGCAACCCGACGTGATCGCGAGGGCGGAGGACATGCCGTTCGGCGACGGCAGCTTCGACGTCGTCACGTGCCGGATCGCCCCGCACCACTTCGAAGGCGTCCGCAAGGCCGTTGCCGAGATGGCCCGCATCTCTCAGCGGCTCGTCGTGATCGAGGACAACCTGTACGTCGATGAGCAGGTCGAAGCCGCCGAGCGTCTCCGTGACCCTACGCACGTGCGCTGCTACTCGGAGGACGAGTGGAAAGGGATGCTCACGGATG
>VAXU01000013.1 GCA_005885125.1 Actinomycetota bacterium
CCTCGACCGGCTGCCGAATCTCGAGGCCGATCGCCTCGAGCTCGCGCTGAAACTGCTCGGCGTCTTCCTCGCCGAGGTCGTGCTCCAAGGCGAACGCCTCGATCTCCGCCGGCTCGACGAAGCCGCGCTCTTCGGCGCCCTCCACGAACATGCGGGCGTGCTCGGATTCGAGCAACTCGTGCATCTGGTTCTGCGTCAATTTCTCCTCAGACTCTCTCGATGTTGCGGCTCTCTCGATCTTTCGCACTGTAGGCGGAATCTCCTCGACCTTCTAGGTCTGGCGGCAACCCTTAACCACCTCGTTACATGAAAACCCGGTGTAGCTGTTTGTTATTCCGCCACCGCGGGTTCTTTGGTTTGCGCACGTGCCGGAAAGTCAAACTCGACCTTCCCTTCACCGTTCAAGACGAGGCGCGCGCGGAAAGGTTTGCCGGCCTTCGAACGGAAGCCGGAAAGCACTTCGGTCGTACGTCCATTTTCGATCAGCTGGCGCGCGATCTCCGGCGTGATCGTGCGGCCCGCGACGCGCTTCCAGATCACGTAGCCGCAGCCCGGCTCCTCGCGGCTCTTCCAGCTCGTGCAGCCGTAGGCGCGCGAGTTCTCCTTGATGATCTCGCCGGTGACCGCACCGCACCTCGGGCACGGGCCGAGCTCGACCCGCTCGGGCCGGAGCTTCTCCTTGTCGAGCGCCTCGATCTGGCCGACGATCTCGCCGGCGAACGTCTCGATCTCCTGCATGAAGCTTCGGCGGTCGCCGCGGCCGTGCTCGATCTCGGAGAGCTTGTGCTCCCATTCGCCGGTGAGCTCGGGGGACGTGATCTTGTGCTCCTCGAGCATCGTGATGACCTGAATACCCTTCGGAGTCGGCTGGAGGTCCTTGCCGACGCGCTCGATGTACTCGCGGCGGATCAGCGTCTCGATCGTCTCGGCGCGCGTCGCCGGGGTGCCGAGGCCGGAGTCCTTCATCGCCTCACGCAGCTCCTCGTCGTCGATCAGCTTGCCGGCGGTCTCCATCGCGGACAGGAGCGTCGCCTCGCTGTAGCGCGGCGGGGGTCTCGTCATCTTGTCCTCGTACGTCGCTTCGACGCAGCGGACCGTCTGGCCCTGCTCGAGCGCCGGGATCTCGCCGCCTTCGGATTCCTCGTCCTCCGACTGCTTCTCGGCGTCGGCCTCGAGGCCGTAGACGCTGCGCCAGCCGGGCTCGAGCGTGACCTTGCCGCGCGTGCGGAAGCGCTCTTCCTCGACGAGCGTGATCACGGTCGTGCGCGCGTAACGCGCCGGCGGATGGAAGACGGCGAGGAAGCGGCGAGCGACGAGGTCGAAGACGCGGCGCTCGTCGGGCGTGAAGTCGTCGACGTCGTGGTCGATGTCCGTCGGGATGATCGCGTGGTGGTCGTCGACCTTTGCGTCGTTGACGACGCGGGCGAGCGGCAGCTGGTCGAGCGCGAGCACGTACTCGGCTCCGGCGCGGTACTCCTTGATCGGACGCAGTGTCTCGGCGGTCGGCTTCAGCTGCGGGACCATGTCGCCGGACAGGAAGCGAGACGAGGTTCGCGGATACGTGATCGCCTTCTTCCCTTCGTACAACGACTGCCCAGCCTGCAACGTGCGGCGCGCAGAGAATCCGTAACGACGGTTTGCGTCGCGCTGCAACGACGTGAGGTCGTACAGGAGCGGCGCCCGCTCGGACTGCTCTTTTCGTTCAACCGACTCGACCACACCGTCCTTGCCGAGAACCTTCGCCACGATCTCTTCGGCGCGCTCCAGCGCGCCGAAGATTCGCGTCTCGTCCCCCTCGAACCACATGCCCGCGTAGCGCGGGTCGAACGTCCCGTGGACGAGACGGTACGGCTCCGCGACGAACGCCTGGATCTCGCGCTCGCGCTTGACGATCATCGCGAGCGTCGGGGTCTGGACGCGGCCGAGCGACACGACGCCACCCACCCACGCGCGACCTCGGATCGTCGCGGCCCGCGTCGCGTTCATCCCGACGAGCCAGTCGGCCTCGCTCCGCGAGCGGGCGGCCATCTCCAGGTTCTGCAGCTGCTCGCCGGGGCGAAGCTTCTCGAAGCCCTCCCGGATCGCCTGCTTCGTCATCGACGAGATCCAGAGCCGGTCGACGGGCTTCGGCCCACCGTTGCTCGGCGAGACGCCGAAGACCGACTCGTACAGGTACGCGAAGATCAGCTCCCCTTCGCGTCCCGCGTCGCACGCGTTGATGATCCGGTCGACGTCGTCGCGCTTGAGCAGCGCCTCGACCAGCTTCAGCTGCTTCTTCGACTTCGCGTCGCGCGGGACGAGCTTGAACCCGTCAGGCGGGACGATCGGAAGATCCGCCATCCGCCAGCGCTTCCACTTTTCGTCGTACTCCTCCGGGTCCGCGAGCTGGACGAGGTGGCCGACGGCCCACGTGATCACGTAGTCGTCGGATTCGAGGAAGTGCACGTCCTCGCGGGTGCGGGACCGCGACGGCTTGGTCGTCGCCTCGTCGACGGCCTCCTCCGCTGTCTTCTTGCGCGTGCGCTTCGGCACGACGTCCTCGAGCTTGCGGCGCTGGAACACGCCCTCGAGCGCGCTGCTCAAATCGCGCCCGACGGACGGCTTCTCTGCGATGACGAGGGTCTTTCCCATCTGAAACACCATAGCGAGCGCTTGCGAGTTGGCCAGGCCGTGGATACTTGGCCGCGTGCGGCCCAGCCCCTTCTACCTGCTCGCAGGCGCTCTCACCTGGCCTTTGCTGCACGGGGTGTACCGATTGCGCCCCGAGGGTGTGGAAAACCTCCCCAAGAGCGGGGGTTTCGTGCTGGCTGCGAATCACACGTCCAACTTCGACCCGTTCCCGTTGGCGATGCCGCTCTGGCCGCGTCGCTTCCTGCGGTTCATGGCCAAATCGGAGCTGTACTGGTGGCCGCTCGGGGCCCTGATCAGCGCCGGCGGCGGCTTTCCCGTGCGCCGCGGCGAGCGGGACGTCGAAGCGATTCGCACAGCCGTCGAGCTCGCCCGCGAAGGGCACATCGTTGCGATGTTTCCGCACGGGACCCGGCAACGGAAAGGCCTCGTCAAGAAGTACCAGCCGCGCCCGCACACGGGGGCGGCGCGGATTGCGCTCGACGCCGGGGTGCCGCTCGTCCCCGCGGCAATCGCCGGGACCGACCGCCTCTCCCGGCTGGAACGGCTGCGCGTTCGCTACGGGAAGCCGATGCCGCTCGACGACCTGCGTGACCTCGAGCCAGGGATTGCGGCGCGCGAGGCAACCGACCGGCTGATGACGGAAATCGAGCGGCTCCAGGAGGGGTTGTGACCCGGCCGCTGCTCGTGATCGACGGCGACTCCCTCGCGCACCGGGCGTACCACGCGCTCCCGAAGACGTTCCGGCGCGCGGAGGGACGGCCGGGGAACGCACTGCTCGGCTTCTCGAACTTCCTGGTGCGCCTGTGGGACGGCGAGCAGCCGCGGGCGGTCCTCGTCGGGTGGGATTCGCTCGACTCGCCGACCTACCGGCACGAGCTGTTCGCCGGTTACCAGGGCGGGCGCGAGTTCGACGACGACCTGCTGGAGCAACTCGACCTGCTGCCGGAGCTCGTGCGCGCGTTCGGGTTCGCCGCCGCGAAGGCTCCCGGATACGAGGCCGACGACTTCCTCGCGGCAGCGGTGAGACAGGAGGAGGAACGGGGCGGCACCGCGGTCGTGGCGACGTCGGACCGCGACTCGTTCCAGCTGGCGAGCCCGGCCACGACGATCCTCCAACCCGTGCGCGGCGTGAGCGAGCTCGCGCGCGTCGGGCCCGACGAGGTGCGGGAGCGCTACGGTGTCGAGCCCGCCCAGGTGCCGGACTTCATCGCCCTGCGCGGGGATCCATCGGATCGCCTGCCGGGGGCAAAGGGCGTCGGGCCGAAGACCGCAGCCGACGTTCTGCGCGAGTACGGCTCGCTGGAGGCCGCGCTGGCGGCTGGGCGATTCGCGGCTCAGGCGGACGAACTGCGTGTGTACAAACGAATGGCGACCCTCGACGTTGAAGCTCCGCTACCAACGCTCGACGACCAGACCCCGGCATGGAGCGAAGCGTCGGAGTTCGTCCGCGAGCTCGGCCTGAACGCGCTCGCAGACCGCCTGGCTGTACTCGCGTCTACCTAATACACCCCGGTATGCATACCGGTGGTTGGCTACGACCCTCCTCCCCTACGTCGAGCATATCCGTGAGATGCGCGCGCGTGGGATACACGACGGTGCCGAAAGTGTCGCGACCGCGACGCCGTAGAATCGGCTCGTGGACTCGAACGCGCCGCTCCTCTGGTACCTAGTCGGACGCGCGCAGTCACAGCGCGATCTCGACAACCCCGCCGACGCCGTTCGCCGATCGACGTCTTGAGCCATCCGGCGCTCGCGCGCCTGCACCCGACGTTCGGCCATCCCGAGGCGCCGGAGCGAATCGCCGTCCTTCTCGGCGCGTTTCCCGACGCACGCGAAGGCCGCCCGGCCGACAGAGCGGCCGTCGAACGCGTCCACGCGCCCGAGTACCTCGACGTGCTGGCAGGGCTGACGAAAACGGGCTGGTTCGATTACCCGAACACGATCGCTTCCGAGACCAGCTGGGAAGCGGCGCTCCTCGCGGCCGGCACGACCATCGATGCGGCAGAATCGGGCGGCTTCGCGCTCGTCCGTCCACCCGGGCACCATGCGCCGCCGCAGACCGCGATGGGTTTCTGCCTGGTCAACAACGTCGCGGTCGCGGCGCGGCACATGCAGGCGGAGCACGGGATCGCGCGCATCGCGATCGTCGACTTCGACGTCCACCACGGCAACGGGACCGAGGCGATCTTCCGAAACGACGACTCCGTGCTGTACGCCTCGCTGCACCAGTGGGGCATCTATCCGGGTACCGGCAGCGCGGAGGAAAACGACGCGACGACGATCAACGTCCCGCTCGACGGTGGCGCCGGCGACGAGGAGTGGGTCGATGCGTTCGACCGGCTCGTCGAGCCCGCGGTTCGACGGTTCGAGCCGGAGCTCGTCCTCGTGTCGGCCGGCTTCGACGCACACGAAGACGAGGACATCTACCTCGTCGACATGCACGTCACGGACACGGGGTTCCTGGAGCTGGCCAGGCGCTGTGCCGGCCTCGGGCCGCGCGTCGCGGCCGTGCTCGAAGGCGGCTACAACCTCGAGACCCTGCCCCGGGTCATCCAGGCTGCGCTCGACGGTTTCTCGTCCTGACAAACAAGACGGGCCGGCGAAGGCGCCGGCCGTTCAGCGCCGGGCGACGGAGAGTGCCTCGAGCGCTTCCCTGCGCGAGGAGACTCCCAGCTTTCGAAGCAGGCTCTTTACGTGGGAGCGAACCGTGTGCTCCGAGATGAAGAGCCGCTGCGCGATCTCGTCCGTTCCGTGGTGCTCGTCCAGCAATAGGAGCACCTCGAGCTCGCGCGCCGACAGCGCGGCGGCGATCTCGTCGGGCACCCCGGTCGTGCGACCGCCGTTCTCGCGCACCTGCTCGAGCAGCCGCCGTGCGACCGCACCGGAGAGTGCGGCCTCGCCCTGTGCGGCTCCTCGGAGGAATTCGACGATCCGTGCGGGCGGCTCGCTCTTCAGGAGATAGCCTGCCGCGCCGGCGCGGATCGCGCCGAGCAGGTTCTCCTCCTCCCCCGAGGCCGTCAGGACCACGACCTCACAGGACGGCGCAGCCTCGCGCAGGCGGGGCAGGGCCGAGAGCCCGTCGAGGCCCGGCATCGAGAGGTCGAGGAGCACGAGATCGGGCTGGATCTCTCGGGCGCGCGCGATCGCCTCTTCGCCGTCGGCCGCCTCGCCGGCGATCTCGAATCCGTGCTGCTGGAGGAGCCCGGCCAGGGCCGAGCGGGTCAGGGGGTGGTCGTCGACGAGGAGGATGCGCTCTGACATCGGCTTTCAGCTCTTATCGGCCGGAAACGGCCCTCGACTGAGGGACGAAATCTGCCGACAAGACTGAACGTGAAGCAAGACAGCAAAGAGGTGTTCCAGGCGTACCTCTGGGGCCAGATCCTTCTCTTCAGCCTGCTCGGGGCCTCGCTCGCCTTCTTCCTGGCACACCGGAACCTTCAGACCCATTGGAGCCTGCCGGAGCTGCGGCTCGTCATCCAGACCGCCGTCGCCCTCGCCGGGATCATCGTCGCCCTCCTGGCGGGGATCCGCTTTACGGTCGAGGGGCGGCGCCTCGACCTGCTCCTCTGCACGGGGTTCCTCGTCGCATCGGTCTCCACCTTCGCCTTTTCGATCGGGCCGGTCCTCGGCGGAGAGTCCCTCCACCGGCCTGAGGCCTGGGCGGGCATCGGGGGACGGTTTTTCGCGTGGATCCTCATTGCCGCAGCTCCTTTCGCCCGAGGTCGAAGCAAATGGGGGCAGCGCATCCTCGGCAACGCGTGTATCGCCGCGTGCGTCGTCCTGCTCCTCCTCTGGGTCACCTTCCACTCGCTCGGCGGCAACTTGCCCTCGCTCGCGCCGAATGGGGGAAGCGAATCGCCGCTGTTCCTCGCCGGCGTGCTCTCCGCACAGGCGCTGCTCACCCTGCTCGCCGTCGTCGGCTTCGGGCTCCGCTTCCGCGAGAAAGGCGAGGACCTCGACCGCTGGCTCGGCCTGGGCTCGACGCTGATGCTGTTCGCCTCGCTGCACTACCTGTTCACGCCGCTGCTCAGCAGCGACTACGTGTCGCAGGGGGATTTCCTGCGCGTGATCGCCTACGGCGTGCTGATGGTCGGCGCCTGGCGGGCGATCCGCTTTGCGGAGTTCGGGCGCGCAGTCGCGGAGGAGCGCGCGCGCGTTGCGCGCGAGATCCATGACGGTCTGGCGCAGTATCTCTTCGCAGTAGCAACGCACGCGACGATGCTCGAGACGGCTGAGGGCGCGGCGCGCGAGGAGACGATCGCGAACCTCAAGGAGGCAACGACGGCTGCGCAGCAGGAGGCGCGCTTCGCGGTGCTGGCGTTGTCATCCGCCTCGGGGAACGCGCCGTTCGACGCTGCGCTTCGCCGCTACATCGACTTCCTCACGGCCGACGGCGAGCTGGAAGTCGAGCTCGAGATCGATCCAACCGTGTGGCTGGCGCCGGACGAGCAGATCGAGGTATTCCGCATCGTGCAGGAGGGCCTGGGAAACGTGCGCAAACATGCGAACGCAACGTGTGCCGAGGTCATGATCGGCGAGCGCATCGACGGGGAGCGTTTCGTCTCGATCCACGACGACGGCGAGGGCTTCGACGGTCAGAACACCGCGGCGGGCCAGGGCTTGAAGAACATCAGGTCGCGGGCGAAGAGCATCGAGGGCGGGTTCACGCTGACGTCGAAGCCGGGTCTGGGAACCGCACTGGAAGTCGTCCTGCGCGCGTAAGCGCGTAGGCTCGCTCAATCGATCCGATCTCCCTTTGCGCCGAGGCGACGGCCGGCTGGCACGACGCATGGATGCGGGCAGTCGGCGTCGACACCGAGTTCACCGCCGACGCCTGGCGCACACTCGCCCCCGCGCCGGTTATCTACTACGGGGCGGTTTCGCTCCGCCCGAGTGCGCCCTCCGAGGCCTTCGCTTCGAGCTTCGCGACCGTCTGCGACAGCTGGCAGACGCTCGATCTCAGCCCGTTCGGATTCGTAGCGCTCGACGGTGAAGCGTGGTTCGTCCGCGAGCCCGCGCCACTTCCCGAACCCTCCATAGCCGGCTTCGAGATCGAGTCAGTGACAACAGCGCCCGGCGTCGCGACGTTCGAGGCCGTGAGTCTCAGGGGCTTCGCCGGCGACAGTTTCAAGATCGAGCCGGGGCGGATCCATCCCGCGTCGATCCTCGAGGAGCCGAGAATGACGATGTGGCTGGGACGTTCGGAGGGTGAGCCGATCGCTGCGGCGATGAGCTACCGGCATCGGGCAGTCGTCGGGATCTTCGGCGTCACGACGATCGAGGCGGCTCGCGGCCAAGGCTACGGGACGGCGCTCACGGCGCGTGCAGTCCTCGCCGAAACAGGGCTCCCCGCCGTTCTCCAAACCAATAGCCCAGTGGCCGCGCGCATCTACGAACGGCTCGGCTTCCGATCTGTCGCCCAGCTCCGTCAGTGGCGGCCGGGGCCCGTCACGCGGACGGTGCCGGAGAGCGTGCGCACGTAGACCTGCCAGCTGTAGAACGCGTAGTAGGCGTGGATGTCTGCGCCGATTCGGCGCGCGTAGCGAAGGACGGCGTCGACGTAGAGCCGCGACGGGTTGTAGGCGTACAGCGCACGGCGAATGTTCCCCCGCGCTCCTGCCGCGCGAAGGTAGTTCGCAGCGCCCAGAATCGCGTCGTGCGGATCGTGCACGTTCCCGCCGAGCCCATACTTCCGCCACGACGAGCCCGTGAACTGCATCGGCCCCTGAGCGCCGGCGGCGCTCGCGCTGCGCAGCTTTCCGAATGCCGACTCGACGAAGTTCACCGCGGCAAGGATGCGCCACGCCACACCGAAGCGCCGCTCCGCCTCGTGATACCAGCGCAGGAGATCTGCGGCGGGCGCCGCAGAGCCGACGTGAACGGTGCGCGTGGGAAGCGGCGGGGTCAGGCGTACGAGCTCGCGATGCGCGACGACGACGTCTCGCGCATACGCGACGAGCGGGCGCGGGAGGCGGTGAAAGGTCGCGCGCGCACGCGGAGCGTTGTCGGACAGCAATCGGTAGAGCCGCTGCTCGTACAGCGCATAGAGCGTCACATCGTGCGGAACTGCCGCAGAATTCGAAGCGCGCCACGCGTCGATCGCCTTTCGCAGTGAATCGGTCGTATCGACGAGTGCGCGGGCGGTCGCGTTCGGCGTCTGCGGGAGCGGTTCGTTCGGCGCAGGCTGTCCTGCCGCCGCCGCGACGAGCGTGAGCGCGGCTCCGAGCGACAGGAAATGCCGAAGCCCCGCTTTCACGGGGCTTCGTTGTAGCAGTCCGTGAGCTGCTACTAGCTCATCGGTCCCGAGATCCACGGATCCGGGCCGGGATCGCCGCCCGCAGCCGCGATCGCGAGCCGTTCGAGGTAGTGATCCCAACCATGCGCGTGCGACGTGACCGCCGCCGAGTCCGGCAGATCGCGATGCGTGAAGCGGAGCAACGTTCCGTCCCCGTCGGACGCGAGCTCGATCTCGATCGTGCTCGACCCGGGCGGGACGCTCCTCGGTCCCTCGTTCCCCGGCTCCCAACCCCAGGTCTGCACCAGCCGATGCGGCGGATCCAGCTCGACGAACTCTCCGCTCGCGGTGTGACCAGGAATGACGTCGACCTTGTAGACGCCCCCTGGACGCGGGTCGAACGTCGCGACCTGTCCCATCCACAGGGTCGCGCGCTCGGGGTCGACGAGGAACTGCCACACCGTCTCCGGACTCGCGGCGATCGCGATCTCGCGCACGACGGACGTGGTTTCAATTGCGCTTTCCATGCTTCTTCCTCTCCTCTCGTTCGGCCTCGCGCTTGAGCACTTCGAGGCGGTCGCCCCAGAAGTCCTCGAGGAACGCCTTCAGCTCGGCGATTCCTTCGGGTCGCGCTTGGTAGAGGCGTCTGGTGCCGTTGCGTCGTTCGCTCACGAGCCCCGCCTCCTTCAGGACATTGAGATGCTGGGAGACCGCCGGCTGCGTCACGTCGAAGTGGGAGGCGATTTCGCCCGCCGACAGCTCCGCATCCCACACGAGTTGAAGGATTCGACGTCGCCGCGGTTCGGCTATCGCTTTCAGCGCGGTCTCCATGGCACGCAATTTAAGCAAACACTTATATAAGTGTCAACTTAAATTTCAAGAGGCGGTCAGTGGCCCAGTTGACGTGTGACCAAACAGTCACATATGCTACGCGGCATGGACGCGGTGTTCAAGGCCCTCGCCGACCCGACTCGCCGCAGCTTGCTCGACGAGCTGTTCAAGGAGGACGGGCAGACCCTAAGCGCGCTCGAGCTGCGATTGCCGATGACGCGTTTCGGCGTCATGAAGCACCTGCGCGTGCTCGAGGAGGCGAACCTCGTGACGACGCGACGGCGAGGACGCGAGAAGCTCCACTTCCTGAACCCGGTCCCGATCCGGCTCGTTCATGACCGCTGGGTGAGCAAATACGCCGAGCCCTGGGCCGCAGCGCTCAGCGGGCTCAAGCGCGACATCGAGGAGGGAACAATGGAGAAGGTCTTCGAGATCTACATCAAGACGACGCCGGAGCGCCTCTGGGAGGCGATCACCGACGGCGAGATCAGACGGCAGTACTCGTTCGGTCTGCGGGTCAGCTCCGACTACATGCCCGGCTCGCGCTACGAGACCACCGGTCCGGACGGGACCGGGGTATGGGTCGAGGGCGAGAACCTGGAGGTCGACCCGCCCCGCCGGCTCGTTCAGAGCATGACGGCGCTCTGGAGCGAGGAGGTGCAACAGGAAGGGCCCTCGCGGGTCACGTATGAGATCGAGCCGGTCGGCGACTCCTGCCGGTTGACGGTCATCCACGACGAGCTCCGCGAAGACGCCCACGGCGAGCTCTACGGTGGCTGGCCGATGATCCTCTCCGCTCTCAAGACACTGCTCGAGACGGGAGAGCAGCTGACGACCCCGGCCTCGCTCCGCTTCTCGGGATCCCCGAGCGGTCAGGCGGCCTGACACCCGCCTCGGCCGAAGATATGGAAAACCCCCGCGTGTGCGGGGGTTTTCTGTAGCAGGCCTGTAAGCCGGATTCTTCGTGCCAGCGCCCACCGGACGGCCGGATCTGGCTCAACCATGCGGCTTCGCGTCGGCCCTCGATCTCGCCGAGAGCCGCCACATGCTATGGACGTGATGCACCGGTGATGCACGGCGGTTGTTGTCGTTCGTGCAGACGTCGACGATCACAGCTTGGCATCGGTCGAACGGGCATCGCCGACGACGTATTCGACGGCAGTTTCGAGTGACATGGCACGGCCCACACCTAACGCCTTCTCGAAACCCTCGTCCCCGAGGACCATTCGGATCGTCTCCACCGTGCCTTCGAGCTGCCGACGTTCGAACTCCTCGAGGACATGGCCGAAATCGGCTTGACATTGCGCGGCGCCGACCAGCCTGGCGGCACGCTCCGCCTCGTCCATGCCAGCCGCAACGGCGGCGAGGGCGTAGAGAGCTTCCACTATCGCTTCACGGATTCCGATGTCGCGAGCGATCGTGAGGCTCTCGGTGAGGTGCGTCGCGGCCGCGTGATAGTCGTGCAGGCCTCGCTCGGCCTGACCCAGGTTGAGGAGCGCCGTTCCGCGGTCCAGCTCGTTGCCGAGCTGCCGCGCGACCGAAAGGGACTTCTCGAACAGGTCGGCCGCGCGCCTGAAATCGCCCGCCAAGAGTGGGATGTGCGCAAGGTTGTTCGTGGCGGTCCCTATGCCCCGCAGGTCTCCGACCGAGCGTGAGAGCCGAGCGGCCTCCTCGAGCAGGTCGGTCGCTCGCTCCTGCTCGCCTTCTGCCTGCGCGGCCACGGCGAGCTGTCGCAGCGAGCCCGCCGCGAGTACTGCGTCATCGAGCTGCCGACTGAGACGGAGGGCTTCCTCGCCCAAGCGCCGCGACAAAGCGATGTCGCCGTCCTGCCGGTACGCGATCCATGCCACCCCTTGCAGGACCTTCACGCGATCCGTCGTCGCTGCCGAGCTCGACGCGAGCGCGTGCTCGAGCGCACGGCGAGCCTCCTCCCAGTAGCCGAGGTTGAACCAGAGCTTCCACAACGGGGCGACGAGGCGGAGCTCCAGGTCGGCGGCTCCTAAAATGACGAAGTGCTGCAACGCCGCGCGGAAGTTGTCGTGGTCGTCGTCCAGTCGCTCGATCCAAATCGCCTGCTGCGGCCCCTCGAGCTCTTTCGCCGCCTCCTCCGCCAGCGCTAGGAAGAAGCGACCGTGTCGATCCCGACGCTCGTCGGCCTCGCCCGCCCTCTCGAGACGTTCGAGCGCGTACTCCCGAACCGTTTCCAGCATCCAGTAGCGCGCATTCGAAAAGCGCACGAGGCTCTTCTCGACGAGCGACTGCAAGGTGTCGAGCTCCGCGCCTGCGACTTCCTCGGCGGCCTCCAGCGTGCAGCCGCCGGAGAAGACGGAGAGCCACCAGAAGAGATGCCGCTCCACTTCCGAGAGGAGCTCGTAGCTCCACTCGATCGTCGCCCGCAGCGTCTGCTGGCGGGGGTCGGCGTCGCGGCCGCCCTTCAGCAGGTCGAGACGTTGCGACAGCCGCTCGAGGATCTGGAGTGGCGTGAGCGCCTTCGTTCTCGCCGCAGCGAGCTCGACGGCCAACGGGAGGTTGTCGAGGCGGGCGCAGAGCTCTGAAATCTCGTCTGACGGCTCGAGCCGCGAGCGTTCGCAGAAGAGGGAGACGGCCTCAGTGGAGGCGAGAGGAGGCACTGAATACTCGACCTCCCCCCGCACGCGCAAGAGCTCGCGGGAGGTACAGAGAAGGGTGAGGTTGGGGCACGCCTGCAGAAGCTGCGAGAGGTCGGGTGCCGCTTCGATCACCTGCTCGAGGTTGTCGATGAGGAGCAGCATCTCCCGTTCACCGATGTGCTCAGCGAGGCCGTCCTTGGCCCCGAGGGCGTGCGCTATCTGCGGTGTCACAAGCGCTGGGTCGCGAAGCGCGGCGAACCCCACCCAGAAGACGCCGGCCTTGTACTCGGGAACGAGGGTCGTCGCAGCCTCGAGCGCCAGCCGAGTCTTACCCGAGCCGCCGGGCCCGGTCAGCGTCAGCAGGCGTCCTCCCTGCTCGATCTCCGCAAGAATCTGCTTGAGCTCAGTCTCCCGTCCGACGAAGGAACTCGCCGCGCGCGGGAGGTTCGTATTCGAGATCGTCTTGAGCGGCGGAAAGACCTCGCCGCCGAGCTGGTAGAGAGCGACCGCCTCGGGAATGTCCTTCAGCCGGTGCTCGCCGAGGTCGCGGAGGACGACTTGCGGGCCGAGGAGCTCGCGCGTCGTCCGAGAGAGAAGAATCTGCCCGCCATGCCCGCTCGCGCCGACACGAGCGGCGAAATGGACGTCCTCTCCGACGTATCCCTCCTCTGTCAGGAGCGGCGCGCCGGTATGCAGGCCGATGCGCAAATTGACACGACCTGGAGCCAACTCATTCGCGATCGCCTGAGCGGCCGCTGCCGCGCTCGGCGCTGATGGAAACGCGAGGAAGAACGCATCTCCCTGCGTGTCCACCTCGACGCCGCCCTGCTCGGCACAGGCTTGGCGCACCACTCGACGGTGCTGCAGAAGCGCCTCTGCGTAACACTCGGCTCCGAGCTCGTGCAGGAGCTTCGTAGAGCCCTCGATGTCGGTGAAGAGGAACGTGACGGTGCCGGAGGGCAGATCGCGCATCGGCGTTCAGAATCATGCGGCGGCGTCTCGCATACGTCCAGGACCGTTCGCGCAAGTTCCCTTAGTAAGCAACCGATTTTCTGAGCTCGGTACGGCCAGCGCCAGCCGACCGCAGATTTGGCTCAACCGTGCCGTCCGACTACCTGACGGTGATGCACGCCGCTCCGACGAGGTGGACTCACGCAGGCCCCAAAATAGGAAAAACCCTGCAAATCACAGGGTTTTCCCTTAGCAGGCCTGTAAGCCGGATTCTGTCTTGGGTGACCATCCCTCTGGGCAGCAACCCGGTCCCTCGGCGGGCCGCCTGGTAGCGGGACCTGTTTGCCTTGCACCGGACGGGGTTTAGCGAGCCGCCGTGTCGCCACAGCGCTGGTGGGCTCTTACCCCACCTTTTCACCCTTACCTTCGGCGTCTCCGGAGAAGAATTCGCCGCAGGCGGTCTCCTTTCTGTGCCACTTTCCGTCGGCTTTCGCCGCCTGGGTCGCCCCAGCGTCCTGCCCTGTAGTGTCCGGACTTTCCTCGAGCCCTCGCGGGCCCGCGGTCACCCGGCCTGCACATCGAATCTTAGCGGCGCTTGTTCGAGTCCGGCTGCAACTCCAGCCGCGCGATCGGTCGTTTCAGACGGACGCGCGGGCAAAGCCCGCACGTCCTGAGAGCGGCGCCGCAAGCGGCGCCGCAGCGCAGTCACCCGGCCTGCGTCTCGAGGTGTAGCTGCGAGATTTCGGAATGGCTCTCCGCGCGCAGGGTCGAACGGCACTCGGGACACGTGATCATCCCGGCCGCATGCAGGACGAACTCGCCGCAGACGAGGCACTCGAGGCTCGCGCTGCGGAGCAGGGCCTGCAGCTCCTGCTCGAGCGTGCGGTGGATCGGCGCCACGGTGGTCACAACTCGCGGAAGACTCCCACGACCTTGCCGAGGATCTGAACGTTCGCCGCGTAGATCGGGTCGAGCGCGTCGTTCTCAGGCTGGAGCCGCACGCGTCCTTGCTCGCGGAAGAAGCGTTTGACGGTCGCCTCGTCCGCCGTCTCGTCGTCGCCGGCGAGCGCGACCACGATGTCGCCGTTACGGGCGTCTTGCGCGCGCTGCACCACGAGCAGGTCCCCGTCGAGGATCCCGGCGTTCACCATCGAGTCGCCTTTGACGCGGAGGATGAAGTCGCCGTTCAGCCGCTCGGGGACGGCGATGTGGTCTTCGATGTTCTGGTCGGCGAGGAGCGGCCCGCCCGCGGCGATCTGACCGAGCAGCGGCAGCTTGTCTCCAGCCTGGGCTGCGGCCGGCTCGCGCCCGACCAGCTCGAGCGCCCGCGGCTTCGTCGGATCGCGCTTGAGCAGCCCGGCCCGCTCGAGGTTCGCGAGGTGGGCGTGCACCGTCGAGGGCGATGCGAGGCCCACCGCCTCGCCGATCTCGCGGACCGTCGGCGGATAGCCGTGCCGGTCGACGTAGTCGACGAGGAAGTCCCAGATCTCCTGCTGTCGTCCCGTCAGCATGTCCGCCTCCAGGGTCGGGTGGCTAGTCGAACGTGTGTTCGACGACAGGGTAGGGGTTCCTTCGGACGGCGTCAACTAGTAGGAGGGTCTAGCGAAACGCCAGAGCCGTCTGTCTGTGCAGTTGCGAGCGTAGCCTGCTGAGCCGCGACCCCACCTCCAGCGCGGTTTTACCCTCAATCTTGGTCTTCGAGGTCAGGGAGCAAGCCACGTTTCCGTTTTCGGGCGTTCGCTGCAAAGGACTGCGCTGTGTAAGACTCCGACGCAATCTCAGGGGAGGCGAGAATCGTGAAGAAACTTGTGTGTCTCATAGCTGCGATTTCGCTAGCAGTGGCGATGGTCGTCCTGGCGCAACCGGCCGCTGCCAGCACCGCCACGGTGGTGGCGACCATCAACGGGGGTGGCACCGCCGAGATGCAGGACCCGCTCCCGGCAGGGACCAGCCACTGGGGGGCGGGGATCAAGCTCTATTCCGACGGCACGGCCAGTGGGTCCTTCGACTGCGTTGACCAGCACGGCGACGCGCCGGGCTTTCCCGGCAACATCTGGGGCCACGTTACGAGCTGGTTCATCGACGGAAACGGCTTCGTGAGCCTGAACGTCGTCGGTAAGTTCGTCGGCTTTCCAGGTGGCCATCCTCAGGACGTGGCGTTCATCGTGAGGATTCAGCAGTTCGGGGGCGCAGGGGTGGGTCGCTGGACGTTGGAGGTCGATGGGTTCATCTTCTGCTACGAGCTTCTGACCAGCGGGCAGATCGTCGTTCACTGGAACTAGCTAGTGGGCCGGCCGGGCGAAGAGCTGGGTCAGACCCAGAGGGTCTGACCCCCTGGTCTGACCCTTGAAGGAACGAGCGCCCGCTTTCGCGGGCGTGAAGTGCGCTGGAGAGGACTTGAACCTCCACGGCCGCTTAAGGCCACTAGGCCCTCAACCTAGCGCGTCTACCAATTCCGCCACCAGCGCTTGAGGGATTGGCAGTGTAGCCGTCGTGACTAAAGTCCGAAAACTGTGCGCGACCTGTGCGCAACTGCGGTCGATATGGCTCTCGGGGCGGGTGCCGAGTACGCCGACGCACGCGCGGTCGTGCGGCGCAGCCAGTTCGTGACGACGAAGAACGGTCGCGTCGAGCAGCTCGCGGACGCGGAGAGCGAAGGCATCGGCGTCCGCGTGCTCGTCGACGGTGCCTGGGGCTTCGCTTGCGACCGCCGCCTGTCCACGGAGGGCGCCCGCGAGGCGGCGCTGCGGGCGTGTGCCTTCGCGAAAGCCGCCGGCGGCCGCGGTCGCCGGGCGCTCGCACCCGTCGAGGCGCACTCAGGCAGCTACCGAACAAGCGTCGATCGAGATCCATTCGCGATCTCGCTCGCCGAGAAGGTGGAGCTGTGCCTCCGCGCCGACGAGGCGCTCGCCGGTCCGGACGTGATCGTCCGGCAGGCGATGGTGCGGGCACAACGCGATCACAAGGTGCTCCTCTCATCGGAGGGGACGGACGTCGAGCACGAGCTCGTCGAATGCGGCGGTGGGATCGACTGCGCGGCGAGCGGCGACGGCGTCTACCAGCTCCGCAGCTATCCGTCCGCGCACGTCGGGACGAGCGAACAAGGAGGTTGGGAGGTCGTCGAGCGGCTCGGTCTCGAGCGGGAGGCGCCGCGGGTGGCGGAGCAGGCGTCCGCACTCCTCCGCGCCGACGTCTGTCCGGCGAAGCTGACGACGCTCGTCCTCGACTCCGACCAAGCGGGGCTCCAGGTGCACGAGTCGGTCGGCCATCCGACCGAGCTCGACCGCGTCTACGGAACGGAGGCGTCGTACGCGGGCACGAGCTTCCTCAAGCCGGACGATCTGGGCTCGCTGCGTTACGGCTCCGAGCACATGAACGTGACCGCCGACCCGACAACGCCCGGCGGCCTCGGAACGTTTGCGTTCGACGACGAAGGCGTTCCCGCCAAACGGCAGCCGATTGTCGAGGCAGGACTGCTGACCGGGTTCCTGACCTCACGCGAGACGGCGGCGCGGATCGGTGCGGGCGCGGGCGGCTCGATGCGCGCGGACAGTTGGAATCGGATGCCGCTCGTCCGCATGACGAATCTTCACCTTGAACCGGGCGAGGGACGGTTCGAGGACCTGCTCGCCGACGTCGACGACGGCGTCTACATGGAGACGAACAAGAGCTGGTCGATCGACGACAAGCGCCTCAACTTCCAGTTCGGGACGCAGATCGCGTGGGAGATCAAGCGCGGCAAGCTCGGCCGGATGCTCCGCGACGCGACCTACACGGGCATCACGCCCGAGTTCTGGGGGAAGCTCGACGCCGTCGCGGGACCCGACGCCTGGCGGCTCAACGGACTGACGAACTGCGGGAAGGGCCAGCCGGGGCAGAGCGCACACGTCTCCCATGGAGCGGCGCCGGCCCGGTTCCGCGACGTGCAGATCGGAGTCAAGGCTTGACACGCGCACTCGAGGTCGGGCGCGCCGCGCTTGCTGCGACGGAAGGCGAAGCCGAGGTCGTGGCGCACGCCGAAACATCCGGGCTCGCACGCTTCGCGTCATCTGAGGTGCACCAACCGACGCTGATCGACAACGTCGTCGTCACGCTCCGGGTCGTCCGCGACGGGCGCACGGGAGTCGCGTCGACGAATCGCGTCGACGAGGACGGATTGGCCGAGCTGGCGCAACGCGCGTCCGAGGCGGCGAAGAGCGCGCCCGCGGACCCGGACTTCCCCGGTCTGGCCGAGCCGGCAGCGCTCCCGCGCGTGAAGGGATACGACGCGCCGACCGCCGAGCTCGGCCCGGAGGACCAGGCACGCGGCGCGGCGGAGGCGATCGCCGCCTCGGACGTGCCCGTCTACGGCTTCTTCACCAGCGGATTGTCGGAGCTCGCGGTCGTGTCGTCGACCGGGCTCGAGGCAGACCAGCAGATGACGGATGCGATGACGCTCGTCGTCGCAGCGGACAACGGCTGCTCGGGCTACGCCGAAGCGACGTCCTGGCGCGCCGGGGCGATCGATCCGGCCGCGGTTGCGCGCGAGGCGTCGGAGAAGGCAGCACAGACCAACGGAGCCAAGGAGATCGAGCCGAGCACGTACGCGGCCGTCCTCGAGCCGTACGCCTTCGCGGATCTGCTCCAGTACTTCTCCTACGACTCCTTCGGCGCGCTCGGTCTGCTCGAGGAGCGGAGCTACTTCGCGGGGCGGCTAGGCGAGCGCGTGTTCGACGAGCGGATCTCGATCGCCGACGATTCGCTCGATCCACGCGGGCTGCCGAAGGCATTCGACTTCGAAGGCTCGCCGAAGCGGCGCGTGGAGCTCGTCGTGGACGGCGTCGCGCGCGGCGTCGTCTGGGACCGGACGACCGCGAAACGCGCAGGCAACGGCGCATCGACGACCGGACATGCACCGCCGCAGGGTCTGGCCGATGAGGGCCCGCTGCCGAGCGCGCTCTCCGTCGCGGCCGGAGACGCCGAGTCCACGCAGGAACTGGTCGAGCGCGTCGGCGATGGTCTCTACATCACACGTCTGCACTATCTCGGCGTCGTTCAGCCGCGCGAGGGCGTGATCACCGGCATGACGCGGGACGGCACGTTCCGGATCCGAGACGGAAAGATCGCCGAGCCGCTCGTCAATCTCCGCTTCACCGTGTCGGTGCCCGAGCTGCTGCAGGAGGTGCACGGCCTGACGCGCGAGGTCTCGCTCGTCAACGCGAGCAACTTCTACGGGGAGCGCTACCCGTACGGGGCGCTCGTGCCGGCGCTCGCAACCGCCCGGTTCAACATCACGGGCGTCGGCAGCGCGCCCGGGATCTAACGCGCGACGGTCACGCGCCTGTAGTCGACGTCCCCGAGGACGTCCTCGCTCCATCCGCGCAGACGCGGCGACACCCAACGCGCGTCGGCGACCCAGCAGACCGGGATCACGAGCGCGGAGCGCTGCAGCCCCTCATCGAGGCGGGCGAACGCGGCGCGCTGGTCGTACGTGCCGAGCGCGGCGGGGAGACCGAACGCGCCGAGCAGCGCTTCGTCCTGCGGGTACGGAGCCGCCACGCGCCGGAAGTCCGCATCGGCGGGCTCTCGCGGCAAGACGAGTTCCGGGCCGAGCGCCCGGTCCCGCCATTGTGCGTAGAGGATGCGCGAGCCGTACTGCAAGGTCGCGTCGGGCGGCACGGTGATCCGCACGTGGATCGGCGGCAGCGAGTCAATCGACTTCACTGCGCGCCGAAAAGCGGCCGGGTCGTCCTTCCGCGGCTTGCCGACGATCCCGAACGCGGCCGCGGCTCCGTCCTCGGCCACGAGCGCCTGATAGTCGTCTCGGTTCGCCGTCTGCCAGTACGCGCGGCGCACGTCCTCGGGCACGGCGCCGCGCCGGAAGACGACCGCGTCCATTGCCAGCAGTCGGCGCACGCGCAACGTCGCCGGGTCGGAGCGAAACCGGCCGGCGTCGCCGAGCGGGATGGGCGCTTCGTCGAGCTCGCCGCGGCGGAGAGCCCGAAGGACGCCGATCCCCGTCAGCCGGCGGAAACTGACCGTGATGCCGTTTCGCGTCAACTCGACTCGGTTCCTCGATCCACGCACGAGTCGGAAAGGCCCATCCACCCCGCGCGGCGCCGCTGCAACCACCGTCAATGCATACGGGAAACGCCGCCACGGGAATCGCAGCCGCACGACGAGCACTCCCGGGGCGGGCACGTCGATCCGTTGCGCGGCCGAGAAGATCCAGTTCGCGGGCGACGCGCGCATGCGCCCGACGCGGCGTAGGGCGGCCGCGATCTCGAGCGCGTTCGCGCAGCGAAATCGCCAGGCGCGGAAACCGTCGAATGCGTTCCATCCGCTGCAGAGCCCGGGCACGACACGGCCGGACGCATCGGTGCGGAGCGGCGTCGAGTACAGCGCCCGTGCCAGGGTCGTCTCGTCGCGCGTGGACGCGAGCGCGGGATCGAGCGGCCAGTGGAAACCGGTCAGCGCAATGCGGATCGTCTTCGCGGGACCTTCGACCGGAAAGCGCTCCCGAGCGCTGGGGATCGAAGCTCCGCAGCCCGCCGCGGCGACCGCCGCGGCAGCTAGCGCAGCTGCCGGAAGAGCAGGACGCAGTTGATTGTGAAGAGGACCGCGACGACGACTGTGAGCCGCGTCAGGTTCCGCTCGACGATGTGCGTGCCGCCCTGCGATGCAGGCGTGTACCCCATCCCGCCGAGGCCGGCGTCGCGGCCGGAATGCATCAGGATCAGCCCGATCAGTGCGATCGAGAGCAACACCTGGATGACGGCGAGAACGGAGACCATCGCGCCCCAGAGTACCTAGCGCGAAACGACCTCGACGATGGCGTCGATCAGCTCCGCCGCGATCCGGTCCTTGGTCACGTAGCCGGCGGCGCGTCCTTGAGGATCTGGCTGGTCGCCTGGAAGCCGTCCATGACCGGCATCGCGATGTCCATGAGGATCACGTCGGGCTTCAGAGAGCGGGCGAGCTCGGCCGCCTCACGGCCGTCGCGCGCATGGCCGGCGACCTGGATCCGGTCATCCGTATCGAGGATGGCCTCCAACGCCTGCGCGAAGAGCCGGTGGTCGTCCGCGATCAGGACCCGGATAGTTTGCGTCAATTTTCTGGCGGCTTCCACGACGAGCTCGACAGCTATGAACATAAATGTGCCCTGTTACGCTCCGTTTGTGAAGGGGGAGGGCGCGCACGAGCGGGTCCAAAAGCTGCTCGTGACGGGAGACAACCGGCTGAAGCAGGGCGTCGACCCGGCGAAGGTGCGGGAGAGCTACGAGCAGGCGCTCGCAGCGGCTCGGGAAGCCGGGCTGGAGGAGACGATCCGTCCGCTCGTGGAGATCAGGCTCGCCGATCTCGAACGGCTCGAGCGAGAATCGCCTCCACCTTCTCCGCCTGCAGCCTGACGTCGTAGGGCTCGGCTGCGGCCCGCGCGGCTTGATTCGGGGACGGAAACGCGGCGGCGCTGCGCAGCGCCTCGGCCAGCGCGTCCTCGTCGGCGGGGTCGACGAGCAGGCCGGCGTCGGGCTCGACGAACTCGGGCGGGCCGCCGATTCGCGTGGCGACGACGGTCCGGCCGCGGGCCATGGCCTCGAGGAGCGCCTGGCCGAACGGCTCGATCAGGCTCGGCCCGCAGACGACGCGCGCGGCCGCGATCTCGTCCGGGATCCGGTCGTGAGGGAGGGCGCCGGCAAGCTCGATTCCCGGCCGGCGTTCGAGCTCCGCGCGTAGCGGACCGTCGCCGACGAACCGCAGCGTCCCCTCCCCCACCTGTTCGAACGCGCGCGCGAGCCGCAGCACGTTTTTGCGCAGCGTCAGCGAGCCGACGCAGAGGAACCGAAGAGCGCCGTCGGCTGCGGGAGCCAGCGAGAACCGGTCGAGGTCGACGCCTGACGGCACGACCTCCGTCTTGCCGCGTGCCTCGGGCACCTTCGTCTCGAGCTCCCGCCGCAGATAGTCGGAGACGGCGATCAGGGCCGCGGCGCGGCGCGCGACCATCCGGGTCGCCGCACGGACGCCGGGATAGGCGCCGACGTTCCGGACGTCGCGGCCATGCGCCGTCACCACGAGCGGCGCCCGCGTGGCGAGCGCCGCGATGAGTCCGGTCGGGACGAGGAAATGTGCGTAGACGACGTCGGGGCGAAAAGCGCGCGCCCGGCCGGCCGTCTCGCGGCCGAGCCGAAGGTAGCGCCGCTTCCCTCCCGCCCGCCGGTCGAGCACCGCTCGCTCGATCTCGTGCCCGCGGTCCGCCAGCGCCTGCTCCAGGTCGCGGACGAAGACTCCGAGATCCGGGTCGCCCGCGCCCGGGTACATCTGTGAGACGAGCAGGATCCGCACGGCCGCATTGTCTCCGCCGCCGCAGACGCGCGGCGGCGGAGACTCAGCGGATCGAGCTAACCGCCGTTGTTGAACTCCTTGGCGTCGTAGACGTTCGACAGGCTGTTCACCGCCGCGTCACGCGTCGCGAGCGGGAGGAGCCCGTACCGTTGCTCGATCGTCGCGAGGATCGACGTGGTGTCGTACTGCGTATGGTCGATGACCTCCTGACCGCGCAGGAACGGCGAGACGATCAGCGCCGGGATCCGCGTACCGGGGCCCCACCAGTCGGCTCGGCCGGGCGCCGCGGGATCTCCCGCCTGACCCGGCGGAGGCACGTGGTCCCACTCGCCGCCGAACTCGTCGTAGGTCACGACGACCATCGTGTCCTTCGAGCAGGCACTTGTGTCGATCATCTTCAGCAGGTCGACGAGATGGTCGCTTCCCAACGGCTCGCTCGCGTAGCCCGGGTGCTCGTTCTCCTCGCCGATCGGCTTGACGAAGCTGACCGGCTTGAGCTTGCAGTCCTCCGTCGATGCGTTCGCGGCGTTCTCGAACGCGACCTCGTCTTGCAGATGGACGCGTCCAGGCGCATCCGGCCCGTAGTTCTCGTAGTACGCGAACGGCTGGTGATGGAACTGGAACAACCGGTCCGGGCAGTACGGGTACGCCGGATTCGGAGTCGCGTTCGGATCCCCGCAGTTCGGTCCGGGCCCGTTCGTCCAGCCCGGGCCGGTCTTGTTGCCCGCAGCGTTGTCCCAGCCGCCGCCGTACCACGCCCAGTCGATTCCCTTGGCCGTCAAGCGATCGCCGATCGTCGGCCGCGTGGCCTCAGTTTGCGCCGGAAGCTGCGGATTGAACACACCGCGTGGCTGAGCGAAGGGCTGCATCGTGTTGACCCCGTAGTCGCCGCAGGCGAGGCCCTTCGGCGCAGGGCAGAGCGACGTCAGGTTCGAGTCCCGAAGCCCGGTGTCCGGAGACTGGTACAGGACCACGCTTCCGCTGTTCGACGCCGGCGGGTACCGCAGCTGCGGGAAGCCGTTCCGGTCGAGAATCGAGTGCAGGTTCGCGTGGGCCGCACTCGTGTCGATCGGTGAGGCGGCTGCGATCAGCCATTGGTGATTCAGGAACGAGCCGCCGAACGCGGCCTGGAAGAAGTCGTCCAGAACCGCGTAGTGCGGGTGACCCCCTCCGTGCAGGTACCGGTAGATGGGCAGCTGCTTCGTGTCGTAGTACCCCATCACGAGACCCGCTGCGTCGCTTCCGGTCACATACTGGTTCTGCGCGCCCCCGTTGATCTGGTACTGCTCCTGATAGAAGCGGTGAATGATGTCGCGGGTGCAGCCGCCCGTCGTGCCCTGGCCCTTCAACCAACCGTTCGCGCGAGAGAACTCCTGGAACGGTTGCGGACACGTCGTGTCGTCCGGCTTGATGAAGTCGTCGATGCGGAACGGCGCGTTCCCGAACAAGCTCGCATACGGCGTGCCGTTGATCGCGGTGTCGCAGGACGTTGCTCCCGCCGCAGGTTGCAGGTTGACGTCGTCCTGATACAGACATGAGTACGGCGATCCGTTCTGCTTCGCCTGAGTGGTGTGCGCCGCGTCCGCATTCGCGAGGCCGTTCACGCCCTCCCAGCCGCCGTACAGGTTGTCGAAGCTGTGGTTCTCCTCGTAGATCACCACGATGTGGTTGATGCGCGCGAGGCGATCGTTGCCGCTGCCGTTGCCGTTGGAGCCGGCCGCAGCCGAGCTGATGATCGCGGTCAGCGCGAAGACGGACGCCAGAGCCAGCAGGCGGCGGCCGCCGAGTCGGTGCAAGGCCTGTCTCATCTCCTCCCCTTCTCCCCAATCGGTTCCCCGAGTCGCGGGGACGATATCGCCCTTTCGGCCAAACCGGAAGGCCGGTCTCCACGCTAGGTTCCGGGTCGCTGTGACCGATCCAACCGTTCACGTCTCGGCTCTCACGAAGGTCTTCCGCGTGCCGGAGCGGGAGGCGGGGCTCCGGGCTGCCCTGCGCAGCGTCGTCCGCCGCCAGACCCGCGATGTCCGGGCCGTCGACGCGATCTCGTTCGAGATCCAGCCGGGCGAGGTCGTCGGCTTCCTCGGCCCGAACGGCGCCGGCAAGACGACGACGCTGAAGATGCTGTCGGGCCTGCTGTACCCGACGTCAGGCGAGGCGCTGGTGCTCGGACACGTCCCATCGCGTCGCGAGCGCGACTACCTGCGGCAGATGACGCTCGTGATGGGGAACCGCAACCAGCTGCAGTGGGATCTGCCTGCCCTCGACTCGTTCGAGCTCAACCGTGCGATCTACCGGCTCCGGCGCGAGGACTTCCTGGCCACGCGCGACGAGCTGATCGAGCTGCTCGACGTCGGCGATCTCGTCCGCAAGCCCGTGCGAAACCTGTCGCTCGGCGAGCGGATGAAGGTCGAGGTCGTCGGCTCGCTGCTGCACCGTCCACAGGTCCTCTTCCTCGACGAGCCGACGATCGGGCTCGACGTCACGATGCAGAAGCGAATCCGCTCGTTCATCGCGGAGTACAACGGGCGACACAACGCGACCATCCTCTTGACGAGTCACTACATGGCGGACGTCGTCGCCCTCTGCCGGCGGGTAATCGTCATCCACCACGGGCGGATCCTGTTCGACGGCGATCTGGCGGCGCTCTCGCACCGCTTCGCCGCGTACAAGACGATCGAAGTGGCGCTGCAGAACGGCGCGGACCGCCTCGACGGGATGGGCGAAGTCGTCAAGCGCGACGGCGACCGCGTCACATTGCGCGTGCCCAAGCCGGAGACGCCGCGCATTGCGGCGCGGATCTTGAGTGAGTACGAGGTCGCGGATCTCACGATCGAGGATCCACCTATCGAGGATGTGATCGAGCTCGTCTTCGCGCAGGAGAGGCCGGAGTGAGCGCCCAACCGCAGCTTGCGCAGGCGCCTCGCGTGCGCTCGATCGTCGACTTCTACTTGACGACGATGCGCACGGCGATCTCGAGTCAGTTTCAGTACCGCGTCGCGCAGTACTTCTACATGCTCGGGATGGTCGCCGAGCCGGTGATCTACCTCGTCGTCTGGTCGACCATCGCTCGCTCGCACGGCGGCTCTGTCGGCGGCATCACGCCGAGCGAGTTCGCGGCGTACTACATCGTCTGGACGCTCGTTCGAAACATCAACGTCGTTTTCGGCGCACCGTTCTGGGAGTGGCGGATCCGCG
>VAXU01000014.1 GCA_005885125.1 Actinomycetota bacterium
GGAACGGGCGAACGTCGACGAGCTCGCTGCGCGCGACCATCAGGGCACCGACGATCAGGAAGGCGATCGGCGCGACGTACGCCGACCCGCCGATCACCGCCTTGAAGCCGTCGGCAACGCCTCCGCCGACCGTCCCGCCGTTCCAGCCGAGATAGAGAATCGAGGCGAGGAAGAGCCCGAGCCCGACGAGCCCGAGCCCGACGAGCTCGTGATGCTGCTCGCCCTTGACCTTGCCTTTGCGCTTCTTCCTGATCCGCGCAGGCAGGCGTGGGCGAAGCGAGCGCTTCTTCTTGCGGCGCGCCATGGCCGCTGCTTCGCCGCGGGCGGCCGCCCTCCTACAAGGGTCAAACCTTCCGGGTCTGACCCGCTCTGGTGTAGGCCGCGCAGAGCATCCCGAAGTAGGTCGGCGCCTCGTACGAGAGGAACTCGCCTCGCCAGCCGTCACCGAGGGCGCCGTGGAGCATCAGCAGCTGCCAGAAGCTGTCCGCTTTCGCCGCGTCGACGAGCTCGGCGTCGATCTGCAGGAGATCTACGAGGCGGTCGTTGCGCACGATCTCGACGATGCGGTTGTCGTACTCCTTCGACGCCGGGTCGAAGCCGTACGGACCGTCCGCGTCGTGCGCGTGACCGTGATCGGCGCTCGCGATCAGCGCGACGCGTTTGCCCGAGGCTTCTGCCGCTTGGGCGATCGCGGCGCCTGCGCGAACGTGCTCCTCGAACGGGCGGTCGCGCGCCGGGCTGGCGATCACCGCCGGCACCTGCGGATCCGCCCGCCCGCCCATCACCCACAGCGGTATGAGGGCGCCCCAGTCCATCGGCGCCGTCGCGGCGCCCGGATCGTTCGCGCCGAAGCTGGCGCCGACGACGGGGATCTGCGCGTCGTGCAGCGCGACGACCACCTCGGCCGCGAGCAGCAGGTCGACCGGGCACTCGAGGACGACGGACGGTGCGTCCCAGTCCGCGAGCGAGCCGGCAATCCTTCCCGCGAGGACGACGGCGAAGTGCCCATCGACATGGACGTTGTGCGGGGTCAGGACGATCGTCGCGTCCGGGCTGGCCCGGTCGAACCGGCGCCCGAGCTCCTCCATCGCCGCCTGGGTCGTTGCCGAGCCGGGGACCTCGGCCCCGGGAACATCGGGAACGGCAAGCGTGCCGTGCGGCGCGATCGCGGCGAAGACGAGGCTCATGCGAACGAGTTCAGGCGTTGGACGAGCAGGCCGAGGAAGGCATCCGCGTCGATGTCGACACCGACGTGGCAGTTCGGCTCCCATCGGGCGCGGCGCCACAGGTCGACGAGCGTGCGGCCGCGGGACAGCTCCGACTCGGTGTCGATCTTGACACCGCGTTTCAGTGTCTCGACGAGATTCGGATGCGACACGTGCGCGACGGCGACAGCGTCGTGGATCGGCGAGCCGTCCCAGCCGTACGCCTCCTTGTGAAAAGCGCCGTAGAAGGCGAGCAGCTCGCGCACCATCTCCCCCACTTCGCCTTCGAGCTGTGCCTTGTGCCTGTCGCCGAAGAGCGCCTTGTGCGTGACGTCGAGACCGATCATCGTCACGTCGATCCCGCTTGCGAACACGCGCGCCGCTGCTTCTGGATCGCACCAGATGTTGAACTCCGCCGCGGGCGTAACGTTTCCCTCCGCGATCGCACCGCCCATCAGCACGATCCGCTCGGGCCGCGCGTCGGGATGGAGTGCGAGCAGGAGTGCGACGTTCGTCAGCGGACCCGTCGGCACGAGGGTGACGGCGCCCTTGCGCTCGCGGATCCGGTCGGCAAGGAAGTCCACGGCATGCTGTGCCAGTGGGGCGCGCTGCGGCGGTGGGAGGTCGGGGCCGTCGAGCCCGGTCTCGCCGTGGACGTAGGCGGCGACGAACGGCTCGCGGATCAGCGGGCGGTCGGCTCCTGCAGCGACCGGAATGTCGCCGCGGCCGACGAAGTCGAGGACGCGGATCGCGTTCGCGGTCGTCTTTTCGAGCGTCTGGTTGCCCGCGACGGTCGTGACGCCGAGCAGGTCGAGCTCCGGCGACGCGAGCGCGAGCAGCAACGCGATCGCATCGTCGTGGCCGGGATCGCAATCGAGCAGGATCGCTGTGGCCATCAGCCCCGGAGTATCGCGTCTACCTCGTCGGCGGTCGGCAACGAGGGTTGCGCGCCGAACCGCGACGCTGCAAGCGCGCCGGCGGCGCAGGCGCGGCGAAGAGCATCCTCACGGTCGCGGCCCTCGAGTAACGAGACGACGAGACACGCCGTGAAGGCATCCCCCGCGGCCGTCCCGTCGACTGCGTCGACCTTCGGCGGGGCAGCGCGCGCGACTTCCTCCCCACGCTCGATCAGCACGGCGCCCTCCTCGCCCAGCGTGAGCGCAACGAGGCCGCGTTGCTGGCCGATCGCGTCGAGCTCGTAGCGGTTGACGACGACGAGATCGGGCTCGACAGTGAGTGGACGCGCCGGCGCAGCGTTGACACAGAGCCAGTCGGAGTGAGCCCGCGCCGATTCGACAGCACTGTCTGGGATCTCGAGCTGGCAGAGGACGGGTCCGGCGACCTCGAAGCCGCCGACGCGTGCATTCGCTCCGGGGACGACGACGATCTGGTTCTCGCCGTTTGCGTCGACGAAGATGAGCGCGATTCCGGTCACGTCGTCGAGCTCGCGTACGTCGAGCGCAACACCGGCCTCACGCAGCCCCACGAGCGCCTCCTCCGCCGCGAAGTCCCGTCCGACGCAGCCGACGAAGCGCACCTCAGCCCCGAGCCGCGCGGCGGCGACGGCCTGGTTCGCTCCCTTGCCACCGGGAATCCGCTCGAGCACCACTCCGCTGACGGTCTCAGCGGGACGCGGCAGACGTTCGACTCTGGCGACGAGATCGAGGTTGATCGACCCGACGACGGTGAGACCTACGGCGTTCGCTTGCGACGCCGTTAAGAGGCCTCGGCGGCTTCGCCGGCGAGGCCGCTTACGCAGCAAGCGCGCGCAGATCTTCGACCGCGCGCTCGAGATTCTCGCGCAGATCGAAGAGGCCGGCCCAGAGCGAGGACCGATCCGGCACCGCCTCGATGCGAGCCATGTCCGCGAGGCCCTGGAGCGCGCGCACGAGCACCGCGAGCTCGAGGTACGCCTGCGCGACGCGGATCGGCGATGCGGCCACCCCCGCGCGCTTCAGCACGGGCGCCCACTCGATCAGCTCGCCGGCGCCGGGGCCGCCGTACCACGAGCGTCCCTCGGCCTGGTCGGCTTCGAGCTCCAGCAGGTACCGGTCGAGAGGATGCTCGAGGCCGGCGAGCGCGGTCTCGACGCGGTCGGCCGCGTGCCGGAGCGCCGCCTGGCGTCCGCCTGGCGTGGACGGCGCCGCATCACCGCGCGCCCAGCGCTCGAGCAAGCGGCAGAACGCGAGTGCGGCCGCCTCGCATGCGCCGAGCTGCGCGATCAGGCGATGCGACGTCCGCCAATCGACGTGGTCTTCCAGGACGTCCGCCCAGCCGGGCTCTCTCGCTCGAATCGCCATCTATACCTCTACAACTACAGGAAGGATCATCGGTCGTCGACGGGTCCGGTCGTAGATCAGCTGGCCGACCTCGTCGTGCAGGTGCTCCTGGAGGAGCTTGATCTCGACGATGTCGTCGGCCAGGCACTTCTGGAGGACGCGGTCGGCCTCGTCACGCAGCTCGTCCAGCAAAGGGCCGGAACCGTCTCCGAAGCCGCGCGCGATCAGCTCCGGCGGGCCGGCCGAGTCTCCGTTCGATGCCGCCAGGGTTGCGACGATGATCAGGACGCCGTCTTCGGACAGGCGCTGGCGGTCGCGCAGGGCGACGTCGTGCACGTCCCCGACCCCCAGGCCGTCGACGAACGTGATTCCCGCCTGAACCTCGTCGACGACGTGCAACCCGTCGCGCGACAGCTCGACGACAGTGCCGTTCTCCGCGATCACGATTGCGCTCGCAGGCACGCCGGCGTCGCGGGCCAGCTGCGCGTGCGCCGCCTGCATCCGAAACTCGCCGTGGATCGGCATCACGTTCCGGGGACGCAGCAGGGAGATCATCGTGCGGATCTCCTCCGCGCACGCGTGGCCCGACACGTGCACCGGCGCGATCTCCTGATGGAGAACCTCAGCGCCCGCCTTCGCCAGCTGGTTGATCGCGTCGTGCACGCGCAGCTCGTTGCCGGGCACGGGCTTCGCGGAGATGATCACGGTGTCGCCGCGCTCGACGCTGATCGAGGGATGGTCGTTGTACGCAATCCGGGTCAGCGCCGACAACGGCTCTCCCTGCGAGCCCGTGCACAGGATCATCTGCTCGTGCGGCGGCAGCTCCTCGAGGTCGGGCGGGCGAACGAGGACATCGTCCGGCACGTCCATGTAGCCGAGGTTGCGCGCGATGTTCACGTTCTTCCGCATCGAGCGCCCGACGACGCAGACCTTGCGGCCGACGGAGATCGCGACGTCGATCGCCTGCTGCATGCGATGGACATTCGAGGCGAACGAAGAGACGAGGATGCGGCCCTCCCGCAGCGGAATGATCTGGCGGAACGCTTCGCCGACGACGCGCTCGGACGGCGTCATCCCCGGACGTTCCGCGTTCGTCGAATCTCCGAGCATCAGCGCCACTCCTTCGTTTCCGAGCTCCGCCAGCCGCCCGACGTCCGTCTTGAGGCCGTCGATCGGTGTGTGGTCCAGCTTCCAGTCGCCCGTGTGAACGATCCGTCCAGCAGGCGTCTCGAGGACGACGGCCACGCAGTCCGGGATCGAGTGGGCCATCCGCACGAACGAGATCCGGAACGGGCCGACGTCCCGCGGCGGATCATCGGGGTGAATCTCCTGCAGCTCCGACGAGCGGAGCAGCCCGTGCTCGTCGAGCTTCGACTTGACGAGCCCCAGGGTCAGTCGGGTCGCCCACACCTCCGGGACGCGCATCTCCCGCAGCAGGTACGGAAGCCCGCCGACGTGATCCTCATGGCCGTGGGTCAGGATCACGGCCCGGACGTCGGCGGCGCGCTCGCGGAGGTACGTGAGATCCGGGAGAACGAGGTCGACGCCAAGGTGCTCGTCCCTGGGAAAGGCCAGGCCGGCGTCCACGATCACGATCGAGCCGTCGCACTCGATCGCCGTCATGTTCTTCCCGACCTCGCCGAGGCCGCCGAGCGCGACGATGCGGCACGAATTGTCTGCCATCGGCCAAGTCTATGTCCGGCGGCGCGTCGTCCTTCGCATGGGAACCGTGCGCGCCCGCTCGATCCCTTGGATCAGGGATTCATCAGGCGTTCACCCGTTGGGGGGATTCGAAGTCGCCCCTGGGTCCGATGCTGAGAGGTCCAGACGGCCAAGGCAGGGAAGGGAGGAACAACATGCGGCTCCGCGCCTGGATCTACCGGATCGTGCTGCTGGCGTCCCTATTGCTCGCGGCAGGCGCCGGCGAAAAGTGGGGGCACTGACGCTTCCATCCTGAGACCCTCCGGCGCGCGGCCCGCCCGCGGCCGTGCTCGGGAAGGACCTGTTGCACGACTGATGCCCTTGCGTGCACGCATACTCGTGGCCGCCACGATCGGCATCGGCGGCGTTGCAATCGTGACTGCGGCGATTCGCACGCCGACGTCGGCGCTTCCAGCGCTCGCCGTCCTCGCCGCGGTCGCCGCGTTGAGCGAGCTCTTCACGATTCCGGCGGACTCGGGATCGCTCAATCCACTCGACGCTCATGGATTCAGCTTCTCGGTCGCGGTCCACATCGCCGCCGTGCTGATCTTGGGTCCGTGGCCGGCCGCGCTCATCGCCGCATTCGGCGTGCTCGCGGCGGACTCGTTCGCCGGAGGCGGGCTCCACCGCGTTGCCTACAACGCCAGCGTCTTCGCGCTTGCCGCCCTGGCCGGCGGCGTGGTCTTCGAAGGCCTCGGCGGCGATCCGGGCAGCATCTCGCTGCCCCGCGACTTTGGCGCGATCCTCGCGCTCGCGGTGACGGCATACGGCGTCAACACGCTCTTCATCGGCGCGGTCATCGCAGTTACGCGAAGGACGTCTCTGATCGCGCTGCAGCAGGAGAAGCTCCGCCTCGAGCTTCCGTCCGCTGCAGCAGAAGCCGGCCTCGGCGTCACCATCGCCCTCTTCGTCCAGTTCGAGCCGTGGGCGATCGTCACGCTCGCACCCGTTGCGATCGCCGTGTACCTCTCGCGTGCACGCGTCGCGGTCGTTCGGCGCGAGACTGCGCACGCGCTCGAGACGTTTGCGAACATCGTCGACGAACGGGATTCGTACACGTACCGTCACTCGGCGCGCGTCGCCGAGCACATCCGCACGCTCGCCGAGCGTCTCCATCTACCGTCGTCACAGATCGCGGCGCTGCGCTGGGCCGGGCGGCTCCACGACCTGGGCAAGATCAGGGTCGACACGGCCGTCCTCCACAAGGAGGGGTCGCTCACGACGGAGGAATGGGAGACCATCCGTCTCCACCCGCGCCTTTCCGCTCGCCTGCTGCGGCGGTTCCGGATCGCAGCGAAGGAAGCGCAGGCAGTCGAGTACCACCACGAGCGCGCCGACGGACGAGGTTACTACGGCGTCGACCCGAGCGAGATTCCGCTCGCCGCCCACTTCATCATCGTCGCCGACAGCTTCGACGCGATGACCAGCGACCGCCCTTACCGCCCCGGCCTGTCGTGCGAGGCGGCACTGCGGGAGATCGAGGCGGGTCTCGGCACGCAGTTCCATCCCGCCGTGGGCAGGGCGTTCGTCGCAGTGCAGCGCGGGCAGGATCCGCTCAAGGTGCTGTCGGCCGCCGAGCTCGCGGAGCTTCGCCATCTCCGCGACCGCGGCCCGCGGTCGACGCGTTCGCCGGTGCGTGCACTCCTCGAGCGCCCGGAGTTGGTCGCGCTCGGCGGAACCGCCGCCGCCTTGATCGGATATGGGGCGGGAGCGGGCACCTGGGCGTCGTTGGGCCTCCTGCTGACCGCGGGCGGGTCGGGGGCGTGGATGCTGGGACTCCGACGAGCCCGGCGTCTGGCCTCTACGTTGCGCCACGCGTCGACATGCGAGCAGGCCGAGGATGCGTTCCGCGGATTTGTCGCGGGACTCGTCGAGGCGGGCGACCTGCGTTGGGCGGGCTTCGTCCGCTGGGGCGACGATGGCCTGAGCGGAAAACTCGAGCTCGAGTGGAACGCCGGTCCGCAAAGGCCGACGGAGTCGTCTCTGACGAGTTGGCTGATCCGTGACGCAGAGTCGCGCGCGGACCTGATCCTCGCACCGGGAAGCGAGCTCGGACGGAGCGGAGTCTTTGCGGCCGTACCGCTGCGTCGCGGCTCCGTCCGGGCCGGCTATCTCGTCCTCGTGTTCGGCCGAGCACTGCCGGCGCACGTGCGGCTGGCCCTTGTCGAAGCGAGGGCGCACCTGGAAGAAGGACTGCTCGCTTCGGTTCCGGACACCCAGCGCCCCCTGCTGGCTGCGGTCTCCTGACGTGTTCCTGCTTCCGAGCATCCTCCTGGGACTGGTGTTCGCGGTCGTCCTGGGAGGCCGGCCGTCACGAATCCTCGACGTGCCGTTCCGTCGCCCATCGCTCGTGGTGGCGGCGTTGCTTCTCCAGGTGGTCCTGTACTCGCGACTTGGTGCACACTGGCCCGACGCTACGCACAGCACGGTCCATCTCGCCAGTTACGTCCTGCTGATCGTCTTTGCGGCAGCGAACGTGCGACTTCGCACGTTCGCGCCCGTGCTCCTCGGCATGGTGCTGAACACCGTTGCCATCGCGGCCAATGAGGGCTACATGCCGGTGTCGCCCGAGGCGGCTCACGCGGCGGGAATCGACTCGTTCGCCCACTCGAACGTCTCGCAGTCGGCGAACCATCTTCGCTTCCTCGGGGACATCTTTGCGCTTCCGGATCGGTTTCCGCTCGGCAACGTCTTCTCAGTCGGCGACATCCTGATCGGTCTCGGGATGGCGGCGTTCATCGTCGCTGCGGCGATGAGGGACGGTTCCGAACCAACGCTCAGCCTCGCGCGTCTCATCGAGCCTGTGCGTGTTCCGACCTACCGTCGTCTGGTGTCTGCGAAGCTCGTCTCACACCTCGGCGATTGGCTCACGCTCGCTGCGCTGATCGGATGGCTGTACGGGCGCACGGGCTCCACGCGGGACGTCGCGGCGTTGCTGCTCGTGCGTCTCGCGCCTCCGATCATCGGCGGCGGCCTCGCGACGATCGTCGTCGACCGCTTGCCGAAGGGCCGGCTGCTGATGTGGATCGAGCTCGCGCGCGGCTGCATCGTCGCGGTCGCACTTGTCGGCCTCGCCTCCGATATCCGGCTCGCGGTGTTCGGTGCACTTGCCTGCTCGGGTTTCCTCGCAGCCGTGTCGAATGCGGCGACCGGCGCTCTCGTCCCGAGCCTGCTCGACTCTCGGTTGCTGCCGCCCGCGAACGCAGGTCTCGCGCTCGCGAAGGACGTGGCGATGGCCGTAGGCGCGATGGGCGCAGGGATCGCGCTCTCCTCGGTCGGCGCCGCGAGCGCGCTGGCGGCAGACCTCGGAACATTTGCCGTCGCGTCCCTCTTACTGCGCGGCCTTCGCATGACCGGCACCGCGACCGTGCGACGAGGCGACCGCCGGCCCGCCGGCGCGCTGAGGATGCTGCTCGGCAGTCGTTCGCTGCTGCTCGTCATGCTCTCCTTCGCAGCGGCGACGATTGCGACGGGACTCGTGAACGCGACGCTTCCGCGCCTCCTTCGCGAGCACTCCGGTCTCGGCGTCGGAGGATACGGGTACGGGATCGCAGCGCTCGCGGTCGGGCTCGCCCTCGGGGAGATGGTCGTCGGTCTCTCCCGCGTGGGACACGAGGCCGGCAGGTGGATCGGCGCCGGCCTGCTCCTGATGTCAGGCCTGTTCGTGTTCCTTGCATTCGCCGAGCATGGGCCGACGATCCTGCTCGTGCTCGGTGGGATCGGCTTCATCGACGGGACGACCGACGTGGTCTACAACACGGTGATCCAGCGGGAGGCGGACCCGCGATATCTAGGCTCGGCATTCGGATTCTCGTCGGCACTGATGACGACCACGATGATGGGAGCGGTGGCGCTCTCGCCGGTTGCGAACGGATTGCTGCCGTCCCGCTCAGTCATCCTCACGGCCGGCGTGTTCCTGCTCCTCGGGGGCGCGCTGGCCCTTGCCGGGATGGCCGCGAGGCGGCGAGCGGCCGACCTGGGCGAGCGCGCCCTGCTCCAAGGTCTGGCCGAGTCCTAGGAGCACGCGGTTAAGCCGCGTCCGTCGGGCTTCCGATACTCCTCGCATGTGGCCGCCACATCGCGCTCTGCTCGGCACGAGCTTGCTCGGGCTCACACTCGTGGGTGTCGGCGCCTGGAAGGCGTTCGACGCACCGGCGACGGCCCTCGCGCTCTTCCTCGCCGCCGCCATCGTCGTCGAGGTGTTCGAGGAGGCGGGCCGTGAGCGGTCACGGGAGCCGGTCGAGACCGAGCGGTTCCATCTTGCCGCCGCGGTCCAGGTCGCCGCGGTCGTGCTGCTCGGCCCGTGGGTCGCGGCGCTGGTCGCCGTCGCCGGCGTGGTCTCCGGAGCGATCGTGCGCGGACGCAGCGCTCAGACCGTCGCCTTCCGGGCGGGCGCGTTCGCGGCTGCCACGGCGGCCGCCGGACTTGCGTTCCGCGCTGCGGGCGGTGCCGTCGGCGAGCTCAAGCTGCTCGACGACCTGATCCCCCTTGTCGCGCTCGCGCTCGTCTACCTGACGGTGCGTGCGGTCTTGATCGACATGCTGTTCGGGCGGGAGGCCTTCGACCCGCGGATCGCCTGGAGCCTCGGCGAGGTCGCGTTCGGCGCGGTGATCGCCCTGCTCGCGATCGCTCATCCCTGGGACGTCGTCGCGCTCGTCCCACTCGGGCTCGCGGTCCACCACGCCAACCTGCGCGTCACGCGGCTCCAACGCGAGACGCTGCGCGCCCTCGAGACCTTTGCGAACATCGTCGACGAGCGGGATCCCTCGACCTACCGCCACTCGCTGCGGGTCGCCGGCTACGTCGACCAGCTCGCGCGCGCGTTGCGGCTTCCGTTCTCCGACATCGACCGTTTGCGCTGGGCGGGTCGGCTCCACGATCTGGGCAAGGTCGCGGTCGATTCGACCGTGCTCCGGAAACCCGGCCGGCTCGACCGGGAAGAGTGGGCGGCCGTCCGCCGTCATCCGCGCCTGTCCGCGCGCCTGCTCCAGCGCTTCGAGTTCGTCGCGACCCAGGCGCGCGCGGTCGAGCTCCACCACGAGCGGTTCGACGGACGCGGGTACTACGGCGTCGGCGATGAGGACCTGCCGCTCGCGGCGCACTTCCTGATCGTCGCGGACAGCTTCGACGCGATGACGAGTGAGCGTCCCTACCGCCCGGGGCTGTCTCGCGACGACGCGCTCGCGGAGATCGAGCGGAACCTCGGCACGCAGTTTCATCCGGCAGTCGGGAAGGCGTTCGTCGCCGTGCAGCGCGGTCTGGATCCGTCGGAGGTCCTGACAGAGGAGGAGCTCGAGGAGATCCGCGGTGCGTCCGCCTCCTACCGGCTCGGCATCGTGCCCGGCCGTCGCGATCTCAAGGAGCGGCCCGAGTTGCTCGCGCTCGGCGGCCTGGTCGTCCTGCTCGCCGGGCTCGGGTTCCACGAGACCTGGATGACCGCGCTCGGCGCCTGGGTCGGCGCGACCGGCATCGTCCTCCGGCTACGGGCGCGTGCACGCTCGGAGCGGCTCGTCGAGTCGTTCCGGGCGGCGCTCCACGCGCCGGACCGAGGCGCGATCTTCAGCGACCTCCTCGACCGCATCGGGAAGGCGTGGACCGTCTCCTGGGGCGCGCTCGTCGACTGGGACGAGGACGGTCTCGGCGGGCGGATCGAGCGTCAGCGCGGCGACGGGCCGTCGGAGGCTGCCGTCACGAGCTGGCTCGTCCGCGAGGCGGAGTCCGGCGCGGGCGCGATTGCCGCCACCGGGCCCGAGCTGGGACGCGACGGAGTCGCCCTCGCCTTCCCACTGCGCCGTGAGACGAGCGCGCTCGTCGGCTTCCTCGTCGTCGAGGCCCCACGACTTCCACCTCGCCACGTGCAACTGGCGCTCGAAGAAGTGCTCGACGAGATCGGGCTCGCGCTTGCGGACGGGCCCGCTTCAGGCGGGAGCGGCGGAGAGAACGCCGAGCCGCTCGAGGCAGCTTCTCACCCGGGCGACCTCGTCGTCACTCGCCTCGACGAGGGGTAGCCGCAGCCCTCCGACCTGGTGGCCGAGCAGGTTGAGCGCTGCCTTGATCGCGATCGGGTTCGTCTGCACCTTCAGCAGCTCGTACGCAGGCCCGAGCTCCTGGTCGATCCGCTTTGCGGTCTGTGCGTCGCCGTCGCGGAACGACCGGATCATCTGCTTCACCTGTGGGCCGACGATGTGCGTGTGCACGCAGACCCCGCCGACGCCGCCGAGCTCGAGGAACGGATAGATCAGGTTGTCGTCGCCGGCGTAGAGATCGAGATCCGTCTCGGCGAGAATGCGGCGCGCCTGGTCGAGATCGTCGTTCGCCTGCTTGACAGCGTGGACGCTTGGAATCTCCGCCAGCTCCGCGATCGTCTCCGGCTCGATGTTGATCACGACTCTGCCGGGGATGTTGTAGACGACGATCGGCTTGTCGCTTTCGGCGGCGACGGCCTTGAAGTGCTCGACGATCCCGCGCGCCGGCGGCTTGTTGTAGTAGGGCGTGACGACGAGGAAGCCGTCGACGCCGATGTCGTGCGCCTCGCGCGTCAGGTGGACGGAGTGCGCCGTCGAATACGTTCCGGTGCCCGCGATGACGGTGGCACGGCCGTTCAGCGCGTCGGCGGCGACGCGGAAGAGCTCGAGCCGTTCGTCGTCGGTCAGCGTCGGGCTCTCCCCCGTCGTCCCGGCAACGACGAGACCGTCGGAGCCGTGGTCGACGAGGTACAGGGCGAGCTCGCGGAACCGGTCGTAGTCGACCGCTCCGTCCGCATCGAGGGGCGTAACGATCGCGGTCAGGACTTCACCCAGCACGCCGGCGATTCTAGTCTTCTGCCGTGGGCATCGGGGTTCTCGCGCTCGCCGCGGCTCTGGGCAATCCGTTCTCCCTCGGGGTGGCCGCCGGGGAGATCACGCCGACCGGGGCGTTTCTGTGGGGGCATGCGACGCCCGGGCCCGTCCGGCTCGAGGTGGCCCGCGACACCAGGTTCCGCGGCGTCGTGCTGCGCCGAGCTGCGCGTGCTGATGCCGGGAGGGACGGCACGATCCACGTGCGCGTCGCCCATCTCCTCCCGGGCCGTGTCTACTACTACCGCTTCGTCCGCGGCGGGTCGGCGAGCACGGTCGGCCGTTTCGCGACGGCACCACAGCCGGCGCAGGCGGTGACTATCCGCTTCGCGGTCTCTGGTGACGCCGACGCGACGCCGGCACCGGGGACGTCGAAGCCGTTCTACAACCGTTTCGAGGTCTATGCACGGATGGCCGCCGAGCGCAACGCGTTCAACATCAACCTGGGCGACACGATCTACTCCGACAGCGACGTCTCGGGGACGGCCCCCGCGTTGACGGTGGCTGCAAAATGGGCCAAGTACCGGCTGAACCTGTCGCTGCGCGCGCTCCAACGCGTCCGCAGCTCGACCGGTATGTACAGCCACTGGGACGACCACGAGTTCGTGAACGACTTCTCGCGTCCGGAGTTCGGCGACTCGTTGTACCGCGCCGGCCGGCAGGCGTTCACCGACTACGCGCCGGTCACGTACTCGAGCGCGAACGGCCTGTACCGAACCTTCCGGTGGGGACGCAACGTCGAGCTCTTTTTCCTGGACGAGCGCTCGTTCCGCTCAGCGAAAGCGTCGGCAGGAGGGGCCTGCGACAACGGCGGCTCCCCGGACCTCGCGCCGACGGCGCCGCAAGCGGTGCGGTCTGCGTTCGCCATGTTGATCCCGTCGCTTGCCAAGCCGCCTCCGGCCGCCTGTCTTGACCGAATCCGCGACCCGTCGCGGACGATGCTCGGTTTCGATCAGTTCACGCGTTTAACAGAGGCGATCGCGCGCTCGAACGCGACGTTCAAGGTGATCGTCAACGAGGTTCCGATCCAGCAGTTCTATGCCCTGCCGTACGACCGCTGGGAGGGTTACGAGGCGGAGCGGAAGAAGCTCCTCCTCTTCCTTCAGAGCAATGTGCGGAACGCGATCTTCCTAACGACCGATACGCATGCAAACTTCATCAACGACGCACGGTTGCAGACCTTGGAACCCGGCGGGCCGATCGACTCCGGGATCACTGAGGTGATCACGGGACCCGTCGCGACGAGGAGGTTCGCAGATGAGATCGACGCGGTGACGGGGAAGCCGGGATCGGGAATTCTCGTCTCGGCCCTCTTCTTCAAGCCGTCCCCGCCGCGCGGGGTCGGGATGCGGTGCGTCGCGCCCAACGTCTACAGCTACGCGGAGGTGTCCGGCTTCAGTCGTCCGGGTGATCCGCGACGCGCGTGCCGGGGACGCGGCGGCGCTCGCGCGGTTACTCGGGCAGCTCGGTTATCCGGCGGATGCCGCTGCCGTTGCTCGGCGCTTGGAGACGCTCGGCGACGACCGCCTCGCCGTCGCCGAGGTCGGCGGGCGCGTCGTCGGCTTCGCGCAGTTGCACGTGTCGCCGGCGATCGAGTACGACGGCGCTGCTGCGAAGCTGGCCGCTCTCGTCGTCGACGAGGAGCACCGTGGCGCCGGGGTCGGCCGCGCGCTTGTCGAGGCGATGGAGGCCGAGGCGCGAACGCGCGGCTGTGTCCTCCTCTTCGTGACGACGGCAGAGCGCCGCGCGGGCGCGCACGCCTTCTACGAGCGCGTCGGGCTGGAATACACCGGCCGGCGCTACGCGAAGCGACTCGGTTAGGCGTGAGACTGCCGTGGCGTCCACCCTCGACCGAGCTGCGCCACACTCCCGTCACGGTGCCTGGCACCGGTACGCGAACCGCGCGCACCTCGTTGCGGCCGTCCCTGGTTCCCGGCAACGGCCTTTCGGTCCGCCGGTAGCCGGTTTCGCCTGCCAATTGCTCGCGCCTCTGTGGAGGGCGCTGCGCGCTCTCGGCACGTTCACGTCACATTTCCTGCGCCGTGCCTGGCACCGGGCGGCCGGAACGGACGCGTCGTCTTTAGAGCACCGCGTCGAGGCCCACGGTGAGGCCGGGCGGGAGCTGCGGCAGCTTCTCCAGCGCGAGCAGAACGCCCGGGACGAACGCTTCGCGCGAGTACGTGTCGTGGCGGATCGTCAGGAGCTGCCCCTCGCCTCCGAACAGCACTTCCTGATGCGCGACGAGACCCGGCAACCGCACGGAGTGAATCGCCGGATCGCCGCCGACGAGTGAGGCCGTCGCCTTCGCGGTCCCGGACGGTGCGTCGCGCTTCGCCTCGTTGTGGAGCTCGACAATCTCGGCGCGCGGCATGTGCGCTGCCGCTTCCTGTGCGAAGCGCATCATCAGTACGGCCCCAAGCGCGAAGTTCGGCGCATGAAAGAGGACGAGCCCACGCTCCTGCGCGAGGGAGCCGAGCGGGGCGAGGTCGAGGCCCGTCGTGCCGACGACGCAGTGGACTCCCTGCTCGAGGCAGGCGCGAACGTTCCCCTCCCCCACCTCCGGTGTCGTGAAGTCGATCGCTGCGTCGAGCCCCTCGACGTCGATCGCCTCGCCGCGACCGATTCCACGCACGTCGTGCCCGGCTGCCTCGAGGGCCGGCGCGAGGACGCGCCCGACCTTCCCCCGATCACCGAGCAGTGCGAGCTTCACGCCGCGCGCGCGAGCACGGCCGGGTTGAGCCGCCGCACGGCCGCCCGAAAGGCACGCTCGCTTGGCCCGATCCCGGAGATCGAAAGCTTCTCGGGCGCGAGCAACAGTCCCGCGAGCTCCGCGACCTCTTCCGTGTCGACGGCGTCGAGCTCCGCGATGATCCGCTCGAACGACAGCAGCTCGGTATCCGTGATCAGCGACTTGCCGAGCCGGGTCATCCGGTTCGACGTCGACTCCATCGAGAGCATGATCCGGCCCTTGAGGTTCTCCTTCGCGCGCGCGAGCTCTTCGCGCTTGATCCGCCCGGCGGCGATCTCACCGAGCTGGTCGCGCGCGATCTCGAGGCACGGGGCGAGGTTCTCCTCCCGGGTACCGAGGTAGACGCCAACGAGCCCGGTGTCGGTGTACTGCGACGCGAACGAGTAGACGGCGTACGCCATCCCGCGCTTCTCGCGGATCTCCTGGAAGAGCCGCGACGAAGCGGAGCCGCCCAGGATTGCGTCGAGCAGCGAGGCCGCGAAGCGGCGCCGATCGGAGCGGGAGATCCCAGGCGCGCCGATGCAGACGTGGTATTGCTCGGTGTCCTTCTTCGCGAAGCGAAAACTCGGCGGCGGGGCCTTCACGAGGGGACGGCGCACGCGCGGGCCGCCTGCGGGTGGGCGTTGCTGCAACTGCGCGCGGTTGAGCATGCGGACGAAGCGGTTGTGCTCGACGTTCCCTGCTGCAGCAATGACGACGTTCCCGCCGGCGTACATCTGCCGGTGGTACGAGCTGAGCACACGGCGCGTGACGGTGGAGATCACGTCCGCCGTGCCGATGACAGGACGGCCTAGGGCATGGCGGCCGAAGACGGCCTCGGAGAACAGATCGTGCACGAGCTCCTGGGGCGTGTCCTCGTACATCGCGATCTCCTCCAGCACGACTTCGCGCTCGGAGTCGAGGTCCGCGAACGCCGGTGAGAACACCATGTCCGTCATCACGTTCAGCGCGGTCTGCACGTGATCGTCCGGGACGCGGGCGTACACCATCGTGTGCTCGCGTGACGTCGCCGCGTTGAGCTCGCCCCCGAGCCCGTCGAAGATCTCCGCGATCTGCTGCGCCGTGTAGTGCTGCGACCCCTTGAAGAGCATGTGCTCGATGAAATGCGAGACTCCCGCCTTGGCATCGGTCTCGTCGCGCGAGCCGGCGCCGATCCAGAACCCGATCGCGACGGAACGAACACTCGGCACGCGTTCCGAGATCACGCGCTCGCCGGTGTCCAGTTCGGAGAAGACGTACTTCTGGACCACCCCCGCATTATCGTGACGCCGCGGGATGGCCGCTTACCGCCTTTTGACCACCTGGCCTTTGACGGGCGCGTGAGCCGGCTGGGACCTGATCTACGACGGGGCGCGCTAGGGCGAAGCAAGTCCGCAAGCGGGATCAGGCGCCGGTCGCGACTGGAACGGATGATCCGGCCATGACGTCCGTTCGGTCCGGGGACCGGCTACGCGAGCTCATCGACGTCCTCGTCGACAGCGTCGACCATCCCGCTGCGGCCGCCGACCTCGCCCGGCGTGCGTATCTGAGCCGGTTTCACTTCGACAGGCTCGTAGGCGCGGCGCTCAGGGAGACGCCGGCGGCCTTCCGGCGGCGCCTGTTGCTCGAGCGGGCCGCCTTCGAGCTCACGACCACCGATCGTGCCGTGTCGGAGCTCGCGTTCGACGCCGGGTACGGTTCGCTCGAGGCGTTCACACGCGCATTCGGCCGGATCTTCGGGGCTTCGCCGAGCGAGTTTCGCGCACGCGGTGCCACCGACTTCCGCGCACCGGCCCCGAACGGCGTCCACTTCCACCCGCCGGGAGGACTGCTCGTCCCCGGCGACGACCCGAGGAGGAGACCCATGGATCTCAGTGACCGCATGGTCGAGCACGACAACTGGCTCACGCGCCGGATGATCGACAGCGCGGCGGAGCTCCCGGAGGACGCACTCGACGAGCGCGTCCCGCTCGACCCGCCGACCCACGCCTTCCGCGAAGACGCGCCCAGTATCCGCTCGATGCTAAATCGCCTCGTCTTCACGAAGGAGATGTGGACCGCGGCGATCACCGGCCGCGCGTTCGAGGAATCGAAGGACACATCGATCGACGGGATGCGCGCACGACTCGATTCTGCAGGAGACGAGTTCGCTCGCCTCGTCCGCGATGTTCGCGACCGCGGAGCGTGGGACACGGCATTCGTCGACGCGACGTGTGAGCCGCCCGAGACGTTCACGTTCGGCGCGGCGATCGCGCACGTCCTGACGTGGGATGCCCACCGCCACCAGACAGTCGCCGGCGTGCTCCGCGCGCGTGGCGTCGACGTTGCGTTGCCCGATCCGATCGCCTGGGAACGGGGCGAGGGGTAACTACCGGAGCGGCGGCGCGAGGTTCCCGTGCGCCTCGAGTAGCAAAATGTAGACGCGCGCGCGCCCCCGCCCTGGGTGGGGACATCACCCACCACCCACGAGAACGACGATACCCGAGAGTTTCGCGCGTGTCTGTGGCGGAATCGCGTCGACTTTGCAACGCCGCAGAGAGGGAACGAACAACGAGGGCGGCCTGGGCCGCCCTCGTTTGCCACCTCTCCTGAAGAACGAGCTCTAGTTCCGCTCGCGGTCGCGGCCCCGGCCGCCGCCGCGACCACCGCGGCCGCGCTCGCGGTCGCGGGGACGCTCCTCCTCGCGCGGGCGAGGCGGTGCGTTCTTGGCGCGCTCGATCAGCTCCTCGGGGCTGACAGTCGCACCGTTCTCGTGCTTCTGGATCAGCTTCAGGCCGATCCGGCCGCGCGCCTTGTCGACCTCCTGCACGAGCACGTCGAGGATGTCCCCGCGCTGGATCACGTCCTCGATGTGGCCGACCCGCCCCGGGCCGACGTTCGACACGTGGAGCAGCCCGTCGGTTCCCTTCTTCAGCTCGACGAACGCTCCGAACTGGGTCGTCTTCACGACCTTCGCGTTGTTGAACTGATCGCCGACCTCGGGCTCCTTGGTCAGGGACTCGATCGCCGCGATCGCGGAGCTCGCCTTCGCGCCGTCAGTCGCGTAGATGAGGATCGTGCCGTCCTCCTCGATGTCGATCTGGACCTCGTGCTCGGACTCGAGCGCGCGGATCGTCTCGCCGCCCTTGCCGATCACCATCCCGATCTTCTCGGGATCGATCTTCACCGTCGAGATCCGCGGCGCGTTCTCGTTCAGCTCCGAGCGAACCTCGGGGATCGCCTCGAGCATCTTGTCGAGGATGATCTCGCGCGCCCGCTTCGCCTGCTCGAGCGCACTTTGCATGATCTCGCGCGTGACGCCGGTGATCTTGATGTCCATCTGCAGGGCCGTGATCCCGGCGCGTGTCCCCGCGACCTTGAAGTCCATGTCACCGAGGTGATCCTCGGCGCCCTGGATGTCGGTGAGGATGACGTAGTCGTCGCCCTCCTTCACGAGGCCCATCGCGATCCCCGAGACGGGCGCCTTGATCGGGACGCCGGCGTCCATCAGCGCGAGCGTCGAGCCGCACACCGAGCCCATCGAGGACGAGCCGTTCGACTCCAGCGTCTCCGAGACGATGCGGATCGTGTACGGAAACTCGTCGGACGGCGGAATCATCGCCTCGAGCGCACGCTGCGCGAGCGCGCCGTGGCCGATGTCGCGGCGCTTCGGGCCGCGCATCATGCCCGTCTCCCCCACCGAGTAGGGCGGGAAGTTGTAGTGGTGCATGAAACGCCGATCCGTCTCGAGCGACAGATCGTCGATCCGCTGGCCTTCCTTGGCCGTTCCGAGTGTCAGCAGCGACATGATCTGCGTCTGACCGCGCGTGAAGAGGCCCGAGCCGTGCGTGCGAGGAGACACTCCCACCTCGCAGGAGATGGGACGAATCTCGTCCGGGCTGCGACCGTCGGGACGGTTCTTCTCGACGGCGATCTTGCGCCGGACGAGCTCCTTGTAGATCGCCTCCGCCGCCTTCTTGACGTAGTTCTTCGTCATCGAGTCCTTCGCCGTCGCAGCCTCGCCTTCCCCGACTGACGGCCCGACGGGAAACGGCAACTGGACGGTCTCGATGATCCGGTCGAAGAGCAGCTGCCGCTTCGCCGACTTGAGCTCCTTCGAATCCTGCTCGGCGTCCGTCAGCACACGGAGGTCCGCCTCGAACTGCTCACGCACCGGGGCGAGAACCGCCTCGAGGCGAACGCGCTCGAGCACCGTGGCAAGACTCAGCCTCTGCTGGGTCAGCCGGCGCACGTCGTCCTCCGTCGAATCCATGCTGAGGGCGGGAAGGAACTCCTCCACGACCGCGTCGGCCGCGCGAAGGCCCTCGGCGTTGATCCGTTGGCGGATCGCATCGCCGTGCTCGCGTTCGATCTCTTCGGTGGTCGAGTCGTCGAGCCACTTCGACATGCCCGCCTGACGCTGCAGGTCGATCTGCGCGTCGCAGATCTTCTTGATCTCGGCGTGCGCGAGGTCGAGCGCCTCGAGCAGCCGATCCTCGGGGACCTCGTTCGCCCCGGCCTCGACCATCGTCAGGCCCTCGGGCGTCCCGACGACGATCAGATCGAGCTCGGGATGCTCCTCGACTGCCGCCAGCGTCGGGTTAACGACGAGCTCGCCGTCGATCAGGCCGATCCGCACTGCACCGACCGGGCCGAGGAACGGCAGCGGCGAGATCATCAACGCCGCGGACGCGCCGTTGATGCACAGGATGTCGTGCGCAGTGACCAGGTCGGCGCTGAGCACTGTGCAGATCACCTGTGTCTCGTTCTTGTAGCCCTTCGGCCAGAGCGGCCGGATCGGGCGGTCGATCATCCGCGCCGTGAGGATCGCCCGCTCGGTCGGACGTCCCTCGCGCTTGAAGAACCCGCCGGGGATCTTCCCGGCGGCGTACATGCGCTCCTCGACGTCGACCGTGAGCGGGAAGAAGTCCGCGCCCTCGCGCGGCTCCTGCCGACCCATCGCCGTCGCCAGCACCATGGTCTCGCCGCTGCGGACGACGACGGCGCCGTCGGCCTGCTTTGCGAGCTTGCCGGTCTCGAATGTGATCTCCTGCCCGCCGACGGCCGCGCTGATCGTGGCCTGGCGTTCGGTGGCAATCGCCATCAGTTGTCCTCCACTTTCCTTTGCGGGAGAGTGGGGACTCGAGTCAGCGTCGATCACGGCGCTCGCTCGAATCTCCAAACTCCCTGGTTACCTTCGGCTAGCGCCTGAGGCCTAGCTCCTTGATCAATGTCCTGTATCCCTCCAGGTCGCGCTTCTGCAGATAGTTGAGGAAGCGGCGGCGCCGGCCCACGAGCTTGAGCAGGCCGCGGCGCGAGTAGTGGTCCTTCGGATGCGCGCGCAGGTGTTCGGTCAGCTCGTTGATCCGCTGCGTGAGCAGCGCAACCTGCACCTTGGTCGAACCCGTGTCCTCCTGGTTCTCCCCGTGCTTCTTGACGATCTCCAGCTTGGCTTCCTTCGTGAGACTCATGTCACCTCCGTGGTCGTCAGTCCCAGCAATCCGCCGGAAGCAGGCGGAAAGCCGCGGCTGCGGTCGCGGGAAAGGGTAGCAGGCGGTTATTTCAGGAGGAGCTTGCCGATTCGCCCGCCGATAAAAGAGACGCGATGAAAGCCTCGGTAGCGGCAGGCCACGCTGCGACGACGGCCGCGGGGATCGAGATTCTCGCGGATGGCGGCAGCGCGGCCGACGCGGCGGTTGCGGCGTCGCTCGCGTCGTGTGTCTCGGAGACGGTCATGACCGGGCTCCTCGGCGGCGGGCACGCAATCTACTGGGACGCAACCGCGCGTCGCGCACGGAATCTCGACTGCTTCGTGGCCGTGCCGGGACTCGGCGCTCCGCCGTGCGAGCCGGAGCTCGTCCACCTCGACGTTCCGTTCGGCGAAGAGCTCGTGCACTACGCGATCGGTGCGGCCTCGTGCGGCACGCCGGGCTTGCCCGCAGGGCTCGCAGCCCTGTGGCGTGCGCACGGACGGTTGCCGTGGCCCCGGCTCGTGGAGCCTGCGCTACGGCTCGCACGTGAGGGCGTCGACTTCCCGCCGGCGCATGCCGCCTGTCTGGCGATGCTCGCGCCGGTGATGACCATGGACGAGGGTGCGCGCATCTACGCGCCGGGGGGCGAGCTGCTCCAGGCAGGCGCGCGCCTCGAGCAGCCGGGCCTGGTCGCAGCGCTCGAGGCAATCGCGGCAGAGGGAGCCGAGTCGGTCTATCGGGGGACGATCGCCGACGCGCTGCTTGCGCTGTGCGAGGGACGCGGCGGGCTCGTCACGCGCGCCGACCTCGAAGGCTACGAGCCGCACTGGGCGGAACCCGTCCGTGCCGCGTACCTGGATTGGACGCTTTTGACGCGCGGAGGGCTGTCGGGCGTGCCCGAGACGGCGCCCCGCCTTCCGCGGCTCGGCAGTCTCGACCCGGCGCAACGGGTCCTCGCGCTCGTGGACGTGTTCCGGGGGAACGGAGTCGATTCGCACACGACGAACACGACAGTGGTCGACGCAGCCGGCAACGCCTGCGTCCTGACGACGAGTCTCGGCCTCGGTTCGGGCGACTTTCTCCCGGGCTTCGACCTGCACCTGAACAGCATGCTCGGGGAGACCGACCTCGTTCGCGGGCCGCTCGTGGCTGGGGAGCGAATGGCGAGCATGATGGCGCCGACGCTGGCGTTCGGCGACGGCCGAATCGAGTTGGCGGCGGGGGCAGCGGGTGGGACGCGACTGCGAACGGCCCTCCTCGGAGTCGTGTCGGGCATCCTGGACGAGGAGCTGGAGGCCGACGCCGCAGTGGAACGGCCACGCTTCCATCCCGCCGAGTCGACCGTGCACGCAGAACCGGGAGTGGACGAGAACGCGCTCGCTTCACTGGGGGAGCGCGGCTGGACGGTGCGCCGGTGGCCGGCGCGCCACCATTACTTCGGCGGCGTCAGCGTCGTCAGCCGCCGCGGCGCGGCTGCCGACCCTCGGCGGAGCGGTGCGTCGGCCACGCTTCCGTGAGCCCCGGGTCGACGTCGACCCACCCGACGTACCCGCAATCCGGGCACCCGGGGTTCTGCTGCACGGTTCCCCCTCCTGACGGCTTGGCGTAGACAGCTCCGCACTCGAGGCAGCGGACGCTTTCCAGCACCGTCAGGCTCGGTCCTTCGTCTCCCGAATTCGCTGGCACCACGTAGAAGACTCCGCTCTTTGCGGAAACTTGCGGCTTGCCGAGCGGCTACGGCGGCGCGGCGGACGCGGCCTCGGGCGGTGGGATGTGGGCAGGGAGCCACGTGGCGCCGCCACACTCCGGACACGCTCGGGAAGCCGCGTTCCGGGTCAGACCGGCCGCTGAGCCAGACGCGCAGCCTCCACGTCCGCAGCCATCTGTGCCACCAACTCCTCCTCGCTGCCGAACGCACGCTCGTCTCGCAGGCGTTGCCACAGCTCGACGATCAGGCGCTCGCCGTACAGGTCACCTTCGAAGTCGATCAGGTACGGCTCGATGCGCCTCTCCGAGCCACCGTAGTGCGGGTTGACTCCGATCGAGACGGCAGCGCGGTGGCCCAGCGCGGATCCGACGTAGATGCCATAGGCCGGCACGATCACGTCTGCGGAAACATCGAGGTTCGCAGTCGGATAGCCGAGCGTCCCGCCCCGCTGGTGGCCGAGGACGACGACACCCTCGACCTCGACCGGCCGCCCGAACAGTTTCGCCGCGCCCTCGACCTCGCCCGCCTGGAGGAGTTGCCGGATCCGCGTGGACGACGCGCCTTCCAAGAGCGGCACCTGGTGGACGTCGAAGCCGAGCTCGTCGAGGAGCGCGGGCGTCCCCGAGGCGCCGTGCCCGAACCGGAAGTTCTCGCCGACGGCGATCACACGCGCTCCGATCCGGTCGAGGAGAGACTCCGCGAACTCGCGCGGGTCGAGGCGAGCCAATTCCGAGGTGAACTCGACGACGAGCGCTTCGTCCATCCCCGTCTCGGCGAGCAGCTCGAGTCGGCGATCGAGCGTCGTCAGAAGCTCGACCCGGTTGCCGAGCACGATGCGCGGGTGCGGCCAGAACGTGACGACGGTCGTCCTCAGCCCGGCAGCACGTGCAGTTTCGAGCACACGCCGGTGACCGACGTGCACACCGTCGAAGCTGCCGAGCGCGACGGCCCGGTCGGCCGTAGGCAGCTCCTCGGGGTGGCGCGCGACGTTCACGGGAGGCGCGCGAGTGCCTCGGCCGGTGGGATGATGCGCTCGGGGTCCGCTTCGTCGACGGAGAACGGGCCGATCTCCAGTCGCCGAAGTGTCCGGCAGTGGCCCCCGAGGGCGTCCGCAATCGCCCGCACGTAGGTCCCGGAACTGACACGCAGGTCGAGCCTCACGATGCCGTTGCTATACGTGATGACGTCGAGCGCATCCACGCGCGATCGACGCAGCGGCATCTCCACGGCAACACCGCGACGCGCGAGCTTGTAGGCGCGCTCACCGCCGATCTTGACCGCCGACGCGGCCGGGATCGGCAGTTCGATGTCGCCGCGGAGGTGCGCGAGCCGCTCGGCCAGTTCGCCCGGCGACGGCGGGTCCGAGTGATGGACGACCTCTCCCTCGGGATCGCCGGTCGAGGTTCGTGCGGTCACGTCGACGTCCGTGACGTAGCGCTTGTCCAGGCCAACGAAGCATGAAGCCAGTTTAGTTGCCGAGCCGGACAACAGCAGCAAGAGGCCTGTTGCGAACGGATCGAGGGTTCCGGCGTGGCCGGTACGCGCACCCGTGCGCCGTCGGAGATTCGCAACGATCGCAAACGATGACGGCCCCGCCGGCTTGTCCACCAGGACGATGCCTGCCGGGTTAGGAGCGCGCGGCGGCAAACTCGCGTCTCACGAACTCCGTGATCTCCTCGATCGACGCTTCGCTCGAAAACCCGGCCGCCTGGCGATGCCCGCCTCCACCCGATTTGCGCGCAATCGCCGACACGTCGAGCTCGTCGACACTCGCGCGAAGGCTGACACGCCGGGTCGGTCCGCCCGCCCGCGGAGGCTCACGGATCAGGACGGCCATGTCCGCCCCCTCGACCCGGCGCAGCTCGTCGATGATCCCTTCCGAATACGGCTCGGCTGCTCCGACCTCCGCGAAGTCGGTCCGGAGCAGATACGAGATCACGATCCGACCGCCCTCGTAGATCTGCGCTCGATCGAGCGCGCGGGCGATCAGCTTCAGCTTGGCGAACTGCACGGACTCGTACACGCCCTGGAACACGCGATGGAGGTCCGCGCCCGCTTCCACCAGCTCGGCTGCGAGTCGGAACGCCTTGGGCGTCGTGTTCGTGTACTGGAACCGTCCGGTGTCGGTGACGAGCGCGATGTAGAGCGCCTCCGCGATCACGGGTGTCAGCTCGACGCCAAGCTCCCGGAAGAGGTCGCGCAGCACCTCGCCCGTCGACGACGCGTCGGAAACGATCAGGTTGATGTCGCCGAAGCGCGTGTTGTCGTGGTGATGATCGATGTCGAGGGTGAGTGGAACGCGCCCCAGTACCTCCTCGTCGCCGATTCGGCTTTCGTTCGCGCAGTCGAGCGCCACGAGAATGCGCTCGGACACGTCCTCCGGCCAGCGACGTCGCAGTTCCGCGAGCGGCATGAAGTGGTACTCGCCGGGAAGCGGCGCCTCGCTGTGGAGGACCATGACGCTGTCCTTGCCGAGCTGATCGAGCGCGAGCTTCATGGCGAGGAGGGAGCCGAGTGCATCCCCGTCCGGATTCTCGTGGGTCGTCAGCGTGAAGCGTTCGTGACCGCGGATCGCATCCACGGTCGCGGTGAGATCACTCGCTGTCGTCTGGGGCGAGCTCATCGATCAGCTTCGTCATCCGGACCCCCCGCTCAACCGACGGATCGTATTCGAACGCGAGTTGGGGAGTCCTCTTCATGCGGAGCTCGCGCGCGAGTTGCGCCTGCAGAACCGAGTGCGCGGCCTGCAGGCCGGCCAGTGCCCGCTCGCGTCTCTGCTCGGTGCCGAGGACTGAAACGAAGACGCGCGCATGGCGCAGGTCAGCGGAGGTCTCGACGCCGGTGACGGTGACGAATCCGATCCGAGGGTCCTTGAGCTGCCCGACAGCCTCGGACACGACCTGCCGGACCGACTCGTTCACGCGGCGCATTCGATCCGCCATACGCGATATTCAACCGGTTGCACGCCCTCGTTCTCGCCGCTGTTGGGGTCTGGTGCTTCGTCACCGCCGTTGCGGGCGGGCTCGTGGGCCTCGTCCTCGGCAACATCCGCTTGCCGGTGATCGTCTTCGCCGCTTCGAGCCCGGCTGCCGGTGCGGGCGCGAACATCGGGATCTCCGGCGTTGCTGCTGCGACGGCGGCGTTCGCGCACCTCCGTGCTCGGCGTGTCGACTGGCGGCTCGTCCTCTGGATGGCTCCGGCGTCGGTTGCCGGAGCGATCGCAGGGTCGATCGTCTCCGCGGCACTTCCCGGGAACGCGCTGCTGATCGTGATCGGCGGCGTTCTGATCGTCTTCGGCGTCGACCTGTTCCGGCCGCGCCGCGGCCCGGCGGGAGAGAGCGAGCCCGAGAGCGTCCCTGCCGCCGTGCTGACGGGAGCAGCAATCGGCTTCCTCGGCGGCGTGGTCGGGCTGATCCTCGGCTCGCTCCGGCTGCCGGCCCTTCTGCGGTTCGTCCACGCGGAGGCGCTGCGCGCGATCGGAACCAACCTTGTCGTCGGCGTCTGCGTGGGCGTTGCCGGGATCGCCGCCCATGCGCCAAGCGGCGTCGACTGGTCGCTGTTCGCCGTCGGAGCCGCCGCGTCCGTGCCGGGCGCGCTGCTTGGTGCAAGACTCACCGGACGGCTCGATGAGCGCCGGCTCCTGCACGCGATCGGGGCGATCCTCCTGGTCGCCGGGACAGCGGCAATCCTGCAGGGGCTCCTCTAATCGAGGGTCACGACGTTTCGGTCGGCGCGCACGAGCTCGAATTCTT
>VAXU01000015.1 GCA_005885125.1 Actinomycetota bacterium
GTAGTCGCGCGATGCCGAGATGCGCCCGGCGTCGACGTGAGGCTTCAGCTGTTCCGACGACACGTCCTCGATGTGGCTCTCGCCACGGTTGAGGGCGTCGACGACGTCCTGCTTCACGTCGACGAGCACGACGGCGCGCCCCGCGTCGGCAAACACCTGGGCGAGCGGCACGCCGACGTAGCCCGCGCCGATGATGGCGATGTCCGGCTTCATGCGGGCGAAAGGCTACCGAGCAGGGTCTGGGAGATCCGCTCGGAGGCGTGACCGTCGCCGTAGAGCTGTGGACGCTCAGCGGGCATCCGTGCGCTGCCGATCGCGGTCTCGATGCGAACAGGGTCGTCGTCGACGAGCGTGTTCGCCCCCACTTCGACCGTGTCCACCCATTCAGTCGACGGGCGGAGCGTCGCGCACGGCACCCCGTACCAGTAGGCCTCCTTCTGCAGGCCTCCCGAGTCCGTGACGACCACGCGCGCCTGTGAGGCGAGGGCGGCCAGATCGAGGTAGCCGAGCGGTTCCGTGACCTCGAACCGGCGCGGGCTGATGCTCGAGATCGCCGCTCGCGCTCTTGGATGGGCGGGGAAGATGATCGCGTCGTCGATGCGGTTGAGCCCTTCCACGATTCGGCGAAGCCGCTCGGGACGGACGTTGGCCTCACGGTGAACGGTCACGAGCACGAACTGCCCCGGCCGGGCCCCGAACAGATCGAGCACGTCCGAGCGTTCGCGCGCGATCGGACCGAATCTGAGACAGGCGTCGTACATGACGTCACCCACGACCTCGACGCGCCCTGTGACGCCCTCGGCCGCGAGCGTCTCGCGCGAGCGCTCGTCCGGCGCGAACAGGAGCGCCGCGGTCCGGTCGACCTCGATCCGGTTGTGCTCCTCCGGCATCGACAGGTCGCCGCTCCGCAGGCCGGCCTCGACGTGCGCGAGCGAGGCACCGGCCGCGTTCGCGGCCCGGGCGCCCGCGAGCGTCGAGTTCGTGTCGCCGTAGACGAGCACCCAGTCCGGCCGCTTCGCCTCGATCACTTCCTCGATCCGCGGCCGCATCGCCTCTGGATCCGCCGTCTGCAGCCCGAGCCGGTAGTCGGGCTCTGCGAGGTCGAGCTCGTCGAAGAAGACCTGCGACAACTCCGGGTCGTAGTGCTGCCCGGTGTGCAGGACGACCTCGTCGATTCCGGCCTCGCGCAGGGCCAAAGACAGCGGCGCCGACTTGATGAACTGCGGCCGGTTCCCGACGACGGAGAGCACTTTCACGGCGGCTACACTACGCGCCGCGAATCGGGCCGTTAGCTCAGTTGGTAGAGCAGGGGACTCTTAATCCCAAGGTCGAAGGTTCGAATCCTTCACGGCCCATAGTGCGAGGGCGGCTCGAAGGCCGCCCTCGGAGTCCCGTCGGTTCCGTTTAGTACGGAGGTGCGGTCGGCGGGCCCTCGTCGATGTACGTCGTCCGGCGGCGGCTCCAGTAGCCGGGGCCTGCCCACGACTGCCAGAAGAGCAGCGAGAACAGGACACTGACGAGCCCCACGCCCATCAGGATCCAGCCGACGGCGTCGATGTTGATGCCGTTCGTGGTTGCGTTGACCGCGAACGTCAGGATTGCACCGACCGCGATCAGGAAGATTCCAACTCCAAGTCCCATCGTTCCTCCTTGTCCTCTGACTGTGGTTCCAGGGGGTTCTTCCCTAACGGCCGAGGCGCCAAAACGGGTTCGGCAGCAGGAACGGCGGCTTCTCCAGTAGATTCGCGGGGAGCGTGCGCAGGGGCTCCCTCGTCCAGCTGATCCTGGTCGCCATCGCCGCCGCGGCGGCCGGAACGGCCATCGCGCTCCTCCCCAACTGGCTGCCCCAGCCGGCGTCGCGCGAGGCCGGCCGGATCCACTTCGTCTTCTGGTTCCTGACTGGGATCTGCATCTTCATCTTCTCGATCGTCGCGTCGGTGACCGCCTACGCGGTCGTCAAGTTCCGGCGCAAGCCGGATGACGATTCGGACGGGCCGCCGATCCACGGGCACACCGGCCTCGAGATCACCTGGACCGCGATTCCGGCCATCCTGGTCACGGCGATCACGATCGTGAGCGCCATCGTGCTCGCCAAGGACGATGCGGCAGGCGCGAACCCGCTACGCGTGAACGTTGTCGCGCAGCAGTTCGCGTGGAGCTTCTACTACCCGGCCTACGGCAACAAGCGCTCGGGCATCCTCCGGCTGCCGGTGCACCGATCCGTCCTGCTGCGAATGACGTCGAAGGACGTCGTCCACTCGTTCTGGGTGCCGGAGTTCTCGCAGAAGCAGGACGTCGTGCCGGGCCTCCATCCGACGCTGCACATCACTCCGACCCGGGTGGGGACCTATCCCGTCATCTGCACAGAGCTCTGTGGGCTCGGCCACGCGCTGATGCGCTCACAGACGATCGTGATGACCGAGACGGCCTTCGACAAGTGGGCGCACGGCGCACAGACGGCGGCGGCGGTAGGCGGGGGCGGTTCGTCGATCTTCAACCAGCAGGGCTGCACCGCGTGCCACAGGCTGGCGGCCGCAGGGGCGACCGGGACGATCGGTCCCGACCTCGACAAGCTCGCCGTCGAGGCGCAGCGAGCCGGGAAGCCGCTCGCATCGTTCGTGCGCGAGTCGATCGTCGCTCCGAACGCGTACGTCGAGAAGGGCTACCCGAAGGGCATCATGCCGCAGGACTTCGGCACGAAATTGTCCAAAACCCAGCTCGACGCGCTCGTCCGGTTCCTCGTCAGCTCGGCGAAGAAGGGGACGAAGTGACCGCCACCGTCGCCTCGCACGAGACCCACGTCGAACACGGGCCACGGCGGCCGCCGGCCGGCTGGCGCCGCCTCCTCTTCCCGGGGTTCCTCCGCACCGCGTGGATGGTGCCGCTCTTCTTCGGAATCGGCTGCGGGATCGTCGTCCTGTGCCGCTGGTGGGGCGGCTGGCACCCGATCTGGTTCGGCGAGATCATCGTCCTCGTCGCAGCGCTGATCGCGGCACCGGTCGGATTCCTCGCCGGCATCGGCGCGTTCGACTACTGGGCGAGGTACGCGATCGGCGCGCCGACGGTCCCCGAGGACCACTCCGGGCACGGCGCGTACTCGTGGCGCGACTACTTCCGCGTCAACACCGATCACAAGGTGATCGGGATGCAGTACCTGGCGACGACGATCTTCTTCTTCCTCGCCGCCGGAATGCTGGCAATGCTCGTGCGCGCGGAGCTCGCCAAGCCCGGCATGCAGTTCTTCAACAACCAGACGTACAACGGGCTCTTCTCCGTCCACGCGTCGCTGATGATCTTCCTGTTCGTGATTCCGGCGTTCGCCGGCCTCGCGAACTTCGTCGTCCCACTGATGCTCGGCGCGCCGGACATGGCGTTCCCGCGCCTGAACGCCCTCTCGTACTGGCTGCTGCCGATCGCCGGGACGATGATGCTCTGCTCGTTCCTCGTGCCGGGCGGCGCGTTCGCCGCCGGCTGGACGGGCTACGCGCCGCTCAGCGTCCACCAGCCCATGGGGACAATCTTCTTCAACATGGGCGTCCAGTGGGCGGGCGCGAGCTCGATCATGACCGCGCTCAACTTCCTGGTCACGATCATCACCATGCGCGCGCCGGGGATGACGTTCTGGCGCATGCCACTGCTCGTGTGGGCGAACTTCACGACGTCACTCCTCGTCGTGATCGCGACGCCGTTCATCGCCGGCTCGCAGTTCTTCGTCATGTTCGACCGCGTGATGCACACGAGCTTCTTCGAGACGGCCGGCGGCGGCTATCCGCTCGGCTACCAGCACATCTTCTGGTTCTACTCGCACCCGGCCGTGTACATCATGATGCTGCCGGGCTTCGGGATCGCGTCGGAGGTGATCTCCGTGATGTCGCGGAAGCCAATCTTCGGCTACCGGCTGATGGCGCTGTCGCTGCTCGCGATCCTCGTCCTGGGCTTTTCCGTTTGGGCCCACCACATGTTCGTGTCGGGAATGGCGCCGTGGCTGCGCGTGCCGATGATGGTGACGACACTGCTGATCGCCGTGCCAACCGGGATCAAGGTCTTCTCGTGGCTCGCGACCTTATGGGAGGGGAAGATCGCCTTCAACACGCCGATGCTGTGGGCCGTCGGCTTCGTGTCGATGTTCGTGATCGGCGGGCTGTCGGGGATCTATCTGGGCGCGGTGCCGATCGACATCCACGTCAGCGACACGTACTTCATCGTCGCGCACATCCACTACGTCCTCTTCGGCGGCTCGCTGTTCACGATCTTCGCCGGCATCTACTACTGGTTCCCGAAGATGACCGGACGCATGTACAACGAGCGGCTCGGCAAGTTGCACTTCTGGCTGACGTTCATCGGCTTCAACGCGACGTTCTTCCCGATGCACCTGATCGGCGTGCAGGGCATGCCGCGGCGGGTCTCCGACTACGACCCCGTCTTCGCGAACTGGAACCTGTTCATCTCCGTCGCCTCGTTCTTCCTCGGCGCCTCGACGATCGTGTTCCTCAGGTCTCGTCGCCGCCGCCGGTCTTCAACTTCGACGAGATCCCGCAGGTCGTCGGCAATCCCTACGAGTACGGCGTCCCGGGGGCGAAGCACGCGGTGCTCGGCGGCGGTGCTCGCGAACAGGTGCCGGTGGACTGATGCACGTTCTCGTCGTTGCCAACGAGACCGTCACCGGGCGGAAGCTGATCGAGGCGATCGCGCGGCACAAGGGCGACGCCGACCTGCGGGTCACCGTTATCTGCCCCGTCAGCCAGCCGCAGCGCGGCTATGTGGTGTACCAGGACACGCGTCGCGCAGCGGCGGGCCGGCGCCTGGACCGGACGGTTTCGACACTGCGCGAGGAAGGAATTCCCGCAGACGGCTTCGTGGTCGAATCGGATCCCGTCACCGCCGTCCGCGACGCGGTCGCACAGCTGGAGCCGCCGGTCGATGAAGTCATCGTGGCGACGCATCCGGTGGAGAAGTCGGGCTGGCTCCGGAAGAACGTCGTCGACCGTGTGCGCGACGCGGTGGCGCCGAAGCCCGTGGAACACGTGGTCGTCGACATCCAGGAGGAAGGCGGTCCGGCGGACGTGCTCGTGATCGCGAACGAGACGGTCGTCAGCGAGGAGCTCCTCAGCGCGATCCGTGAGCGCGCGGGGCGCGGGGAGGCGAGGTTCGTGATCATCCTCCCGCAGAGCGATCCGACCCAGAGCGAGCATCCCGACGCGGAGCGACGGCTCCGGCGCGCGCTCGCCGAGTTGCGAGGAGCAGGCATCGAGGCCCACGGGTGGGTCGCGCACCCCGACCCGTTCGAAGCGGCGATGCAGGAAATCCACGAGGAGCGCATCGACGAGATCATCGTCTCGACCTTCGGGCCCGAGCGCTCCGGCTGGCTTCGCAAGGATCTGATCCAGCGGCTCAAGGACGAGACGAAGCTGCCGGTCGAGCATGTGATGCACGCCGAAGAGGCGGTGCGCTAGTGGCAGTGCACGCGGAAGCCGCGCACCACGGCCCTCCGGTCGCGCACCAGAGCTCGCGCGTCAACGCGTCCGTGCTCGGAATGTTCCTGTTCATCGCGTCGGAGGTGATGCTGTTCGGCTCGTTCTTCACCGCGTACTTCTTCGTGCGCGTCGTGAACCACGTTCAGTGGCCGACGCCTCCCTTCCATCTGCCGATCTTCGTCGCCGGGATCAACACCGCGATCCTGGTCACGTCGAGCTTCACGATGCACTGGTCTCTGCAGTCGATCAAGCGCGGGAACCGAGCCGGCCTGCAGGCGGGGCTGTTGCTCACGTTCCTGATGGGGCTCGTCTTCCTGCTCACGCAGGCACGGGAGTACTCGCGAGTCGGTTTCGCACCGCACGACGGCGCCTTCGGCACGATCTTCTACTGCCTCACGGGGCTCCACGGAGCGCACGTCTTCGTCGGGCTCTCGATTTTGCTCTTCATGACGATCCGCGCGTTCCGCGGCCATTTCTCCCCGGAGAACCACCACGGCGTCGAGATCGGCGGGATCTACTGGCACTTCGTGGACGTGATGTGGATCGTGGTGTACACCACCGTCTACATCATCTGATGATCAATCCACTTCGCAGCGAAGCGGAGGCGTTCCGGTTCCTGATCGGAACAATCGTCTACTTCGCCGCGATCACGATCGCGGCCGTTACCGGCGGGCGCTGGGCCGGGCTCGGGGTGTTCATCTTCCTGAGCGCGGTCGTGCTGGCCTGGTGGGCCAGGACGCGCCGTGCCGAGCGCCCGTTCCAGACCGCGCCGCGCCCACACGCGGAGGGCGAGCGGCGCATCCTGGTGGTCGCCAACGAGACCGTTGGCGGCAGGACGCTCCGGGATCTGATCCACCGGCGAAGCGAAGGCGTGCGTGCAGAGGTGCTCGTCGTGACACCGGCGCTGAACTCGCCGCTTCGCCACTGGGCCTCGGACGAGGACGGCGCACGGGCCGCCGCTCAGAAGCGGCTCGAACGCAGCCTCGGCCGGCTGCGCGAGCTCGGCATCCACGCACGCGGCGAGGTCGGCGACGGCGACCCGGTGCAGGCGATGGAGGACGCGTTACGCACGTTCGGCGCCGACGAGATCATCATCTCGACGCATCCCGAAGGACGCTCGCACTGGTTGGAGCGCGGCGTCGTCACGAAAGCGCGCGAGCGCTTCGCGGTTCCGATCACGCACGTCGTCGTCGACCTCGAGGCCGAGAAGGAAGAAGTCAGAGGCTGACGCTAGGCCCACGGCCGAATGAGACAGCTGTGGACGAAAAGTCACACTTTTCTTACATCAGGGGGTCAGACCGTGGTGTTTTCAGCCAGGGCTTAGGCGCCGATGCGACCGCGGTTTCCCGCGTCGTAGAGGATGAGTTGGGTGCACCGGAAGAGCGCGAGCGTTTTCCCGAACTCATCGCTGACCGATGCGTCCCACACTTGCGTCGTTCGCCCGCCGTGGACTCGCACCGCCTCGCAGTCGATGGTTCCCTCCCTCGCCGTCCCGAGAAAGTTCGTCTTCAACTCGACCGTTGTGAACCCGGTGCCGCCGTCCGGCAGCGACGCAAAGCAGCCGTAGCCGCACGCAGTGTCGGCGAGCGCGACGACCGCGCCCGCGTGGAGATAGCCGTTCGGCGCGAGCAGGTCGGCGCGCACCGGCAATCGCAGCACGACGCGTCCGTCCTCGACCAGCACGACGTCGATGCCCAACAACCCGGGCAGCGTGCCCGCGGTCACCGCCTGAAAATCAGAGGCGTCTATTTTCGCTGGTGGGACGAGACGTATTTCGCGACGCTGACGATCTGAGCGTTCGTCAGCACGCCCTTGAACGCCGGCATGACGGATCCGCCGTTCGTCACCTGCTTCTTGGCGGCGGCAAACGAGGGACGCAGCTGGTCCAGGTTCGGGCCCGTGGTGCCCGTCGTTCCGGCGGCTGCGATCGTGTGGCAACTGCCGCACTTCGCCTTGAAGATCGTCAGGCCGTCGAGGCTCGTGACCGCGGTCGTCTCGGCGAAGCCCTGTGCTCCCGCGTTAGCCGCGACGAAGGCCGCCACGTCGTCGACCTCGTGTCCGCGGACGATATTGGGCGGCATGTTCGACTGCAACCGGTCGAGGCCCGATCCGGTCGCGTACTGGCCGGGATACCGGATCTGCCCGGCGACGATGTCCGCGATCGCGCTCTCCTTGTAGCCCTCCAAACGAGCCTCCGCGAACGAGTCGTCGAGGTTCGGCCCGATCGTGCCGGACGCTCCGGCCGCCGCGAGTGCGTGGCAGCCGGAGCACTTCTGCTGGAAGAGCTTCTTCCCGGCGTCCTTGTCACCCTTCGTGACGAGACCTCCTGCACCACAGCCCGACAGGAGGAGCGTTGCCCCAACCAGCAGCAGCGCCGGGCGCAAGCTACGCGGGCGGCTGGTTCGCGGACGCACTCAGCTTCGACACGGCTTCGTCACGCGTCGGGTAGATCGTGAACACCCGATCGAGGCCGGTGATCTCGAAGATCTTTGTGATGTTGCGGTCGTTGCACACGAGCGACAACTGACCATCATTCGTGCGGAGGCGCTTGACGCCGCCGACGAGCACGCCGAGCGTCGTCGAGTCGATGAAGGTCGTGTCGCTGAAGTCTACGACGACCTCCGTGCCGCCCTGTCCGATCACCTCGAGCAGCTGCTGCTTGAACTCGGGAGCCGTGTACAGGTCGACCTCGCCCGCGAGCGAGATGACGTACGCGCCGTTCCCCAGCTGCTCCGTCTTGATGTCGAAGTTCATGCGTCCCCTCGGAAGGTGTGGTGACAGGGCTTTCCCCGCAGCGCGGAGTCTAACCGCCTCCCTTTTTGACGGCCGGCCGGAGCGACGCGATCTTCGCGCGGATCCGCGCCCTGGTACCGGGGTCCTTCTCGACCTTCAGGAGCGACCGGTAGGCCGCGAGCGCCACCTTGTCGTTCCGGAAGTGCTCGGCCGCCTGCGCCAGGTTGAAATAGGAGTCCTGCCCGGGCTGGAGCTTGGCGAGCTTCTGGAACGTGGCAATCGCCTTGGACGAAGCGGTCGAGTACTTCGTCGTCGCCTCCTGGACGCGCGTGGAGACCTTCGTGCTGACCGCCTGGGTGATCGGATCCTGACCGAGGGCCTGACCGAGCTTGCTCGACGGGGACGGCCCGAAGGTCGACCCGGCAAAGGCCGTCTGCTGCTCGGCGTACGCGGCATTCGCATCGACCGCCGCATTGTCGGCCTGCGCGTACTGGAGCCGCCCCAGCCGCGCAAGCTGCATCGTGTCCTTCGGCGCGAGCGTCGTGTACTGCTCGAGCGCCGAGATCGCCTCGTCGGCCCGGCCCTTGCGCTCGAGCGCGTCCGCGAGATCCTTGTAGGCCTTCGGATCGCGCGGGTGCGTGCTCACCTCTTTCTGCGCCGCCGAGATCGACTTCCCGCCGCCGCCGCCCTTCGCGCCGAAGGTATCGCGGATGAGCGACCCGAGGTCGAGCCCGCCCGAACCGACGCCCAGGAAGACGAAGCCGACGCCGAAGACGAGCACCATCAGCGCGAACGCCCACTTCGCCTGCCGGCGGAGACGGGTGAAGAAGAGGGTGCTCTCTAGCTCGCGCGCTGACCCACCGCCGCCGCCTCTGGTGGGGCGGCGCCGGCCGGCGGCGCGAGCATGGCGCGCCTCGCGCGCAGCGCGGCGGCGGTCAACTCGTGCCACTCGAATCCTCCTCTCTCATAGCGCGGTTCTCCATCGACGAACGCCGCGACGACCCGGTCGGGCGAACCCCCGAGCACAACAGCGGCGGCAGGATCTTCCCACGGGAGAAACGGCGAGCCCGCCAGCGACACGACCGCCAGGTCGGCGCGCTTCCCCGGCACCAGCGAGCCGATCTCCGAATCGAGGTCGAGGGCGCGCGCCGAGCCCAGCGTCGCGAGCTCGAGCGTCTCGGCCGCGGACAGCACGTCCGGCCGCTCCGCCCGCGCGCGTGCCGTCAGGACGACACTGCGCAGCTCCTCGAAGAAGTCGAACGACGGCGCCGACGCCGGACTGTCGGTGCCGACGCCGACACGGGCTCCGGCGACTCGCAGCTCCGCCAGCGGCGCCACGCCGCAGCCGAGTGCCGCGTTCGACCGCGGGCAATGCGCGATCCCGGTCTCCGTGGAGACGAGCACGCCGAGCTCCTCGTCGTCGATGACGACGCAATGCGCCGCGACGACGTGCCGGCCGAGCAGGTCGTGCGCAGCCAGCAGGCGCGTCCCGGTCGTGCCCGCCGGCTCGACGAGAAGCTCGCGATACCCACTCCACGGCCCTTCGCCGCGCAGGACGTAGGCGACCTCCGACGCACTCTCGGAGATGTGGGTCGCGACCGGCAGGCCGAGCTCTGCGCACGCCTGGTAGAGCTCGAGCGACACGGTGTACGGCGCGTGGGGCGAGACACCGGCCCGCACGCGGTCGGAGAACGCGTCTTGGGCCCGATCGCGGATCCGGGCGAAATGCTCGAGCGCGCGCGGAACGTCCGCTCCGAAGACCTCCAAGTACACGGTCGCGCGCAGGCCCAGCTCCGCGCAGGCAACGGCGGCAGCACCGCTGTAACTGCAGTCCCCGATTGTCGTCACGCCCGAGCCGAGGCACAGAGCCGCGCCGAGGCGCGCGATGTCGACGTACTCTTCCCAGCCGATCCGGGCCTTCCGCTGCACGTGGAGCGTGATCCACTCCGCAAAGTCGCCCAACCCATCGCCGAAGCCGGCGTACACCGCGTATTCGAGATGCGTGTGCGCGTTGACGAAGCCCGGCAGGATGACCGCGTCCTCGTAGCGGACACCGGCTCCGAGCTCGTCCGCCGTCCCGACCGCGGCGATCCGGCCGTCCTCGATCACGACCGCACCGCGTTCGATCGGCGGCCCCTCGATCGGCAGCACCCAGTCCGCGGACAGAACCTGGCTCACGGCTCGGACAGGCTAGCCGCTTCCAGGCGCTGCGACCGGCGCTCCATGATCACCGACAGCCAGATCGACCCCTCGTACAACACCATCAGCGGGATCGCCTCGAGCGTCGTCGTCACCGGGTCGATCCCCGGCAGGAGCACGGCGACGACTGCGACGATGAAGTAGCCGAGGCGCCGGTTCTTCCGCAGCGTCCGCGTCGAGAGCACGCCCAGCCGCACGAGCGCGAGCACGAAGATCGGCAACTCGAACACGAGCCCGACCGCGATCAGAACGGTGAGGACGAACGAGTAGTAGTTGCTCGCGCGTATCTGGACGTTGTAGAGGGTGTCGTCGAAGTTCGTCAGGAAGTGGATCGCCTGCGGCAGGACGAGGAAGTAGCCGAACGCGATGCCGGCGACGAGCAGGGCCGTCGAGAACGCGACGAAGACCACAACGGTTCGCTGCGCGTGCTCCTCGACCGCCGGCGCGAGGAAGCTCCAGAGCTGCCAGAGCACGACTGGTAGGGCGAGCGCGAGCCCGGCGGCGAGGCTGACCTTCACGGACGTGAGGAACGGCTCGGCGACCCCGAGTGTGATCGGCCGCGCGATCCGGTCCGGCAACGGCTGGTTGAGCCAGTGGATCAACCGGTGGTGGAACACGAACGCGATCGTGAAGCCGACCACGAGCGCGCCGAGCGAGACGAAGATCCGCGCGCGCAGTTCGTCGAGGTGCTCGACGAGCGTCGCCTCCTCGCCGTGGCGAAGGCGCCGCGGTAGCGACTTCATCCGCTAGGAGACGGTGTCGCGCTCGCGCGCGGGAGTCTCTGCCGGCGTGGTCGTGACGGGAAGCTCGGCGGGCTCGTCGTCCGCGTCCTTGCCGCTGACGGAGTCCTTGAACTCGCGTAGACCGCGTCCCATCGAGCGACCGATCTCGGGGAGCCGCTTCGCCCCGAACAAGAGAAGCGCCAGAAGGAGCAGGAGGATGATCTCCCAGGGGCCGACATTCGGCATGGATTCAGGGTAGCGCGTTTCGCGGGCCGCAAGGGGGGATGAGTGGTCCGCCTGGGCAGGAAGAAGCCGGGGCGGCGTCGTTGGCTACGATGGGGTAACTAGCGGCTCGGGCGAGCCGCATTCCTCCGAAGTAAAGGATGTAACAAGCTGGCACTGCTGGAGCTGAAGAACCTGCACGTCTCCCTCGAGGACGGGACCGAGATCGTCAAGGGCGTCGACCTGGCCGTGGACCCGAACGAGGTCCACGCCGTCATGGGGCCGAACGGGTCCGGCAAGTCGACGCTCGCGTACGCCCTGATGGGCCATCCCGCCTACCAGATCACCGAGGGGCAGATCCTCTTCGAGGGCGAGGACCTGACCGCGATGGAGGCAGACGAGCGCGCCCAGCGTGGTCTCTTCCTCGCGTTTCAGTACCCGCACGCCGTGCCCGGCGTGACCGTCACGTCCTTCCTGCGGAGCGCGATCAACTCGATCCGCAAGGCGCGCGCCGGGGGCGAGGACGATCCAATCGCGATCCCCGAGTTCCGCACGGAGCTACTCGAGCAGATGGACCGGCTGAAGGTCTCGCGCGAGCTCGCGTCCCGCTACCTCAACGACGGGTTCTCCGGCGGCGAGAAGAAGCGCGTCGAAATCCTCCAGATGGCGATGCTGAAGCCGCGGATCGCGATCCTGGACGAGACCGATTCGGGCCTCGACATCGACGCGTTGCAGATCGTCGCTCGCGGGGTCCAGAAGCTCGTCAGCCCGGACATGGGGGCAGTTGTGATCACGCACTACCAGCGGATCCTCAACTACATCAAGCCGGATTTCGTGCACGTCTTCATCGACGGGCGTATCGTGGAGGAAGGCGGTCCCGAGCTGGCCCACAAGCTCGAGGCCGAGGGGTACGAAAGATACGAGGTGAAGGTCTGATGGCCGCGACACCCGAGACCGAGACTGTCCAGAAGATCCGCGAGGAGTACAAGTACGGCTTCTCCAACCCGGACGAGGCCAAGGACTACTTCTTCAAGTCGGGCCGCGGCATCTCGCACGAGGTCGTCGAGGCGATCGCGGAGCACAAGAACGAGCCGGACTGGATGCGCAAGTTCCGCCACAAGTCGCTCGACTACTTCCTCGCGCGCCCGCTCCCGCAGTGGGGCGGGAACCTGAACGACATCGACTTCGAGAACATCTACTACTACATCCGCCCGACTGAGAAGCAGGCCGAGCGCTGGGAGGACCTGCCTGCCGAGATCCTCGACACGTGGGACAAGCTCGGCATCCCGGAGGCGGAGAAGAAGTACCTCGCCGGCGTCGGCGCCCAGTACGAGTCCGAGGTCGTCTACCACAAGCTGCAGGAGGACCTCACGAAGCAGGGCGTGCTGTTCCTCGACATGGACTCCGGCCTGCGGGAGCACGAGGACATCGTCAAGCAGTACTTCGGGACGATCATCCCGCAGAACGACAACAAGTTCGCGGCGCTCAACTCGGCCGTGTGGTCGGGCGGCTCGTTCATCTACGTTCCGCCGGGCGTCCACATCGAGATGCCGCTGCAGGCGTACTTCCGCATCAACGCGGAGAACATGGGCCAGTTCGAACGGACGCTGATCATCGTCGACGAGGGCGCGTACGTGCACTACGTCGAGGGCTGCACCGCACCGATCTACTCCACCGACTCGCTGCACAGCGCGGTCGTGGAGATCATCGTCAAGAAGGACGCGCGCTGCCGCTACACGACGATCCAGAACTGGTCGAACAACGTCTACAACCTCGTCACGAAGCGGGCCGTCGCCTACGAGGGAGCGACGATGGAATGGGTCGACGGGAACCTCGGCTCGAAGCTGACGATGAAGTACCCGTCGATCTGGCTGCTCGGGGAGCGCGCCCACGGCGAGGTGCTCTCGATCGCATTCGCGGGAAGCGGCCAGCACCAGGACGCAGGCGGCAAGGCAGTCCACATCGCGCCGAACACGTCGTCCGTGATCACGTCGAAGTCGATCTCGAAGAACGGCGGGCGCGCCGGCTATCGCGGTCTGCTCGAGGTGGCGAAGGGCGCGACGGGCTCGAAGTCGAAGGTCGTCTGCGACGCCCTGATCCTCGACGAGAACTCCCGCTCCGACACGTATCCGTACATGAAGATCGACGAGAACGAGGTCGACATCGGCCACGAGGCGACGGTGTCGAAGATCGGCGAGGAGCAGCTCTTCTATCTGATGTCGCGCGGCCTGTCCGAGGGAGAGGCGTCGGCCTTGATCGTGTCCGGCTTCGTCGAGCCGATCACGAAGGAGCTGCCGCTCGAGTACGCGGTCGAGATGAACCGGCTGATCCAGCTCCAGATGGAAGGCTCCGTCGGCTAGCTTCCTGCCGGTCGAGCAGGTCGAGACTTCAGCCACGACCCGGTACGAGCCGTATGTCCCGCGCTGACGCGCTGACGCGCTACCAGGAGCTGCCCCTTCCGGACACGACGGAAGAGCATTGGCGCTTCACGGACCTGACAGGGTTCGACCCCGACTCTTTCAGCCATGACGGGGGACTGTCCCCCCCCGGGACAGTCCCTGGGACGGGACAGTCCCACGAACTCCTGTACTCACTCGTCGGCTGGGACGAGAAATTCGCGGCGCACAACGCCGCGCTCTGGGAGCACGGGCTGCTCGTCGTCGTCCCGAAGGGCGTCGAGCTGGACAAGCCGCTCTACGTCCGCGTGACGAACTCCGTCGACGACGGCTCGCTCTTCTGGCGGCTGCTCGTCGTCGCCGGTGAGGGGAGCGACTTCACGCTCGTGCAGGAATCCACCTCGGCGAGACCCGACCTCCGGTCGTACACGAACGCTGCGGAGGAGTTCTTCCTCGAGCAGGGGTCGAAGTTCGAATACGTGTCCGTCCAGAACCTCTCGCGCGAGACGTGGCACTTCGCCTCGCATCACGCACGCGTCGGACGGGACGCGGAGCTGGACTGGGTTGCCGGCGGGTTCGGCTCCAAAAGAGGCAAGACGCGGATCCAGAACGACCTCGCGGGTGAAGGCGCAACGTCGCGCGTCACGGGGGCGTACTTCACGGACGGCGACCAGCATCTCGACTACGACACGTTCCAGGAGCACATCGCGCCGAACACCACGTCGGACTTCGCGTTCAAGGGCGCGCTCCGTGATAGGTCAACGGCCGTGTGGCGCGGCATGATCCGCGTCGAGCCGAACGCGCAGAAGACGAACGCGTACCAGGAGAACCGGAACCTGATGCTGTCGCCGACGACGCATGCGATTCCGATCCCGGGGCTGGAGATCCTGGCGAACGACGTCCGCTGCACGCACGGCGCCACGGTGAGCCGGGTCGATCGCGACGAGCTCTTCTACGCAATGGCCCGAGGTCTGTCCCGCGGGGAGGCGGAACGCCTGATCGTCCGCGGCTTCTTCCAGAACATTCTCGACCGCATCGAGTTCGAGACCGTGCGCGACGCCCTTGCGGCCGCGCTCGAAGCCCGTATCCCCAAGGGCTGATCTCTTGGTTTCCGCGTCGTTTCCGGCCATACTCGGCCGGTGCGCCGCGCCGCACGGGTCGTCGGGATGCTGGGCGCGATCATCGCGTCGATGGCTTTCGTCGTGCCCGACGCAGGGACGTCGATCGTCGTCGGGAATCAGCGTGTGATCGCCGTGCTCATCAGCTTCGGGCCGCGGCCGTTCGCTCGCGCGAGTGTCACGGCAGCGATGGCCGAGGCCAACACGTTCGTGACCCGTTCCTCGTTCGGCCGAGTCTCGCTTCAGACCACGACGACGCCCTGGATCGACGGCGGCGCAGTCTCGCCCTCCTGCGCGGCCTCGTCCGAGCGGATCTTCGCCCCACTCCGCGCCGTCGCCGCGGGCGCCGGCTACCAGACCTCGCCGTACGACCGCGTCTTCTACATCGTCGCGGGCCCGGACTGCGGCTTCCACGGGATCGAGTTCGGAAACGAGGTCTTCATCGTCCGCGAGCCCGATGCGAGGCTGATCATCCACGAGCTCGGTCACACGTTCGGCCTTCCGCACGCCGGCGCGTCCGCTGTCTGCGGCACATGGTGCGTCACCCAGGAGCAAGGAGATCTGTACAGCCCGATGGGCATCGGCTTCACCGACTTCAGCGCGTACGAGAAGGAGCAGCTCGGCTGGATTCCGAGACAGCCGCGCGTCGCGCGAACGGGGAACTACCTCGTCTACCCGTCGAACTTGCGCAGCATCGGGCGGCAGGCGCTCGTGATCGAGGCGCCGGAGGGCGAATACTGGCTCGAGCAGCGACCCGGTCGCGCAGCGCCGGGGATGATCGTGCGCCTCGTCAACCCGGAGACGACGTCACGCTCGTTCATCGCGCCGAGCACACTTCTGCTCGCCCCGATCAAGACCGGTCACCCGGTGATCACGCCGGGCCAGACGTTCCGGGTGCCGGGTGAGTTCTCGGTGAAGGTTGCGCGTGCCACGAAGACGCCGATGCGGCTCAATGTGAGCCTCTCGGCGACCCTTCGCTAGGTAGGCCGTTCACTCGCCCACTGCCCGGAGGCCCGGCACGCCTCGTTACCATGGGTGGCGTGGCCGTGACGACGCAGGCAAAGCTCGATGCACCCAGGCTGCGCGCGGATTTCCCGATCTTCGAGCAGCAGATCCACGGCAAGCCGCTCGCGTACCTCGACTCGGCCGTCAGCACCCACAAGCCGCGGCAGGTGCTCGACAAGCTCCGGACCTTCTACGAAACGTCGTACGCCAACGTCCACCGCGGCGTCTACACCCTGTCGGAGCGCGCGACCGCGGAGTACGAAGGAGCGCGCGAGAAGCTCGCGCGGTTCATCAACGCGCCCTCGGCGCGCGAGGTGGTCTTCGTCCGGGGTGCGACGGAAGGGCTGAATCTCGTCGCCTACGCCTGGGGTCTCGTCAACCTCGGACCAGGCGACCTCGTCGTGGTCACCGAGCTCGAGCACCACTCGAACTTCGTTCCCTGGCAGTACATCGCGAAGCGAACCGGCGCCGAGCTGAGGATGATCCCGCTCGACGACAGCGGTGAGCTCGATCTGGGCGAGCTCGATTCGATCCCGCGCGAGGGGAACGTCAAGGTCGTCGCCAATAACCTCGTCTCGAACGCGCTCGGCACGATCAATCCAATCGAGAAGCTGTCCGCGTGGGCGCACGCACAGGGAGCGATCATGGTCGTCGACGGCGCGCAGGCCGCGCCGCACAGGGCGATCGACGTCCAGGCGCTCGGCTGCGACTTCTTCGCGTTCTCGGCCCACAAGATGTGCGGGCCCACGAGCGTCGGGGCGCTCTGGGGACGACGGGAGCTGCTGCAATCGATGGAGCCGTTCAACCTCGGCGGTCACATGATCCGCAAGGTCACGTTCGAGGAGACCACCTGGGGCGAGGTGCCGGCGAAGTTCGAGGCGGGCACGCAGCCGATCGCTGAGGCGGTGGGCTTCGGCGCGGCCGTCGACTACCTGAACGATGTGGGGGTCGACGCGATCGAGCAGCACGAGCACGAGCTCGCGGCCTACTCGCTCGGGAAGATGGCCGAGAGCCCGGGCATCACGCTGTACGGCCCGCCCGCGGATCGCCGAGCCGGGATCGTCTCGTTCAACCTCGACGAGATCCACCCGCACGACGTTGCGCAGATCCTCGACATGGAGGGCGTCGCGATCCGGGCCGGCCACCATTGCTGCCAGCCCCTGATGGCGAAACTCGGCGTCGCGGCGACAAACCGGGCGAGCTTCTACCTGTACACCATCCCCGAGGAGATCGACCGGCTCGTCGAGGGCCTGCACAAGGGAACCCGCGCGGCCACGGGCTGCTCGAGAACGCCGACGCGCAGGCCGACGGGGAGAACCCGCTCTGCGGCGACGAGGTCTCGATCTTCGTCGCCTTCGGCGAGGACGGCGACACGATCGACGAGGTGAAGTTCTCGGGTCGCGGCTGCGCGATCTCGCAGGCGGCAACGTCGATGCTGATGGAGCTGGTCAAGGGCCGCAGCGCGACCGAGGTCGCAACGCTGCCCCGCGACGAGCTGCTCGACGAGATCGGGATCCCGCTGACGCCCGTCCGGTTGAAGTGCGCGCTGCTCGGGCTCTCGACGCTGAAGCTCGCCCTGCACAAGGCGAAGGGCACGCCGCTGCCGGACGAGTGGGCCGGCATGGCCGACGAGCTCGACCTCAAATAGCGTGGCTCTCCTCGACGTCTGTCCGGTCGAGGAGCTGCCGCCTTGCTCGGTGAAGATCGTCTACGCGGGCTCGATCGCCGTCGGCGTCTACAACCTCGGCGGCGAGTATTTCGCGCTCGAGGACCGGTGCTCGCACGACGACGGTCCGCTGTGCGAGGGCGACTTCGATTGCGACGAAGGTGTCGCGATCTGCCCGCGTCACGGCGCGAACATCGACATTCGAACGGGGCGCCCGCTGACGCTTCCCGCGGTGCAGCCCGTCGACACGTTCCCGGTCCACGTCGACGACGGGATGATCAAAGTCGAAGTGCACTGATGCTTGACGACCGGGTACGGGCGGTTCTCGCGCACCCCAGACGGACTGTGAGGTGCTCGAGATCGGCGCGGGCCGCGGATATTCGACGGTCTGGCTGGCCGCGGCGGTTCGCCACTTCGGCGGCCGGGTCCTCTCGCTCGAGCGGGAGCCGAACTGCATCGCCGACTGGCGTCGCAACGTCGCCGACGCAGGACTCGAGGATTGGGCCGACCTCGTCGAGGGGGACGCACGCGAGACGCTACCGGCGATCGACGACGTGTTCGACGTCGTGTTCCTCGACGCCGGGAACAAGCAGTACGAAGAGCTCTTCCAGCTCGCACGCGGCAAGCTCGAGCCCGCCGCGCTCGTGATCGCGGACGACGTCACGTTGCACGCGGACACTCTGCGCACGTATTCGCAAGCGCGTCAGGCCGATCCAACACTCTCGAGCCTGACGGTCCCGCTCGACCGAGGCCTCGAGCTGAGCGTCGTCCTCACGTAGACGCGCGCGTAGCCCCCACCCGGGTGGGGCTAACACCCGCCACCCTCTCCGATCGACGATACCGCTGAGTTTCGGACTCATCGGTGCCAGATCCATGCCGATTCTCCACGCGTCGCCTCCCGGCCCCGCTGCTACATTTGCGCTAACCGCGGAAAGGAGGTGGTCCGAGAGTGGAGATTTCCAGTACGGGCAGTGGAGGTACCAGCGGGTAGAGGCGTGTCCCCGGCACCTACGGGGAATCGCCTAGCCAGCGTGGGGGACGACGCGTTATGCGCCGCCCGGCTCACATCTCTCGGGCCGAGGCTGGAAACGCCTCTACTAATCCACCGCTGGTCACCGGACAAGGGGGTCGCTTGCGACCCCCTTTCTTTTCGGGGAAGCCAAGCTAAGGGTCGGGTCAGACCTCCGGGTCTGGAGTTGGTCTCAAAGTGGGCAGGGACCGGGGGTTTGCTGTCGAACCGGGCTGCTATGAAGAACACTGATGCTCGGTCGAGGAGGCGGCGGGTGGGACGCTCGCGGCCGTTGAAGTGGCGGGTTTCGGATCTGTTGTGGGAGCGGCTGGAGCCGCTTCTTGCCGACCCGCCACGCCGTTTTCGTTCGCCTGGACGCCGTCGCTATCCGGCGCGCGCCTGTCTGGAGGGGATCCTGTTCGTGTTGTTCACCGATACGCCCTGGTTGGAGGTGCCCTACCGGGAGCTAGGGCTGCCCAGCGGCGAGACGTGCCGCCGCCGGTTGGAGGAGTGGTCGCGACGCGGATTGTTGGAGGCCGCGCTGGCGGTCTTGCAGGAGCAGTTGGCTGGAGCCGACAAGCTCGACTGGTCGCGTGTGATCGTCGACGCGTCGCTGGTGGAGGCGAAAAAGGGGGCGAGAAGGTCGCGCGCACGCTCCGCGGCACGCCCGGCAGCCGCTACCACCTCGCCGTAGACGCAGGCGGCGCGCCGCTCGCGGTCCGGCTGGCTGCCGGCAACGAGAACGAGCGCCGGCACCTGCTGCCGTTGCTGGACGCGCTCGCCGCCCGCGGCATCCACCCGGCCGAGCTGTGGGCCGATCGCGGCTATGCCTCAAGCACGCTCGAGCAGCAGCTGCGCGAGCGTCAGATCGAGCCACGAATCAGCAAACCACGCCGCCGCGGCGAGCCAATCGCCGCCGGAACGCCAACCCGCGAGGTCTGGCGTGGCAAGAAGCGGCGACTCAAAACCGCCGACCCGCAAGCACACCACCGCTTCCCCGTCGAACGCACCAACGCCTGGTTGAAAGCGAAACGACGGATCGCGACCCGCCGAGACCGAAAAGCCGACAACTACCTCGCCTTCCTCCACCTCGGCATGCTCCTCATCCTCGCGAGGTCATTCTGAGACCAACTCCTGACCCAATTTCGGTGCTAGGCAGCGACGAGCTGAGGCTCGACCTCAGCGACCAGCGAGTCCAACGCAGCACGGAGCTCGTCGCGAATCTCCTCGTCCACCAGCCGCCCGTCGGCGTCGAACCGCTCCGCCGCACGGCTCACGGCGACCTCGGCGTCGACCACGCGGGCGCCCGCTGTCGCGAGAATCTTGCGGAGCTCGGCCTGCGCCCAGACTGCGCCGTACATCCCGGAGCTCGCGCCGATCACAACCACCGGCTTCCCCCAAAGCGCTCCGGCGCGGACCGGCCGCGAAGCCCAGTCGACGGCATTCTTCAGCTGCCCCGGAACGGACGAGTTGTACTCCGGCGTTGCGATCAACAGCGCGTCCGCGTCTGCGATCCGCGCACGGAGGTGCGCCGCTCCGAGCGGCGCCTCGTCCCCGTCGCGGTCCTCGTTGTACGGCGGCACGGACTCGAGCTCCTCGTAGAGCTCGAACTCGAAGCCCTCCGGTGCGAGCTCCTCCGCGGCGCGGAGGAGCTTCGTGTTGTGCGAGTCGCGCCGGAGGCTGCCGGAAACGGCGAGGACGCGCATCTACGCGTCCTGCACCAGCTCGAGCCGGGCCGTGAGCTGGACGTCGTTCGCCAGCACCTGGCCGCCCGAAGGCAGCTCTGCGTTCCAGTCGATGCCGAAGTCGGTGCGGTCGATCGTCGTCTCGAGGTCGAGCCCGAGGCGCCGCCGGCCGTACGGATCTTCGACGGGCTCCGTCACGCTGCCGCGCAGCTCGACCGGCCGGGTCTGGCCTTTGAGCGTGAGCCCTCCGCTGACGACGAACTCGCCGCCGTCGCGGCGGATCTCCGTCGATTCGAAGCGAAGCTCCGGATGGCGCTCGGCGTCGAAAAACTCGGGCGAGAGCAGGTGTCCGGTCAGATTCTCGTCCGGCGTCGAGATGCTCTCGACCCGGGCCGTGCCCACGAGCCGGTCGCCCGCGAGGGTCGCCTCGAAGTCGGCAAAGCCGCCGCGGAAGGGGCTTACGCCCATGTGCCGGACGGAAAAGCCCACCGACGAGTGCACGGGATCCGACTTCCAGATCCCGGCCGGAGCGGCCTGTACTGCTTCTGTGATGCTCATCCTTGGGTCTCCTCCCTGTGAGCTATACTTGAGTCGTCAACTAATATAGCGGGGAAAGATTGAGTCGTCAAGTATTGAGATCGCAAGTATTCGAGGAGCGTCCCAGCCTCCTGGCCTGGGTCGGGCTGCTTCGTTCGCACTCGGCCCTCACCCGCGCGCTGAACGCCGAGCTGGTTTCCGCCCACGGGCTGACGATCAACGACTACGAGGTCCTGCTCCATCTCGCCCGGGCCCCGGAGCGGCAGCTCCGCAGGGTCGACCTGGCCGAACGGCTCTTGCTGACCGCCTCGGGAATCACACGGCTCCTCGACGGCCTCGAGCGCGCCGGCTACGTCGCGAAGGGACAGTGCAAGAGCGACGCCCGGGTCACCTACGCCGTCCTGACCGACGAGGGCCTCGAGAAGCTCCGCGCGGCGGCCGACAGTCACGTGGGAGGCGTCCGTCAGCAGTTCGAGAGCCGGTTCTCCGAGGATGAGCTCGAGACGCTGGCCGGCCTGCTCGCCCGCCTGCCCGGCGTCGACACCGACGGCGCAAGCTGCTCTCCCGATTAGCTAGGCGGCGCGGCGCAGCTGCTCGTCGAGCGGAACGAGCGGCAGACCGAAAGTGCCCACCGCTGAGGTGTCCGAGACGACGTTGTCGCCGTGCTCGAGCATCGTCAGGAGGTCGTTGGTGAGCGGAATGTCCCCTGGGAGCCGCTCGGTCACGAGCGCGTTCAGCCGCATCAGGCGCACCGGTACGTGCACGCTCGGGCGCCGGCTCCGCCGGACGGCCTTCAAGCGTTCCCAGAACTCGTTCCAGCTCACGACGTCCGGGCCGCCGAGGTCGAAGGTCTTCCCGGTCGCGGCAGCGAGGTCGACCGCCTGTACGAAGTAGGCGGCGACGTCGTCGACCCAGATCGGCTGGATCCGCTGGCGGCCGGTGCCGATGATCGGCGTGACCGGGGCGAACCGGGCGAGCTTCATGAACGTCGGAAGGATGCCCCCGTCGGCTCCGAAGACGAAGCTCGGCCGGAAGATCACGAACGGGATGGTCGAGGACTTGACGAGCTCTTCCGTCTCCCATTTCGCCCGGTAGTAAGGGACGAGGTCCTTCGTCTGCTCGGTCGTGCCGAGCGCGCTCATGTGCACGAACCGACGGACGCCTGCCGCGGTGGCCGCCGCCAGCAGGTCGCGTGTCGCATCGACCATGACGCGCTGGAACCGCTCCTCGCGTCCCTGGCGGACGGCGACGAGATGGATGACCGTGTCGCACCCCTCGACGGCGGCGCGCAGGCCGGCCGCATCGGTGACGTCTCCCCTGGCCAGCGACGCGCCCCACACCTCGAGCCGCTCTGCCTTCCGCGGGTCGCGGACGAGGACACGAACGTCCTTCTCCGCCGAGCGGAGGGCATGGACGACATACCCGCCGACGAACCCTGTCCCGCCGGTGACGAGGATCAACTGGTCGGTTCCCGCTGGAAGTTCTGCCAGTACTTCGACGGCGTCGGCCCGCGCTGGTCCTGGTACTTCGAGCCGAGCCCGTCACTCCCGTACGGCGTTGCCGCCGGCTCGCTCAGCTGCACGAAGGAGATCTGCCCGATCTTCATCCCCGGATAGATCGTGACCGGCAGGTTGGCGACGTTCGACAGCTCCAACGTGACGTGGCCGTTCCAGCCCGGGTCGATGAAGCCCGCGGTCGAGTGGATCAGCAGCCCGAGGCGCCCCAACGAGCTCTTTCCCTCCAACCTCGCCACGAGGTCGTCGGGCAGCCGGATCCGCTCGAGCGTCGAGCCGAGAACAAATTCGCCTGGATGCAGGACAAAAGCCGTGTCCTCGTCCACCTCGACGAGCTCCGTCAGATCCTCCTGCTCCTCCCGGACGTCGATGTACGGATATCGGTTGTTGTGGAAAACCCGGAAATAGCGGTCGACCCGGACGTCCACGCTCGACGGCTGGAGCAGCTCGTCGTCGTAAGGGTCGATCTCGATCCGCCCTTCGGCGAGCAGGCGGGCGATCGTCCGGTCGGAAAGGACCATGGGCCCGATTCTAGGGAGGTGTTAGGTTTGCGGACCTTGTCCTCGATTCTCCAGCCCGTTGACCCCAACGAGCGCTTCAAGATGCGCCGTCGTCAGCGGCGCCGAGAGGTCCGCCGGCGCAGGCTGGTCGCGGCCGGAAGCATCCTCGCCCTGATCGGCGCGGGCGTCGTCGGCGGCGTGCTCGCGACGCACATCCACAGGCACAACACACCGGTGCCCGCGGCTGCGCCGGCGCCGAAACCGCGGAAGCTCGAACCGCGCCCGTACCCGACCGAGGTGCGCGGTGTCCACGTGTCGATGGCGCTCGCGAACGTCCCGGGCCAGCTCGACAAGTACATCGAGCTGCAGGCGCAAGGGCTGAACACGATCGAGCTCGACGTCAAGGACGAGAACGGTGAGATCGCGTTCTCGCCCGGCATCCCGCTCGCAAACAAGATCGGAGCGGTGAGGCGCTACTACAACCCGCGCGAGGTCGCGGCCAAGATCCACTCGGCGGGGCTCTACCTGATCGGCCGCGTCGTCACGTTCGAGGACCCGATCCTCTCGGCGGGCTGGTCTCAGCTCGCAGTCAGGCGAAGCGACGGCTCGCGGTGGCTCAACAACGGCGGGCTCGGCTGGACGAACCCGTACGACAAGCGCGTCTGGCGCTACAACGTCCAGATCGGGGTCGCCGCGGCGAAGGCGGGGTTCGACGAGATCCAGTTCGACTACGTCCGGTTCCCGAGCGACGGCGACATCTCGCAGATCCGCTACCCCGGCGTGCACGCGCAGCCGATGGGCTGGACGATCCCGATGTTCGTCAAGTACGCGGCCGAGCACCTGCACCCGCTCGGCGTGCGCGTGTCGACCGACGTGTTCGGGCTCTCGGCGACGCGGAATCTCGGCATCGGCCAGTTCCCCGGTCGGATCTCACGGTTCGTCGACACGATCTATCCGATGGTGTACCCGTCGCACTACACCTCGGGCGAGTACAACATCGTCAATCCGGACTCGCGGCCGGGAACGACCGTCGCGTACTCGCTCCGCGACTTCCGAGCCAAGCTCCGGGGACGCACCACGAAGCTGATCCCGTGGCTGCAGGACTTCTCGCTCGGGCGGACGTACACGCTCGCCGACGTGCGCGACCAGATCCAGGCGGCGCGGCTCGAGCACGCGAAGGGCTTCATGCTCTGGAACGCCGGCGGCGTGTACACGGACGGGGCGCTCGCCACGCCGTCTTTTCGCTGATCGATCGCGATTGGTCGATTCGAAGCGATCCAGGAACCTGGTTAAGACGGACACGTGGAGCGCGGTCCACGCGTCCTCTGTGCGGCGCCGCCGAGTCGGCGCCTCGGCTGAAAACTCGCTATTCACCTATACACACCGGCCGCTAGCTCGGATATCGTGAGCCGTATGGCGACGACGAAGGCGATCGAGCTCAAGACGTCGATTCCCGGACCACGGTCGCAGGAGATCCTCGCGCGGAAGGCACGGGTGATCGCCGATCCGCTCTCGATCTTCCTCCCCGTCGTGATCGAACGCGGCGAGGGCGCGACGCTGACGGACGTCGACGGGAACACGTTCATCGACTTCACGGGCGGCGTCGGCTGCCTCAACGTCGGGCACGCGAACCCGCGGGTCGTCGAGGCGGTTCAGGAGCAGGCGGCACGGTTCCTGCACACGGACTTCACGATCGTCCCGTACGAGGTGTACGTCACGCTCGCGGAGCGGCTGATCGCGCTGTCGCCGTTCCGGGGGCCGGCCAAGGCTGCGTTCTTCAACGCCGGGACGGAGGCGATCGAGAACGCGGTCAAGTTCGCACGTGCCTACACGAAGCGTCCCGCGGTGATCGCGTTCGAAGGCGGCTTCCACGGGCGCACGCTGCTCGCCGTGTCGCTCACCTCGAAGACGCACCCGTACAAGGCAGGGCTGGGGCCGTTCTCGCCGGAGGTCTACCGGGTTCCGTTCGCGCAGGACTACCGCGGGCCCTCCGCCGCGGACGCGATCGCCGCGCTCGAGCGCGCGCTGATTACGACTGTTGCGGCAGAGAACGTCACCGCAATCGTGATCGAACCGGTGCAAGGAGAGGGCGGATTCGTCGTGGCGCCGCAGGAATTCCTCGCAGGCGTCCGCCGGATCTGCGACGAGAACGGCATCGTGCTCGTCGTCGACGAGGTGCAGACGGGCTTCGGGCGCACGGGGAAGATGTTCGCGATCGAGCACTACGGGATCGAGCCCGACCTGATGGTGGTGGCGAAGTCGATCGCTGCGGGCCTCCCCCTCTCGGGCGTGATCGGGAAGGCGGAGATCATGGACGCGCCCAGCGAGTCCGCGATCGGCGGCACGTACGTCGGAAACCCGGTCGCACAGGCCGCCGCGCTGGCCGTGCTGGACGTCTTCGAGGACGACGGCCTCGTCGAGCGCGCCTCGGCGATCGGCGAGACGATCCGCGCGCGCATGCAGGCGTGGCAGGAACGCTGGCAGGCGATCGGCGACGTCCGCGGCCTCGGCGCGATGCTGGCGATCGAACTGGTTCGGGACCGCGGCACGAAGGAGCCGGCTCCCGAGCTCGCCACCAGGATCGCCGAAGCCGCCGCCGAGCGCGGCCTCCTGCTCCTCAAATCGGGGATCTACTCGAACTGCATCCGCGTCCTCGTGCCCTTCGTGATCTCCGACACAGAGCTGGACGAGGCGCTCGGGGCCTGGGAAGACGCCCTCGAGAGGGCGCTCGGTTCGACCGCTTAACGCCGTCCCGGGGCGGGTAGCTTTCCGCCGTGGTCGGTGACACCGTCGCGGAGCGGTACGAGCTCGAAGAGCTCGTCGGGACGGGAGGCATGTCGAGCGTCTACCGGGCCCACGACACGCTGCTCGAGCGCAACGTCGCGCTGAAGATCCTCCACGCGCACTACACGTCCGACGACGAGTTCGTCGAGCGCTTCAAGCACGAGGCGCGAACGGTCGCACAACTCTCGCATCCGAACATCGTCACGGTGATCGACCGCGGGGAGGACAACGGGCGTCAGTTCATCGTCTTCGAGTACATCGACGGAGAGAACCTCAAGGAGCTCGTCGTGCGCAGCGGCCGCCTCTCGGTGCGCGAGGCGCTGCGGCTTGCTCTGCAGGTGGCGCGAGGCCTCGCGTTCGCACACGAGAACGGCCTCGTCCACCGCGACGTCAAGCCGCAGAACGTGCTGCTGAACGGCGACGGCCAGGCGAAGGTGACCGACTTCGGGATCGCGCGGACCCTGGACGTCGACGGCGTCACCCAGACGGGCACGGTTCTCGGGACGTCCAACTACATCGCGCCCGAGCAAGCGAGCGGCCAGCCGGTCGACGTGCAGACGGACGTCTATTCGCTCGGTGTCGTCCTCTACGAGTTGCTGGTCGGCGACGTCCCGTTCCCGGGAGAGAACTTCGTCGCGGTCGCGATGAAGCACGTCAACGAACCGCCGCCGAACCTCCTGGACGTCCGCAAGAACGTCCCACTTCGGGTCGCCGCCGCCGTCGACCGCGCACTAGAAAAGGACCCGGGGCAGCGTTTTCCCACGATGGACGCGTTCGCCGGGGAGCTCGAGGCCTGCCTTGCCGGGCTCGACGCGCCGGGTGACGTGGACGAGGGCAAGACGATCGTCACGCGGAGGCCCATGGTGGCCCAGCCTCGCCGCCGCCGCAAGCAGATCTCACGCTGGGCGGTCGGCTCGGTTCTGCTCGGACTGCTCGCGCTGGCGGCCGTGATCGTCGGACTGCTCGCACTGCGGGGGATCCACGGCGGCGGTACACCGTCGCAGGCGGCAACGATCCATCTGCTTGGGGTCGGCTCGTGGGATCCGTTCGGCGACAATCAGGAGCACAGCTCGGCCGCGCCGAATGCAACCGACGGCAAGGAGTCCACGTACTGGGAGACCGAGCACTACAACTCCTTCACCAAGCCCGGCGTCGGCCTCGTGCTCGATGCGGGCCGCCGAGTCAAACCACACGGGATCACGATCAAAACGGGAACGCCGGGTTTCACGGCTGAGATCAAGGCCGGAAACAACCTCACCGGGATCGACTTCCACACGGTCTCAAAGGGAGGCCCGGAGACGATCAACGGGGAGACGACGATCGAGCTCGACCTGCACTCCTCGCAGCGCTACTTCGTTGTCTGGATCACGAAACTCTCGCCCGGCAAGAGCTCGGTGCAGATCAACGAGGTCAGCGCGAGCTAGTACTTCAGCCTTGAACGGCGGTCGTGGCGCTCGAGCGCGAGCGCGATCAGACGCTGCAATAGCTCCTCGTACGGCACGCCAGACGCCTCGAACAGTTTCGCGTAGACGCTCGTCGACGTGAAACCGGGGATCGTGTTGAGCTCGTTGACGACCACCTCGCCGTCGACGACGAAGCAGTCCACGCGCGCCATCCCCTCGCACTCAGTGACCCGAAATGCATCGACCGCGACCTCCTGCACTCGCGCGACCGTCTCCTCTGGGATGTCGTCAGGCGGAATCACGAGCTTCATCCCGCCCTCGTCGTACTTCGACGTGTAGTCGTACCACTCGTGTCCCAGCGGCACGATCTGGCCCGGCACCGAGGCGATCGGGTCGCGGTTCCCCAGCACGCCGACCTCGACCTCGACCCCGTCCTGGAGCTCCTCGATCAGGATCTTCTCGTCGTGCGTGAACGCGAGCTCGACGCCTGCGCGCAGCTCGGTGCCGTCGTGCGCCTTTGTGATCCCCACCGATGATCCAAGGCGGGCGGGCTTCACGAACACGGGAAACCCGAACGGATTCTCGATCGCGTCGCCGGTTCGCAGCGTGACGCTGCGCGCGACGCGGATGCCGCTCTCACGGAGCACCTTCTTGAAGAGATCCTTGTCCATGCAGAGCGCCGACCCGGCGACCCCCGCCCCGACGTACGCGACGTCCGCGAGCTCGAGCAGCCCTTGCACCGTTCCGTCCTCCCCGAACGGCCCATGGAGGATCGGCAGGACAACGTCGACTGCGCCGAGCGCGGCCGGAGCGTTGTCAGCAGGGACCGGCAACGTCTCGGCGACCGAACTGTCGCCAGAGCCGAGCTCCCAGCGCCCATCCCGGCCGATCGCGACCGTGACGACGTCGTACTCGGCCGGGTCGAGCGCCTCGAGGACAGAGCGGGCGGACGCGAGGGAGATCTCGTGCTCGCTCGAGCGGCCGCCGGCCAGAACGGCGACGCGGATCCGAGCCATTAGGGCGGCGGGCCGGATGACAGCTTCCCGACGACGATCGTCACGACCGTTCCCGGCGGTGCCTGAGTGCCGCCGGCGGGGTCCTGCGACAGGACGATGCCGTCCTGCGACTGGTCGGTCGTCGGCTGCGTCACGATGCGGACGCGGAAGCCGGAGGCCTTCAACTGCTCCTGGGCCGACGCCTGGTCCTGGCTCGTCACGTCAGGCACGGCCGAGGTCTTCGGGCCCTTCGAGACGCTCAGCGTGATCGTGGAGCCGGGTGCCGCCGACGTCCCGGAGGTCGGGCTCTGTGCGATCACCGTTTCGGCCGGCTGATCCGACTGCACGTCCTTGCGCGCGACCGCAAAACCGGCCGCCTGGAGCTGCGAGCTCGCGGTCGCAAAGCTCGCGCCGACGACGTTCGGCACCGCAATGGGCTGGGGGCCCTTCGACACCTTCAGCCTGATCACCGATCCCTGGTCCACGGACGCGCCCCCGGTCGGCGTCTGGGCGATCACCGTCCCCGACTGCTGGTCCGACGTGACCTTCGTGATCTTCCACTTCAGCTTCGCGTCGGCCAGCCTCGAGACCGCATCGGTCGAATCGAGGCCGACGACGCTCGGAACCGTCGTCTTCGGCGCGCCGGTCGACGTGTAGATCGTCACCTCGGCGCCCTTGTTCGTCTTCGAGCCCGGCACGGGACTCTGCCGGAAGACGTACGTCTCCGGAATGTCGGGATTCGGCTGGCGCACGACGTTCGGGATCAACCCGAGCGAGCGGATCTTCTGGTCGGCGAGGATCTCCCGCAATCCGACGTACCGCTCGACGCGGACCGACTTGGCGCCGCTGATCTGGTTCTGGATCTCGTTGTAGAGGAAGTAGCCGCCGACGATCGCGGCCGCGACGAACAGGAGCGCAAGCAGCCACGGCCAGAACGCGCGGCGGCGCGGCTCGTCGTAGTCGTAGTACGCGGCCGGCGGCGCGTACGGGACCGGCGCGCGCGCCTGCGTGATCGCCGTCGGCGCGGCCGGGGGCGGCGGCGGGCGGGAGATGATCGCGGTCGCCGCTTCCTCCGTGGCCGGCGACACCACGGCGCCGCGCTGCACGCGTTCGAGATCGGCGTCCATCTCCTCGGCCGACTGGTAGCGGTCGGACGGGTCCTTGGCGAGGGCGCGCAGGATCACGAGGTCGAGATTGCGCGGGATCTCGCCGCGCTGCGCCGACGGTGCCTCGGGAACGGCGGAGAGATGCTTCATCGCGATCTCCACGGGTGTGTCGCCGCTGAACGGGACGACCCCGGTCAGAAGCTCGTACAGCACTACGCCGACTGAGTAGAGATCGGACGTTTGGTCGACCGGCGCGCCCTTCGCCTGCTCGGGCGAGAGGTACTGCGCGGTGCCGATGATCGAGCCCGCTTCAGTCATCTGGCTCGCGCCCGCGCGCGCGATCCCGAAATCCGTCACCTTCAGCCGACCCTCGGCGTCGACGAGCACGTTGTGCGGCTTGATGTCACGGTGGACGATCCCGTGCCGGTGAGCGAAGCGCACAGCCGCGAGGATCTGGCGCGCGTAGTCGATCGCGATCGGGATCGGCGCAGGCCCGCGCCCGACGATCAGCTCCTTGAGCGAGCGACCGTCGAGGTACTCCATCGCGATGTAGTAGGTCCCCTCGGCCTCGCCGCGGTCGTAGATCGAGACGATGTTCGGGTGCGAGAGGCTCGCGGCGTTCTTCGCCTCCCGGCGGAACCGCTCGACGAACTGGTCGTCGTTCGCGTGCCTGTCGTTGAGGATCTTGATCGCGACGCGGCGGCCGAGCTCCTGATCCTCGGCGAGGTAGACGTTCGCCATCCCGCCCGCGCCGAGCTTGCGCATGATCCGGTAGCGCCCGTCGAAGAGGGTGTTGATCAGGGTGTCGGAAACGGCCATGGGGCTCTCAGGGTAGGCATTCGCCGCCTACCGCAGGAGCGCCTCCATCACGTCCTTGGCAATCGGGGCCGAGACCTTGCCGCCGAATCCTCCCGCCTGGTTCTCGACGACGACGGCAATCGCGACCTGCGGATGATCAGCCGGCGCGAACGCGATGAACCACGCCGTGTAGATGTTGCCGACCCCTGTCTCGGCGGTGCCCGTCTTACCCGCGACGGGGACGCCCGAAATCGCCGCGGCGGTGCCGGTTCCGCCCGTGACGACGGCCTGCATCATCGAGTTGATCTCGGAGGCGATCTCCGGCCGCATGACGCGCGACAGCGTGTGGGGCTTCGTCGTCACGATCGTCTTGCCGCTTGGGGCGACCACACGCTGGACGAGGTACGGCTTCATCTCGAGCCCGCCGTTCGCAACGGTGGCGGCAACCATCGCCATCTGCATCGGCGTCACCTGCAGCCGTTCCTGCCCGAACGCGAGGCGGCCGGGATCGACCTGCGTCTCGGGATGCTTCGGATCGAACAGCCGGCCGCGGCGGTCGTACAGTCCGCTCGCTGCTCGCTCGCTCTCCGGCGTCTCCAGCGGCGGCAGCTTGTAGAAGCCGTACCGCTTCATGTAGTCGATGATCATTCCCGCGCCGATCGCCTTGCCGACGTTGCAGAAGACGGAGTTGATCGAGTGCTGGAGGCCGGTGAAGAGCGAGACGTT
>VAXU01000016.1 GCA_005885125.1 Actinomycetota bacterium
GATGCAGATGAGCCGGGGGAAGCTGCTGCGCGTGGGAGCGGCAGGAACGGCATTCGGCGCGGCGGCCCTAGCGCTCCCAGGGCTCGCACGCGCGGACGGCGCAGAGAGCGTCCAGGTCGCGGAGATCTACCAGCTGCAGGCTGCGTTCCACCTGGCGAAGACGACCCAGGATCTCGACCTGATGATGTCGCTCTGGGCCGACGACGGCACGCTCGTCAACCAGGGAGATCCGAACTCCCCTTATGTCGGGTCCGATCGCCTGCGGGCCTTCTGGACCGGCTCAGGCTCGTTCACGCACCGCCGGTTCTCGCTCGTCCCCTCGTACAAGACTCAGATCGACGTGCACGGCAATCAGGCGTTCCTCTACTTCGAATGTCACGACATCGGGGACTACGACCTCGCAACCCGATTCATCGCCTCGGACACGTTTCTCGGCGGCACACTCCACCAGGTCGGTGGGAGCTGGCTGTTCTGGAACATGACGGCCGGTAAAAGCGCGCCACTCTCGGTCGACCACTACTACTTTCCGTAAACCGCCTACGAGGGACTGACGGGGCCCCAGCCCTCGCGCACGGCTCGAGCCGCGAGAAGCGAGGTAGCGCGTCTGCTCAACCGCTGGGTCAGGTCTTGCGCCGTTCCAAGACCTGACCCGACTGGAGCTCTACGCCGGCGGCGGCGGCGGCGCCGGTGGCGTCGTTGTCATCGGGGCGGTCGCAGGCGACTCACCGAACTTGAACCAGCCTCCGATGGCGATCACGATCGCGAGGATCAGTCCGATCCAGGCCGGCCAATGCCGCAGCTGATGCGCCACGAGGAACTTGATGATCGTGAAGAGCGCAGTGGCGGCAGCGAGACCGACGGAGACCAGTGTCGCCGGGACCGGCAACTGCAGCTGCCCGGTAACCCCGGTCACCTGACCGATTTCCCAGAGCAGCAGCGCGATGACGAACAACCCCGCCACGACGCCGATTCCATGCCACATGCTCTGACCGGCCGAGTGTCCCAAGAAGGAGATCTGCTGCCAGTCGAGGAACGAGTCGATCAAGAGCGCGAGGCCCCCGACGAGCAGGACTTTCGTCCCGATACTTAGACCAGCGAAGTTCATGTGCTCCCTTTCGCGTCGACGAGATGATCCGCGGTGGACGGCTGAATCTACTCAGGTCGGCCGGACGTCGTCTAGAGCCCGACCGGGGGATTTTTCGCGCTCTGTGCGTCAAGGCCTGCTTTTCGAACGTCGAGGCTGACGATCAGGTCCGCGTCGGCGTGCTTTCTCCCAGGGTCCACCTTGCCGCGCGAGAAAGGGGCGGTTCAGCGATCGGGATTACGAGCGGGCCGGTCCGGCGTTACGGGTGCGATTGCCGGAGCTCGCGGCACGGCGTGAACAGATGTAGCGCGCCGTCGCGTTCGGATCGTGCGGGAGGTCTTGAGCCTCCACGAGCCACTTGAAGTTGTCGATCACGACCGTCTGACCCACGGAGAGAGGCTGGTCGGTGATGCGAATGTCCTCGTTCCCCTGGAACCAGAGGACGAGCTCGTACATCGGCATCGGTCGAGCTACTCGTCCTGCGCCGGAGGCGTCTCGTCCATCTCGTCTGTCTCGACCGTCTCGCCGGCCGCTCTTGCGATCCGCGCGGCCTCCTTCTTCTCCTGCTTCAGCTCGCGCTTTTCCTTGACCTTCCGCTCTCGTGTGAGCTTCGCCATCGTCGTCTGTCTCTTCGAGCTTCCCAATGCCTTCCTCCTCTGTCGCTGCGTGCCACCGGACGTCGCTGCAAGCGGTACTGCCCATCCGCATGCCCTGGGATCAACGAGGCCCTGCGCGGCCGGCGCGTTGAACACAGAAGCGCCGATCTCCACCATAGCTTGAATCATTCGGCGGATGGCGAACCGGCGGCGGGAGCCTCAGTCGACCTGGGCAACGTGCCGGCGCGTCTCTGTCGGTTGGAACGGAGGCCTCTTCGGTCTCAGGTGACGACGAGGTACCTCAGGCCTCTAGTACCTGATGTCCTCCGCTTCCTCGACAACCGTGGGCTCGGACTTGTCGGGAAAGCGATCGAGGACGCCCGATGCGAGCAGCCGCTCGCGACCGGTCTTGGCAGCATCGGGCGAGGCGAACTCGACCAGGATGACCACTTCGCCCGGGTCGTCCACGCTCCGGAAGATGCGGTGCCCCTTAGCGGATTGCCTCGCGCCCGGGGCGTCCTTGTCGAACTGCGGCTTCCAGGCGTCGTAGTCACCGACGTTGATGCGCGTCAGCATGAATGCCATACAGCCGGCCTCCTTCAGCTCCGTCGACTAGTGCAACGAGCCTAACCCAGGAGAGCGTCAGCACCTTGGCCGTGCGCGATGATGCAGGATGGAAGAAACCGGCGCGCACCGGCGTCTGGTAGACACGACTGGTCAAGCGCGGGCAGGGCTGCCTCCGCGCTCGGCAACCTGGCGGCGTTCGATCGAAGGAGGAGAGAGATGACCTTGCAGATTGGCGACACGGCGCCCGATTTCAAGGCAGAGACGACCGAGGGCCCGATCAACTTCCACGACTGGATCGGCAATTCGTGGGCGGTGCTGTTCTCGCATCCGAAGGACTTCACCCCGGTCTGCACGACCGAGCTCGGCTACATGGCCAAGATCAAGCCGGAGTTCGACAAGAGGAACGTCAAGATCGTCGGCCTGTCCGTCGACCCGGTCGACAGGCACGCAAAATGGGCCGACGACATCGCGGAGACGCAAGGGCAGGCGCCGAACTATCCGATGATCGGCGACGACGACTTCAACGTGTCCAAGCTCTACGGCATGCTTCCCGCGAGCACCTCGGGCGACCCGCTCGAGCGCACGCCGGCGGACAACCAGACGGTGCGGAACGTGTTCGTCGTCGGCCCGGACAAGAAGATCAAGCTCGTCCTCGTCTATCCGATGACGACAGGGCGGAACTTCGACGAAGTGCTGCGGGTGATCGATTCGCTGCAGTTGACCGCGAACCACAAGGTCGCAACGCCCGTGAACTGGCAGCAGGGCGAGGACGTGATCATCGCCGGCTCGGTCTCGGACGACGAGGCGAAGGAGACGTACCCGGACGGCTGGAAGTCGCCTCGCCCCTACATCCGGATCGTGGAGCAACCGCACTAAACGAGGCCTGCTCTCAAGCTCCGCTGCGCGGTGGCCGATGTGGCCAGAGCCGGGCGGCCGCTGCGGGGAGAGACTTGCAGCGGGCCGTCCGGCAATGAGGGATAATCGGCACGCGTCACTTCGAGCTGGCGAACAGCCGACTCTGTGGCTCTCTCGGGTGGCACTCTCCCCCCGTCCGAGCAGATGCCGCGGCGGCGCATTTGCGGCCCGCGTTTTCGGCGGGCCGCTTCTCTAGGGCGGATCGAGATGCCGTTGCAGAACCGCGTCACGCCGCTGGGCGAACTGGTCGCAGACCCGGCGCGTGGTCTGGTCTACGGCAACCGTGGCTGTCTCCACGACGCGGACGGGCGCATCCGCCGGCGCTACAACGGCAAGCGCTGGATCGCGTGCCGGCTGCAGTTCCGTGGCTGGCAACGCGGGCCGCTGATGCAGCCCGGCCGCTTCACCGAGCTGTTCTTCCTCGACGAGGCGACGGCGTTCGCCGCCGGGCATCGCCCGTGCGCGCTCTGCCGGCGCGAGGACTACGACCGCTTCGCTGCGATCTGGTCCGATCTCCACCCGGGCCAGGTCGGAGCGGACGCGATCGATGCACAGCTCCACGCCGAGCGTGTCGATCCCGGCACGCGCCCACAGCGACTGCACGAGGCGCGCCTCGACGAGCTTCCCGACGGCGCTTTCGTCCTGCTTGAGGACGCGCCCCAGCTAGTGCTCGGCACACACCTCTTGCGCTGGACGCTGGAAGGATACGTCGCACGCACACCGCGCCCTGCGCGTCAAGAGGCGCTGCTGGTCACGCCGCCCTCGTTGGTCTCGGTCCTGCGCACCGGCTGGCAGCCGCTTGTGCCGCTCTTGCATCAGTCGGCGCTAGGGAACTAGGGCGGCGGGCGCGAGGTCGTCGAGCTCGTCGAGGCTCGGCGCCGTGCGAATCGACGGGCTCAGCGTGCCCCACACGGCCAGCACGAGGCCGAATCCGGCGAACAGGGCGATCGCGGCGCGGGGCGATCCGGTGGCGAGCAAGAGGCCGGCCGCGAGCGGGCCGAGCGGCGCGATCAGGAGCGCGATCGTGCTCCACACCGCCTCGCTGCGGCCGAGCAACCGGTCGGGAGTCATCGCGATCCGGTAGCCGTGGACGACGGAGTCCGTCGATGGGATCGCGATCGCCGTCGGAAGGATGCTCGCCGTGAGCACGTAGACGCTCGGCCAGACGAGGAAGGCCGCGCAGCCGATCCAGGTCCAGAGCTCGAGCACCAGGACGCCTCGGACCGGGAGAACGCGGCGAACGAGCGGCGACAGGAACGAGCCGAGCAGCAGGCAGGCGCCGAAGGCGGCGACGAGAGCGCCGACCTCGCCTCCCGACAGCCCCTGCCGCCTGCCGATGACGACGACGGCGAGCAGCACGCCGAGGCCGATGAAGTTCGCGAGCCCGAAGAGAAGCGCGCACGTCCGTAGGAACGGTCGGCCCCACATGAAGCGGAAGCCTTCGGCGAGCCGCGTGCGCAGCGGGGCGAGGTCTGCTTCGCGTTTCTCCTGAAACGGTGTTCGCATCGCGAGCAGCGAGAGCGTCGAGAAGGCGTACGAGATCGCGTCGACGAGGAATGGGAGCGCACGCGCAACGCCGAAGAGCGCTCCGCCGAGGGGTGGGGCGCCGAGACTCACCACCGCTCCCCGGCCGGTCTCCGTGGCCGCGGCCGCCGGCAGCTGGCGTGCCGGCACGACAGCGCGCAGCGCGCCCGCCCGGGCGGCCGAGAACAGGGCGCTGCCACTGCCCTCGACGACGGCGACGAGCACGATTTCCCAGTAGGCGAGTCGGTGGAGCAGGATCGTCGCGGCGAGCGTCCCGATCGCGGCCACGCGCACGCAGTCGGCCGCGATCATCAGCCGCCTGCGGCTCCACCGGTCGGCCGCCAACCCGGCGGGGAGCGCGAGCAGCGCCCAGGGGAGCGCTCGCGCGAACGAAACGATGCCCGTCTTCGCCGCCGAGTGCGTCACGCCGAGCACGAGCAGCGGATAGGCGATCGACGTCGATTGCGTTCCGACGCTCGAGAGCAGCTGCCCCGTCTGGAGCAGCACGAAGTCGCGGTTTCGGCGCAGGGGAACCGCGGTCACGCGCGGACGCTAGCGGACGGGGACAAGGGTCAGACCCTCCGGGTCTGACCCGCTTTTCACGGAACTGGGTCGCCATGTTCCTCGCAGCGGAACGCGCCGCCTGTCCCGGCGCTACCGTATTCCGAAGATGAGCGTTGACGTACCGCACCGGCATGGGCATCACGTCCATAAGCACCCGCACGCCGGGACGCATCGTCATTTCACTCTCGGTCTGCATCCTTCGGAGCCGGTCACCGAGGCGCACGAGCGCGGTCATAGCCACGAGCACGGCCAGGGCCACGGCCACTCGCATGGACTCGTGGATCGCTCGATCCTTCGCTCGCGGGCAGGGATCAAGGCCGTATCCGTCAGTCTCGCGGTTCTCACGGTCACGGCTGCGGCGCAGACGGCGATTTACGTGCTCGTGCTCAGCGTTGCGCTACTGGCTGACCTGATTCACAACTTCGGTGATGCGCTCACCGCGATTCCGCTCGGGCTCGCGTTCTTCCTACGCAGCGCCCGCGGCGAGCGATGGGCAGGCCTCGCCGTGGTCTTGACGATCTTCGCGAGCGCGCTCGTCGCCCTCGTTCAGACGATCCTCCGCTTTATCCACCCGCACACGCTCACGCACCTGTGGTGGCTCGCGGCGGCCGGCGTCATCGGGTTCGTCGGCAACGAGATCGCGGCGCAGATCCGGACGGGCGCTGGCGAACGGTTGAACAGTCCTGCTCTCGTAGCCGACGGCAACCATGCGCGCGTTGATGGCTTCGTCAGCCTCGGCGTCTTGGCGAGCGCCGCCGTTGTCGGGTTGGGCCTTCCGATCGCGGACCCGATCATCGGCCTCATCATCACGCTCGTGATCCTCCGCATCACATGGGACAGTTGGCACACGGTGCGCGAGGTTCCTGCAGGCAGATAGGGTCAAGCGGCCCGCCGCAAGCGGTTTCGCGGTCAATGCCCGATGTGCTCGGATGCTGCAGCGCCGATGCGGAGGACGCGCGGGGTCTCGTGATCGACTTGGAGCGTCGTGTGCTCGATGTCGAACCGCTGTTGGAGCATCTGCTCTAGCTCACGGCGAATGGCATGACAGTCATCTCCAGGATGGACGAGCACGTGGGCCGAGAGAGACGGAAAGCCTGACGAGATGGTCCAAACGTGGAGGTCGTGTACGTCGCTCACATGTGGATGCCGCGCGAGTGCCTCGCCAATCTCCGTAACGCTCATTCCCTCCGGCGCTGCTTCTAGGAGGACACGCCCCGAGTCCCTCAATAGCCCGTAGGCGGCTCTGAACATGATCGCGGCGACGATCAACGATGCGATGGCGTCTGCGCGGATGAATCCCGTTGTCAGGATCACGACAGCGGCGATAGCCGTGAAGATGAACGCGAGCAAATCCGTGAGGATGTGCTGGAAGCTCCCTTCGACGTTCATGCTCGCGCGGTTCGCCTCCGAAAGCTGCCAAGTGGCGACGACGTTGACGAGGATGCCGACAAGGGCCACGATCAGGATCACCGTTCCTTGGGCCTGGGGTGGCACGACAAGGCGGCGGATGCCCTCGTAGACGATTAGGCCCGCGAGGACGAGCAACGTCGCCCCGTTCGCCTGGGCGCTCAAGATTTCCGTCCGTTTTAGGCCAAAAGTGAGGTCTCCCTTCGACGGACGCGCAGCGAGCCGGATCACCACGAGCGACAAGCCGAGCGCTCCAGCATCCGTGAGCATGTGGGCCGCGTCCGATAGCAACGCCAGCGAGTGCGCAAGGATGCCAGCGACTACTTCCGCAGCCATAAAGGCGAGGATCAGACCGAGAGCGATCGTGAGCCGACGCGTATCGGTTTCGCTCGTGACGCTGTGAGAGTGGCCGGAGTGCGGGTCCTCGCTCATCAGCAAGTGTCGCAACAAGCTTCGCCGCGCCAGGACTCACGTCCTTCACGGACCGCTACCGACGCGATCACAAGCGCAGCGGCGGGATCGGCCCACCACCACCCGAAGAGTGCGTTGGCGAGCAGCCCAACCAAGAGCGCCACCGAGAGGTAGGCACATAGCTGCGTCTGAGCTGCCTCGTTCACGGTCGCCGCGGACTGGAGCTTCTGCCCCACGCCCCGCTTCACATGCGCGAGCAACGGCATTGTCGGCGCAGTGAAAGCGGCAAGCCCGATCCCTAGCCAACTTGGACTCGGCTCGTGGCCACCGGCGAGCGTGCGGATCGACTCGACGCCGACATAGGCAGCCAGGATGAAGAAGCTCGCTGCAATCAACTGCTGCGCACGGCGCTCCGCACGCTCGGAGCCGACGCGAGAACCCGTGAACAGCCAGAGCACTACAAAGCCGGCAAGCGCCTCGATCAAGCTGTCCGCACCGAAACCGATCAGCGCGATGGAGCCTGCCGCAATTCCGGCAACGAGCGCGACAGCGAACTCCACGAAGTGGTAGCCAATCCCGCCCCATGCGAGCAGTCGCGCCTGCCGTTCAACCTTGGCCCGTTCCGTAGCAGCCAGTGGAGCTGCAACCAGAGGCGTCTGAATCAGCGGAAGCTGGGTCATGCCTCGCCTTCCTCATGACTAACGTGCTGGAGGCCGACATCGAGCAGCAGCCGAATGTGCGCGTCATCGAGCGAGTAGTAGACGTTCCGGCCTTGCTTGCGGTATCGGACGAGTCGGCTCGACCTGAGCAGGCGCAGGTTGTGCGAGCAGGCGGTCTGCGAAAGGCCCGTGACGGCGGCGAGGTCACAGACGCATAGCTCGCCCGCTTCCAGGAGGGCGGAGATCAGTCGGACCCTGCCAGGGTCGGAGAGGACGCGGAACGTTTCGGCAAGGTCCTGGAACACGCCCTCGCTCGGCAACCGCTCCAGAACGGCTTGAACCCGTTCGGGCTCGACGCACTCGATTGCGCAGCGGTCAAGCCGGGTCACTTTGGCGTCTGGGGACGTCTTCACAGTCATGAAGGTAATATCAGGCCGCACGGATGAAACCTCGGCTTGTCCCTCCCGTGTGCCCACCGACTCCAAGTGAGCGCGGAGCCCACTCGTACGACCGTATGTCAGCCGGCACGAATGCCACGTAGGCAACGAGCCGACCGAATATATGGAGGGCGGCGGGAATCGAACCCGCACAGGATCCTGCGGAGCCAGCAGGCTCGCGTCCGGTCGGATCACAAGGCCGGATCGGCCCTTACGATCACTTGCCTGCCGTCCGCGAGGCTCGCACGGATGGCCACGTGGCCGGCGGCATCGACCGAGACCGGGTTCGACGCGAAGTCCGCGACGGCGGAGCCGAGCAGCGCGTCTCCGAGAGCCAGGATCCGGTCCGCCTCCGGGTCCGGGCCGGCGAAGAGGCCGAGGCTCCCGCCCCGCGGCGTGGCGATGCACACCACTGCACCGGCGTTGGTGATCAGGGCGCCGCGATACGCCTCGAACGCGCCGTCCGTGTCGATGATCCGGGTGAACCGGCCGTCGTCCTCGGTGAAGATCCCCGCACCACCAGCCCGGAGCGTGGCCGCGAACGCCACGGTCTCGTGGTCGTTGACCGACGGGAAGGGTGCGAGGGCCTCGAAGATGTCCCCGGTCTCCGCGACGGTCCGGATGGGTCCTTCACGGCCGCCGGCGTAGATGCCCTGGACGCCATCCTTCCGGTCGGCCCGGAACACCACCGTCCCGCCGCTGGTGATCACGGGCAGGCCGTGGAACCGTCCCCAGAGATCCTCGGTGTCCGCGACGGTGGCGACGCTCGCATCGTCTGCCGTGAAGATCCCGCTCACCCCCGCCGCGCGGTCAGCGCGGAAGGCAACAGTGCCGGCCTCGTTCATCGTGGGACCCAGCGGGCCGATGGACTCGAATGGACCACGAGTGTCCGCCACAGTTTCCAGGCGCCCGTCACGGAGAAGGAAGACGCCCTGGCCGCCGCTGCCCCGGAGATCGCCGTAGAAGCTCATGGCCCCCTTGTTGTTCAGGTCCGGGTGGCTCGTGACACCGGCCAGGAGGGCTGACCCAGCGGCGGCCTCTTCGACCGCCCCGCCACTACCGGTGAAGACCCCCGTGCCCCCGCCCCGTAACGCCGCCTGGAACGCCACCGTGCCGGCGTCGTTCACGGAGGCCACGTACGGCGCAAACTCGCTGAACCGCTCACCCGTGGTCGCGATCACCGTCCACGAGAACATCGGACAATTTTCCACCGCGCCGGGGGAGGCGCGAGGACAGAACCGAGCCTTTGCGACGAAAGCCGACGGCGAGGAGTCGCGCAGCGTTAGCGGCGGCGCGGAGCGCGGCCGCGGAGTGCGCACGTTAGAGCCCGCGCTCCGATGCAGGCGGCGGGAATCGGACCCGTGCAAGATTCCTTACGGGTTGGGCAAGATGGATCTTGTCCTCGCTGCCCGCCGCAACTGCCACGGCGTTAACGACGTGTAGGTCGATCCCATGCAGCGCTAGGATCGCGGCTCGTGTTCACCGTTGAGCAGCGGGATGCTCTCCGCGAGCACGTGCTGCAGCTCGCGGAGGAGGATGAGCGCGTCGTCGCTGGAGCCGCCGTGGGCTCGCTGGCCGTGGACGGCGGCGACCGGTTCTCCGACTTGGATCTCACCTTCGGCATCGCTGATGACGTGCCGGCCGCTGAGGTGCTCGACGACTGGGCGCGCACGCTCATCGGCGAGCGGGACGCGGTGCACCTTGCCGACCTCGAGCGCGGTCCGACGACCTATCGCGTGTTCCTGCTACCGGACGCGCTTCAGTTCGACCTCTCGATGACGCCGGCGGCTCAGTTTCGTCCCGCCGGGCCACGATTCCGGCTTCTGTTCGGCGAGACCGCCGCGGGCGACTCCGAGGTTTCCACACCGCGGGTCGCAGGGAACCTCTTCATTCCCACGCCGTCAGTCGCGCACGACCTCTTCGGCTGGGGCGTCATCTACGCGCTGCACGCGCGCGCGTGCATCGAGCGCGGGCGTGTCTGGCAAGCCGAACATTACGTCGGTGCCGTGCGCGACCACGCACTGTCGCTTGCGTGCCTCCGCCAGGGGCTGCCCGCCGTGCAGGCGCGCGGCTACGACGACCTTTCCGCTGAGACGCTCGCTCGATTCGAACATGCGCACGTCAGCGCTATCGAGCCTGGACCGCTCCGGGCAGCCCTTGCCGCATCCGTTCTTGCGCTCATGCGCGAGGGCGAGGAGGCGCGTCTACCGCACGCGGATGTCGTGGCGCAGCGCCTCGCTGAGCTGCGCTGACGAGCCGCAGCTGGGCTCGGTTGCGGCGGAAAGGTGGAGGCGGCGGGAATCGGACCCGTGCAAGGTTCCCCTCGACCGCGCTAGAGAGACTCGCTCAGCCACCAGATATCGCCGGTGGTCTTCGCGTTCGCTTCGTTCGAAATCGTGTCGACGCGCGGTTATCGAATCGGATGCGCAGGCCCCTCGCATCACGGCGTACCTCCTCGACGACCAACGCAACATTGACGGCCGCCTTGCAAACCGCGAAACTTCTGGCGTCTGAGTGGTGATGCGGCCACAATGAGGGGAGGAACAATGGCGAAACGGCGCAAGGTCGTGCTGCTTCTTGGGGCCGGCCTGCTGGTAGGAGCCGCGCTGTTCTTCGGAACGGCTGCGGGGGCAAGAGCCGATTACGGGCCTGGGGCGGTGTACCAGGTCGAGATCTCGGCCAATGCGGTGCCGGGGCCGTCCTTTTGGTTCTGGGCAGAGCTCGATCCGGGCGGCGCGAGCGGTGATTACCAGATGACCGATTGCATCCATGTCGGTCGTGGCGGGCCAAATGCTGCTGCGCACGCCTCAGGTGAAGTCGCGAGCTGGTACCCGAGCGGCGGCATGCTCACGATGACGGGCGTCAACATCATCGGCGGCGCGGAGACGGCGACGATCTCGGTGGCACTGCCGTCGTCGGGCATGTACGGGCACTCGAACTTCGTGTCCGTGACCGTGACTTCGGCGAACATTCCCAATCCGCCCCTTCCGGTCGGAGCGGTATTCACCTTCAGTGGGAACCAAGCGCAGGTGCAGCTCGCGCCCTAGGTGACGGGACTGAGAGCGGGCGGCTGTCGTCCAGGCAGCCGCCCTCTGAACAGGCCGATCAGGCCGTCCTTCAGATAGCGGTCGAACCAGTCGAGCAGGATCTCGAAGCGCATCACGCGATGGACGGGCGATCCCGAGCGCGTCAGCTCGTGGCTCTCGGCCGGGAAGCGCACGAGCTCGACCTCCTTGCCCAGCACACACGGCATCGATACCAGGCTGGCGAACACCTTCCTGGCGACCGCGCGGTCGCGGCTCCTCCACTTCCGACCCATACGTTCGGGACGTGGCTTCTCCGCAGATCGTGCAGAGCGGTCTGCACATCGACGACGGTCGCCCCCTCGTGGAGGCGTCGGGCGAGGGCGAAGAGTCGAGGTTCGGCCTCAGCGCGAAAAGCGCATCCTCGAAGGGATCCCGGCTCTGGTGTAGCAGCTCGCTCAGCTGCTCGCATCCGGTTGTTGACCACCACGCTCGCCACTCACCAAGGAGCAAGGTCGAAGTATCGCCGGGGAGGCGCGACTCGCGTGGGCCAGCGTTCGCGACGTCACCCGAGCGGGCAGAATTATCGGCCGATGCTTTCTGAAGCGCAGCTACGGGACGATGGTGCCGGACTCGTCCCTGCGAGCACCGGCTGGTGCGCCATGAACGCGCGCGATGCGCGCTGGTTCCATCGACCGGGCCGTGGAGACAGCCTGCCGTTGACAGGATGTGACGAGTTTGAGGCTGAGACGTACTTCCCGATGCTGGGCATGTCGATCCAGGTGCTTCCGCCGGGGGAGCCAAACGGGACGTACCACTGGGAGACGGAGCAAGAGGACTTCCTCGTGCTGGCGGGGGAGGCGCTGCTGATCGTCGAAGGGCAAGAGCGACCGCTCAGGCAGTGGGACTTCGTGCACTGTCCGCCGGAGACCCGCCACGTGTTCGTCGGCGTGGGCGCTCAGCGGTGTGTGATCCTCGCCGCGTCGTCGCGGCAGTTCCAGAAGGACGGGCCGTGGGGGTTCTATTGCGCCGATGAGGTCGCGCGTCGGTACAACGCGAGCGCGCCCGAGGACACCCAGGACAACGGACTCGCGTACGCTCGGTTCCCGCCAGCGCAGCCGACGCGGTACCGCGACGGTCTCTTGCCGCACTAGGTGCCGGCGGGTCGGATGGCTGCGGGTGTCCCTCGGTGGGCTCCGGTTAACCGTTTCCGGGTTCGGGCTCAAGAGTCACCGCGTGCGCGAGTGTTCCGCAATGTGCCCTGAGCGAGCGTGCGGATGGATCGGTGAGCGGGGGTCTCGGTGTCCGCGTGTCTGCAACGCAGCGCCGCGGTCAGCTGATTGGTGTCGGAAGCTGATCGAGGGCGGCGCGGAGGAACGCGTCGCGGCGCTCCGTGACGGCCGCGGCGTCCAGCGGGCTACCGTCGCCGGCGAACCCCGGGAGCCACTCGCCGTGAATCACGGTCGGCGTGTTGAGCGCGGCGACGGCATCCCAGTAAGGCACCGCGATCGCCGCCCGCCCGGCCTGTCGCTGCCAGCCCTCCAACACCTGGCCTGGCGCGTCCTGGCCGTACTGAA